>DASVDU010000167.1:0-29871 GCA_036380915.1 Hyphomicrobiaceae bacterium | reverse complement strand
ACGCTTCATCACAGACCTGCCTTTACTCAAGGGTGCATAAATCAACAATACACGCGAGACGTGAATCAGCGGTTCACTCGCCAGGCCCTATCAACGCCGCCGACGGTCAGTGGTTGCGCGCCTATGAGCTAAATTCAGAAGGCTGATCACAAATTCGTGAGGCCAGGCCGGTGGCCAAGGGCTGCACGCAACGCGTGTGCGTCAACGGACGGCTTCCGCCAGGTCAACGAGTGTATTGCGGGGCAGATAGAACCCGGCCGCACCTGACTGGCGCCGCACGGTCGGCGCCAGATTCGGCCCGTGATCGAAGGATGGCCCCTGACGTCAAATAATCCGGGGCTAATCGATGGTGTCCGGTTGGATTACTTGCAAACGCGCTGCTTGGCGGTGCAGCTCGACATGACCAGGTTGGCGTCGCACTTCAATGCGATCTTGCCGCTCGCCTTGCCGCCATAGTTGCTGATGGACTGATTGAGCGCCATCGTCGCAAGCTGTTTGGCGATGTCCTGGGTCAGCCCTGTGGCAGAGCCGCCGGCCATCACGCATTTTGCTGCCTGGGCCGCCGGTGCGAATGCCAAGCCCGCGCTGAGGGCGGCACCCAGAGCAATGGCTGACAGGGTCTTCATGTTTGCCTCCTGAGCAAAAATCAGAACGCCACAGTATGCTCAAGAAGGATTTCGTCGGTTAAGCTGTAAGCGCGGTGCCGCGTGAGCTTTCGCGCTGATTGCCAACATTGCGTGGCAGCCGGGCAACGACTTGAATAGGGGACCGTCACCCGGCCGACATCTTCAGGTCACTTGCAGAGTGTCGCCTGCCCGACGCAGGTCGAGCCGAGGCCCGTGCCCTTCTGGCACTTGAACCGGACACGGCTGACAGCATAGCCGGGCGCTACGCCGATCTTCTGGCTGGTAGCCATCCAGTTGGCCCACATGCCCCAGTCGGTCGCCTGAAGGATAGCCTCGTAGGCCTGGAACTTGGCGCCCTCTTCCGTGGTGTTCGTGCCCTGGCCTGCCTTGTTGATGCAGGTCCTGGCATCGGCCGGATTGGCCGCACCCAGCAAGAGGACAGCAGCGCCGACACCGGCGACAAGCGCACCCGTCAGCTTGAGCATCGAAGTACTCCTTTGAAAAACAAAAGCGGACGGAGCGACTCTGCCCTAGTCCGCCTTAATTTCCTATTGCTTCAATCCGGATCGGTGCCTACCCGGATTGAATTTTGCAGGGAGCGTTGCAGAGGAGTGGCACTGCCGCGCAGAGCTTTGGATGCAAAGCTGCTTCAGGCAGAGGTCTGCAGGTTGATGGCCTTGGGGCCCTTTCCGCGCTTGTCGGGCTCGGTCTCGAACGATACGCGCATACCCTCGTCGAGGCTGCCGATGCCTGAGCGCTCGACGGCAGTGACGTGAACGAACACGTCCTTGCCGCCCTGATCCGGCGTTATGAAGCCGAACCCTTTGGTCTGGTTGAAGAACTTGACAGTTCCAGTCTGCCGCATGCGAGGTCTCCTTGTCCCCGTAGTGGTGGCATTTGCCCGTGCCTCCAAAGGCACGAGCCCTCGTAGCCAGGCAGTCCGATCCGATTGTCGGGGAATCGTGAGGTGCGATCGAGATCGCGACGCAGGTGCGCAAGTAGCATCAGCAGGCTCAGCGTAATCCGCCGGGTCCGATAGGCCGCCCGAACTGCGACAACTATGCGCGATGAGACTGATCCGCGCAAGGCAAATCAGCGTGAACGCAATTTCAGGTTGTGTGTTTGTGCGTTCTCAGAGTCTTCGCCGACAAGCCATGTGATCCGGAAGCCCGCCCCAGAGTCCTGGCCAAGCCGATCGGCCAGGAAGGGCAAGATTTGGTTCAGGGTCTCATCCAGTTGAAACGGCGGATTAAGGATGACCAAGCCGCTTCCGTTCAGCCGGGTGACGACATGCGAAGAGCGGATCATCAGCTCTGCGACGAGCAGCTTCGGCAGCCCGAGCGCCGCGACGGACCGATGGAAGGAAGCAATGGGCTTCGGGTCCTTGATGGGATACCACAATAGGTAGATGCCGGTCGGGAACCGCTCGGCAGCCTCGCGCAGCCCTCGTTTCAGCCGCTCCAGCTCGCCGGGCTCCTCGAACGGCGGATCGACGAGAATGACCCCGCGACGCTCCTTGGGCGGTAGCAGCGCCTTCAATGCCGTCCAGCCGTCGAGGTGAAGCACCTTGGCCTGACTGTCCCGGCTGAAGAGCTCCTTCAGGAGCTGGCCATCCTCGGGATGCAGCTCGTTGGCGATCAGACGGTCCTGCGGCCTGATGAGCGTGCGCGCAAGGCGCGGGCTTCCCGGATAGAGATCGAGCTCGCCGGGCGCGTTCTCGGCCGCGACCGCGGCGAGGTATGGCGCCAGCAGCTTTTGCACGTCATCCGGCAGCGGATCTGCATGAGGACCAACCAGCCTGCCGATACCCTGTCGCCATTCGCCTGTCTTCTCTGCCGGCCCCTTATCGAGCTCGTAGAGGCCGGCGCCGGCATGAGTATCGATGACGCGAAAGGCACCTGGCTTGCCCTTCAGATGTTCGATGACGAGCGCCAGCGTCGCGTGCTTCAGCACGTCCGCGAAATTGCCGGCGTGATAGGAATGGCGGTAGTTCATGACGCAACCGTTGCGCGCCTTGGCTGCGGCAAGTCAAGCAGCCGTTCCGCCGCTCGTCGCATCGCCTAACGCATCATCTGCACATCGCCGCAGACGCTGATCGCCTGGCCTGTGATGTTGCGGCCGAATGGAGAGGCGAGATAGAGCGCCATATTGGCAATGTCCTCGACCTCGACGTTGCGTTTCAGGGAAACGGGTTCGAGCATCCTTTGCCGCATTTCCTCGGGCGTTATGCCAAGCGCCTGCGCCTTGGCGGCTGCAACGCGTTTGAACCGCTCCGTGCGTACATGCCCGGGGAGAATGGCATTCACCCGGATGTTGTGCTCGCCGAGCTCCACTGCGAGGCTCTTGGTAAAGCCGATCACGGCCCACTTGGATGCCGCGTAAGGGCTGCGCATGGAAAACCCGAGCCGACCTGCAATTGAGCTGAGATTGATGATCGTGCCTGACCCGGCGGCTTTCATCATGGGCACTGCTTCGGCCGCGCAATAGAAATGGCTGCCCACATTGACGTCGAGTGTCTCAGCGAGCGCACCGGGGCTGACGTCCTCGATCTTCGCCGTAGGTCCTGCAATGCCGGCATTATTAATGAGTACGTCGAGGCCGCCGAACGTCGCTCGAATATCCGCAAACAGGCCGGCCACCTGGTCCGGTTTCGACACGTCGACGACGCTGGCGTGAAGTCCGGGAAGTCTTTCGCGGGCCTGCTGCAGCGCAGCTTCATCGATATCGCAGATCCAGACCCGCGCACCTCGAGCAAGGAACGCCTCCGCAATGACGAGACCGATTCCGGAGCCACCAGCGGTCACGAGCGCCTTCTGCCCGGTGAGGTCGACGGGCAGGAAGGAATGATTGGAATACGCGGTCATCGGCCAGTCCTCCCGGCCGGCGGCAGCTCGAGCGGCGTCCAGTACCACCACTGACGATCGGTGACCCAGTCCTTCGTATCTTCGCGATACTCGAGGAAGTGCGGCGAGGTCCGGTGCGCCTCGAGCGCTGCCTCGTCGCGATAGACCTCGATCAGGAAGAACAACGTCGGGTCGGACCGGTCCTGATGCACGTCGAACCTGAGGCAGCCACCCGGCTCACGCTCGAGGCTGTTGCGTGCGTGCTGTAGGAGCCGGGCCTTATAAAGCTCGACCGCGTGCGGATGCGTTCTGAGGTGTGCGGTATGGAGGACCGGCATGGATGCGGATCCATTGCTCACGTTGCGGGATAAAGCAGGCTGCGCAGGTCGTGCTCGGCTGCGAACCCGAGGTCGTCGCGCGCAGGTGCAAGGTCGTAGAGCGGCGCGAAAGGATTGGCCGAGTAAACCTCAGGCTTCCTCACTGGAATTTGCCGACCCATGATTCGTGCGAGTCGCTCGACGGTCGGCTCTGGAGCGAGCGTGCTCCGGGCGGAAATGACGTACGCCCCGAAGCGCGGGTTTTTCACCTCCAGTGCGAGCCGGAAAGCGCGGGCGAGGTCGCGCGGGTCGACGTAGTGCCACATTGGTCCACCGCCGGCGGGCTGCCGGCCACCGGCTTCAGGTCCATTGTATCCTGTCGGATTGGCGGCACGGGCTTTCACCTCGCACTCGAACTCGGGATAAAGAACATACACCGGCCGGATGACCAGCACCTCCATTTTGCCGCGCAGCGAAAAGCTTCGGCCCATCTGCTCGCAGAGCACTTTGCTCAGCGCATAGGGATCGGTCGCCCGCAATGGGTGATCGGAGTCGACCGGGAGATAGTCGGGCGGGATCATCGCGCCCGACATCACGGTATAGCCGAACACCGAGTCGCTGGAGGTCAGGACGATGCGCTTGACGCCGGCCTCCTCCGCAGCTTGCAGCACGTTCCATGTGCCGACGACGTTGGTCCCCATGATCTCGGTGCCGGTGCCGCTCCAGATATTCGGACGCGCGGCGATGTGGATGACGGCATCCTGCCCCTGGCACGCCTTGGACACGGCGGCAGGGTCTTCGATCGAGCCCCGTGTGAATGGAATTTCCCCCTTGCTCGGCGTGATGTCGAGACCGGACACCCGGGCTCGTCCCCGCAGCTCGTTGACGACGTACCCACCGAGAAGACCGCCCGCGCCGGTGACGAGAACCTTTTCGAACTGCATCGCCAGTAATCCCTTGTCCGCGCGCCAATGGACACTCAGGGCAGAATGCGCGCCTCGCGGTATTGCTGAAGCTGCCCGATGAGCATTTCGCTGGTGTCGACGAAATCGTGAAATCCGGAGCTGCGCAGCCTGTTGAGGTTCGAGACGACGTCGTAGTCCTGACCGAACACGAAATCGGCAAAGCCCCACACGGCGACCTCGTCGAGCCGGCGCGGCACGAGCCCGTGTCTGGCGACGATGCGCCGCCACACAGGTTCCTTGTCCTCCATCCAGCGGGCGAGCGGCAAGGTTCGAATGGTGCCCGGCTCCAGCCCGAACAGCCGGGCGATACGGGGCCACTCGCGCTCCCAACGGATCAGGTCGCCATTGGTGATGTTGAAAGGCTTATTCTGACAGGCCGGGCTCGTTGCGATGTGCACCATGCCACGCGCGAGCAGGCTGGCATCGGTCAGCTCCGTCAGGGCCGTGAAATTGCCGGGCTTTCCCGGGAAATCGAAGCGAAGCCCGAGCTCGGCACAGATGGCCGCGTAGGCACCGATAATGGAAACGAGGTTTCGCGGCCGCTCCGGCGCGAAATCACAGATCACGTTGGGGCGCGAGGCGGACCATGTCCACGCTTTCCCTTGCTGCCGCGTGCGAAGCAGGTCCTCCTGGTCGTAGTAGAAGTTGGGCGGCATGTGCCGCGGGTCGTCCTCGTGCGCGGGGGTCGGATAACGCCCGAGATGCAGGCCGTACCACTTGCCGCCTTCCACGAGATGCACGTGACGAAGGTTCTGCGCCGTGTGCTCGACCGCATCGAGCACGTTGCGCAGCATGGCAACATTCTCGTCGACGCTTTCGACGCCGCCTTCGCCGTGCTTGGCGCGCGCGCAGTAGAAGACGTGGGTAATATCCGGATGCGCCGCGAGGGCGTCCCGGCATTGGGCCGGCTCGCCGAGATCGGCCGAGATCCATCGGACGCGACGGTCAGCCAACGGCGGCTTGCGGCAGAGTCCGACCACCGCCCAATTGTCATCAGCAGACAGCAGCTCGATCAGCCGCTTGGCGACTGCGCCCGTGGCACCGATGACAAGTGCGGTTTTTTCCGGCATGGAGGCGTCCCGGGCTGGCTGCGGGTCAGCTCACCGCCACGCGTGGGGCTTGTTCCCGGGCTTCCGTCGCCGGCGGGTCGGCCTCGCCTGACACGATCATCCGCAGGATCTCGTCGCGCGTCGTCTCCACGACCCGGCGCGAGCCGACGTATCGGCCCGTCTTGAGCACCGTAATGCGATCACTGTTCTCGAACACGTGATTAAGGTTGTGGCTGATCATCAGCACCGCGAGGCCCTGGCTGCGCATCTCGCGCACGAGGTCGTAAACTTTCCGCGTTTCCTCGACCCCGAGCGCGGCCGTCGGCTCATCGAGGATGACGATCCTGGCGTTGAAGTAAACGCTGCGGGCGATGGCGATGCTCTGCCGCTGTCCACCCGACATCGAGCGCACCTTCTGCCGTATCGAAGGAATATTGATCTTGAGCCGGCCGAGGAGCTTGCGTGCATCCTCTTCCATGCGGCGGATGTCGAGGAAGGGTTTCAGTGGCCCGCTGAGGGTCAGCTCGCGGCCTAGAAAGATGTTCGACGCGACGTCCAGATTATCGGCGAGCGCCAGGTCCTGGTAGACGGTCTCGATGCCGAGGGCCTTCGCATCGCGCGGTGTATGAATATCCACCTCGCGCCCATCGAAATGGATCGTTCCTGAGTCGCGAGCCACCGCACCCGCCAGGATCTTGATGAGTGTCGATTTGCCGGCTGCGTTGTCGCCGACCAGCGCGTGCACCTCGCCTGCGTAGATGTCGAGACTGACGTCGTTCAGTGCTTGAACGCCGCCATAGCGCTTGCAGATGCCGCGCATCGACACGAGTGGCAGTGTCATTTCGGTCATCGCGTCTCCCGTTCGGGTTCGATATCTCGCCCGGATGCAAGCGTTAGCGAATGGCGGTGCCGAGATGCCCGCCATCCGCTGATATTGTCCTCAGGCTTTGCCGACCACCTTGTCCCAGGAGGGGACGGGCCGCTCCTCAGGAGTGCGGGCAACCTTGTCGACGTTGCTCTTGTCGATGATGAACACCGGCAGCAGAATCTCCTGTGGCACCTTCTCGCCCTTGAGGTGGCGCACAGCGGCTTGAACGCCGAGATAAGCCTGGTCGTGGCCCGAGAAGTCGACGGTGGCAAACATCTTGCCCTCGGCAATCGCCTGGATCGCATCCGGGATACCGTCAATTCCCACGACTTTCGTCTGCCCGCCGCGGCCTGCGGCGTGCAGCGCCTCGACGATGCCGACCGCCATATCGTCATTCGCCGACACTACGGCGTCGATCTCCGGGAAACGCTGCATCAGGTTTTCGAAAACCTGTGCGGCCGGAAGTCTCCGATATTGGCCGGGTTGTGAGGCCAGCACCTCGATGCCGGGGAACTCCTTGACCGCGCGCTCGAAACCCTGCTTGCGCATTTGAGCCGTGATGGCGGCCGGCACTCCATCGATGTGCACGACCTTGCCTTTGCCGCCCATCGAATTGAAAAGATACTTACAGATCTCGTATTCGAACAGCGCGTCGTCCGAGCCGATGAACGTGACCTTCTCGATGCCGGTCATCTTGTTGTTGTAATTGATGATCGGAATGCCTGCCTCGTTCGCCTTCTGAATGCTCGGAACAAGGGCCTTGTAGTCGACGGGCACGAAAACGAAAGCATCAGGCTTCTTGACGATCCAGTCCTCGACAAGGCGGGTCTGTTCTTCAATGTTATCCGGCTTGGTGGGCGCGACGACCTCCAGATTGACGTCGAGCTCTTTTGCAGCCTTTTCCGCGCCGATGCGGCAGGCTTTCCAGAAGGGGTTGGTGACGTTCTTTACAAAAAATGCGATCGTGGGTTTTCCGCCCTGCGCGATCGCGGATCGGAAGGGAAAAGTGCCGAGTGCTGCAGCAGCGCTCGCAACCATTGTTCCTGCTGTGAATTGACGCCTGCTTATTTTCATTGCGTTTCCTCCATTGCCAAGCCGTTATTGGTTTATTGGGTGACGCCGCTCATCCGTCCGATTCGTCCTCCCACGATCTGGTCGGTGAATACCGAGACCAGAATGATGAAGCCGAGCGCACCTGACTGCCAGAACGTCCCGATGCCGAGCAGGTTCATACCGTTGAGAATGAGGGCCAGAATGATTGCGCCGACCGCAGTTCCGGCAACTCCACCGACCCCGCCGAAAAGGGAGGTGCCTCCGAGGCAAACAGCTGCAATTGCCGGCAGGAGCTGCTCCTCGCCGAGACTCACATCGGCTGCATTCGTACGCGCGATCACGACGAGCGCTGCAAAGCTCGCCATCAGTCCGCTCATGGCATAGACGAAGACCAGCCGGCGCTGCACGGGCATTCCCGACAGCCGCGCCGCGACCGGGTTTCCGCCAATGGCATAGATGCCACGGCCGATTGGCGTCTTGTGCGCTAGGACATGCAATGCAATCAGCGTGGCGATCATGATCAGAACGGGAACCGGAATAGGTCCAATAAAGCCGGCCCCGATCACGCGAAACTCAGACGGGAGCCCGTAGATCACCTCGCCCTGCATGAAAATGTAGGCCAACCCGTTGGCGATCCACAGCATACCGTAGGTCGCAATGAACGGCGGCACGGACGCGTACGCGACCAGCGTTCCGTTGACGAGACCGCAGGCGAGCCCGGCGCCCAGTGCGGCAAGGATGCCGAGCGCGGGATGGCCGCCGGTAATGAGCGAAGCCGCGAGGCAGGCAGACAATCCGAGCACCGCGCCGACAGACAGGTCGATACCGGCGGTCAGCACCACCAGCGTGAGGCCGGCGGACAGCAGGAAAAGCGGCGCGGCATGCCGAACGACGTTGATCAGATTCGACCAGGTCAGGAAATAGGGGCTGAGAATGGACATCGTCACCACGATCAGCAAAAGGGCGACGAGCCTCGAAACAACGACGAACAGGCGGTCCGGCGACAACCCCAGCAACTCGGGCTTCACCATCCCCGTCCTCTGCCCCACGACCTGCACCGTCATTGATTGAGCCCCCGAAGTGAGTCGAGGCTGACGGCGAGAATGATGACAATGCCCACCACGGCGACCTGCCATTCCGTCGAGACACCCATCAGGTTGAGCCCGTTGCGCAGAACGCCCACGGCGAGCGCTCCGATGACGGTGCCGGTAATTCCGCCACGCCCCTTCTCGAACGAGGTGCCGCCCAGAATCACGGCGGCAATGGCATCGAACTCGAGCCCGACGCCGATGGTCGGGTGCGCCGCGTTCATGCGCGCCGTCATGATGAATGAGCCCACCGCCGCGAGCGCCCCCGCGTAAGCGTAGACGAGCACCTGATAAAAGCGGGCGGGGCTGCCGGAGAGGATCAGGGCCTGCCGATTGCCGCCTATTGCGAACGTGTAGCGGCCGAACTTGGTGTGATAGAGCAGGATGTACGTGACGGCGAAACAAACAGCCGTCGCCCAGATCGGCACCGGAATGCCGAGAAAGACACCCTCGTTGAAAAGCCGTACGAACTCGGGCAATCCCGTCACGGAGTTGCCCTCGGTCAGCACCATCGCGAACGACATTGCAATTCCGAAGGCGCCGAGCGTCACGATGAACGGCGGCATCTCGACGTAGGCGACAAGGATTCCGTTCATCGTTCCGAAAGCCGCGCCGATCAGGAGCGCCGCTCCGACAGCGATAGCCAAAGGCCATCCTGCGACGACGAGCAATCCCATGACCACGCCGCACAACCCCAGCACCGGTCCGAGGCTGAGGTCGATGCCTTCGGTCAGGATCACCAGCGTCATTCCGAAAGATACGATCGCCAGGACGGCGACCTGCAGCGCGACGTTCGTGAGATTCGCGACGGAGAAGAACTCGGGCGTCGCGAAACTCAGCAGCACCGACATCAGGAACAGGAGGTATGCAGCGCCCGGCAGCTCCGCGAGCAATTGCAGCGCACGCGATCTCTTGACGAGCTGGGGGTGTGATCCCGTCAGGCTCATTGCAGAACCTCAGGGTGTGCCCGCATCCATTCGGCGAAGGATCGGATGCCGTCCTCGAGGCTCAGGCGCGGGCGCCATCCCGTGTCGTTCAGCAGACGGTCCCCTGCGAGCGGGCCGCGCATGCGGGTGTGATCCGTCCAGGGCGCAGTACCAGCGCCAACCTCGATCTCAGCGTCCGGAACGGCAGACTTGATGGCACGCACGACGTCGCGCGTCGTGTAGTTCACGCCCGAGCCGAGGTGATAGGCGTCATAGCCGAGCGAGGGCGCCTCGTAGGCTGCCAGCAATCCCCCGGCCACATCCGAAACGTGAGTGAAGCTCGCCGCGAAATCACCACCGCTCGGCTCGCGAACCGGTTTTCCCATCAGCGCGCATTTGAGGAAGTACGGGATGGGACCACGAGGGTTTTCGCGCTCTTTTGGAACCAGCGGCGGTCCGTAAACCCAAGAGATCCGGACGGTCGCCGCGGATATCTCGAACTGCGAACGATACATGCTGGTCAGCAATTCGCCGCAATACTTCGTGGTGCTGTAGACGTTCGTGACCGCCTGCTGAGCGTCCTCGAAGACCGGTTTGGATGTGTCGGCGTTTTGAAAGACTGAACCGGTGCTCACATAGATGAAACGCCGCCAGTTCCGTCTCCGCGCCGCTTCCAGCAGGGACGCGACTGCGCCGGTGTTCGTGCGCACCGCATTGAGGGGGGCGGGACGGCAGTAGAGCTCGTTGGGGATCGCCGCCGTGTGGATGCAGCCGTCGATATCGGCACCGTCCAAAAGACTTTTTAAATCCGCGTCGTCGGTCAGGTCGCAGCGCACCCAGCGTACGGTGCCGCCCAGGGCCTTCGCATCAGCCTCGCGGAATGTGTCGCGGTATTGCGCGACCACGGCCATGCCGCGTTGGACAGACTGGCGGACGAGCTCGAAGCCCGCATGCCCCATGGACCCTGTAATCAGCACCGCCATGAATTCGTCTCGTGCTGAATGCGCGGCATGGCAAGTGCTTTGCCCTTCCCACGACGGCGCGGTGAGTTTCCTCCGCTCCCGATTTTATTTCATCATGTGGGAGCACGTTTCTTGTTTAGAAAATCGCCGAGACGGAAACGGCTGTCAATATAAACTTAACAGTTCAATCCCGAGCGCCGCGCTTGGGTAAACCGGTGGCATCGTAGCCGAATTCTGCTGAAAGCCTCGCCGCGCGCTCGCGTACCAGCCTTGCTTTGTCCTGCAATGCGGCCAGCGAAAGCCGCCAGACCGGGCCGGAAATTCCAATGGCGCCAATAACCTGGCCTGAGAAATTGCGCACGGGGACGGCAACGCAGCGGACCTCCGGATTGAACTCGCCGTCGTCGTAGGCGATGCCGTTCGCGCGGGCCTCCTCGACCTCGCGCCTGAGAAGCTCGGGATCGGTGATCGTTTTGGGGGTCAACGCCTGCAGCGGACAGCGCTTCAGGAAGGCTTCGAACTGGTCGGGAGGCAGCGAGGCAAGAAGCACTTTGCCGAGGGCCGTGCAGTGAGCGGGGCGGACCACCCCGGCGCGCTCGGTGAGCTGGAAGGCGCCAGTTCCGGCCGTGCGCGCCAGCACGACGATCTTGTCGCCCGAGCGTACCGCGAAATGGCTGCTTTCCTCTGTCACCCGCGACAGATCCTCAAGGATGGGAGTCGACAGCGACACCATCTCGGTTTCGTCGAGCGCGCTGGCCGCGAGCGTAAAGAGAGGACGGCCGATGCGATAATACTTCGTCTCCGGGATCTGGCGCAGATAGCCGAGCTGGACCATCGTCTTCACGAGGTGAAACGTGGTGCTGTTGTGAAGTCCGACTCGCCGGCTGAGGTCGCCGAGCCTGATGCCTTCGCGATGCCTGGCCACTTCCTCGAGAATGGCGAATGCGCGCTCGATCGACTGCACGCCGCCACGGTCCTTGACAACGTCCCCGCCTAACTTTGCGGGCCGCGAAATCCCACCCCCGATGGCGTCGAGCTCCTTTCTCGCCCTGGCCATATCATCTCCTCGCTTCTTCATTCGGCCGGCCCCTGCAGAAGCGCCTATAGGTTGAACACGACGAGTCGTTCCTCGGTCATGTCCCTGATAGCGTACTTTGGACCTTCGCGTCCGATGCCGCTGTCCTTGACGCCACCATACGCGAGCTGATCCGTTCGCCAAGTCGAGGATCCGTTGAGAATGACGCCCCCGGTCCGGATCTCGCGAACGGCCCGCATCGCCAGATCAAGAGACTTCGTGAAGATCCCGCACTGCAGGCCGAAGCGGCTGGCGCTGATACGCTGAAAAACCTCGCCGATATCACTGAAACGGCGCACCCCGACAACCGGGCCGAACACCTCGTCGCAGGCGATGCGCATGTCGGGCTTCACGTCGGCGAGCACGGTGGGCTCGACCTGCGCCCCATTCCGGCGGCCGCCCGTGAGCAGGCGCGCGCCCTGCGCGACGGCCTCCTTCACCCAGGCCTCGACGCGAATTGCTGCGGCCTCGTCGATGAGCGTACCTACATCGGTCTGCAGGTCGAGCGGATCGCCGACCTTGAGCCGCTTCACGTGCTCGACCAGGCGCTCGAGAAAGGCGTCATGAAGGCTCTCGTGCACGAAGACGTTCTGCACCGAAATGCAGCTTTGCCCGGCGAGCCGCATGGAATTGCGCGCGCAGACCGCGGCGCTTTCCTCGATGGAGGCATCAGCGGCCACGATGACCGGACCATCGCCACCGAGCTCCAGTGCAACTCGGCGCAGGCCTGATGCCGCCTTGATCTCGGCGCCGACGCGGCTCGAGCCAGTGAAGGTGATGAAGTCGACGCGGGGATCCCGCACCAGCGCCGGTCCGACGATGTCGCCATAAAGCACGTTGAGGGCGCCCGGTGGCGTGCCCGCGTCGACGAACATCTCGGCGAGCTTGTGAACGACGGTTGGTGCCTGCGGCGGCGCCTTGAGCACGATGGCATTGCCAGCGGCCAGAGCTGGGGCAATCTTGTGGCAGGCGAGGTTGAACGGCGCGTTGAACGGGGTGATCCCCGCGACCACGCCGACGGGAAAGCGCAGCAGCATGGCGATCTTGCCTGCCCCCATCGCCGAGCCATCGAGCGGCACCTGCTCGCCGGCAATGCGGATCGCTTCCTCCGCGGACAGTTCGATCGTGTCCTGGGATCGGATGACCTCGGCCTTGGCGTCCTTGATGGCCTTGCCGGTCTCGCGCGCCATGATCTCAGCGACCTCGTCCGCGCGCTCGAGCAGGAGTGCCTTGACGCGCCGGAGCAGCGCCGCCCGCTCATAGCCGGGCATCGCGGCTATGACCGGCTTCGCCGCAACAGCCGATTGCAGCGCCGCATCGAGATCGGCAAGCGAGGAGCGAGGGGCGCGGGCGACGATCTCGTTGCGATAAGGATCGACGACATCGTGCATTTCGTCGGCTTTGCGCCATTCACCGCCGATGAGCATCGGAATCTCGATGGTGGCCCTCTGCAACGCGCTGTCCCTTTTCATGAAGTTTCGCCCTTCCTAGTCGAATATCGCCCGCTCGCGCCTTTCGGCGGTTTCCAATAATGATGATCTCATATCGTGAAACGTCAATTCACATCTTGGCGTCGTCGTTTTGACGTCAACCGCTCATAGCCTCTTCGAAGCGCGTGACGAGGCACGGCGTCAGCCGCTAAGATCATTGTCTCAGATGGTGGGTTGACTTCGCACAATGTGAAAATAATCTCGACAATGCACTGCAACGTCAGTGCGTGAGAATGGGAGACGCCCTTGAGCTTCGAGAACGTAGTCGTCACGGGCGGAGCTGGCAGGCTCGGCACCTATGTCGTCGACCGGCTTAGGAACAAGTGCTCCGTGACCGTGCTTGACGTGAAGCCGCTCAGTGGCCCGCAAGCCGATGGCTTGCGCCAGATCCAGTCCAGCATCACCGATTACGCCGCGATGCGCGCGGCCTTTGAAGGTCAGGATGCGGTGATCCATCTGGCGGCCATTCCCAACCCGCGCAGCGCCCCTGCCGACGTGACCTTCAACACGAATGTGCAGGGTGCCTGGGCTGTGCTGCAGGCCGCCGAGGATGCCGGCGTGAAGCGGGTCGTCGTCGCCTCCAGCGACTCGGTTTTCGGTCTGTCTTACAATCCGCCTGATTGGCCGCCAAAGTACCTGCCCGTCGATGAGGACCATCCTGTCCGCCCGACGGAGTTCTATTCCCTGAGCAAGCAGGTGACGGAGGTCATCGCTCAGAGCTATGCGCACCGGCGCAAGCTCGAGGTGCTCGCCATTCGCCCGGTGCATATCGTCTTCCCGCCGGAATACCCGGAGCTCGAGGCGCGCGGCAGCGACGTCCAGAACTATCATTTCTGGGCCTACGTCTCGCCCGAGGACGTGGCGCAGGGCTTCGATCTGGCGCTGAGGTCCTCATACAAGGGCTACGAAGTGTTCCTGATCTCGGCCGCCGACGGGCTCAACGCGCGCCCGACGCTCGAAATGGCGCGAGAACGCTGGGCCACTCTGCCCGAGGTCCGCCGTCCGGAGATCTACGAAAAGAACCCGTTCGCATCCGTGATCGACACCACGCGGGCTCGAGACCGCCTCGGCTATGAGCCGACCAGCGACTGGCGCAAAATGATCGCGAGCCTGCAGGGCCGGTGACAGATCGCGGATCTCTCTTAGCCTCGCGGATGAGCCGCCTCCGTAAGAGCTAAGCTCAATGAAAGGCATCAAGCTCATGACGACCCACGCTGCCGACTTCGGGATCAACTCCTATTCCTATACGCTCGATCACACCGCTCGGCAGTTCATCGACAAGCTCGCCGATCGCGGCTATCGCGAGTTCGAGCTGATGATCTATCCCGGCCATTTATGGCCGCGCGACCTGAGTGCCGCAGAGCGCAGCGATCTGCGCCGCCATCTCGAGCTGAGAGGGCTCGACGTCGTTACGCTCAACATGCCCAACATCGATATCAACATTGCCGGCGCCTCCGATGAGATGCGCGCCTATTCGCTCGACCTGCTTCAACAGATCGTCGAGCTGGCAGGCGATCTCGGCGTGCCCGGCGTGATCATCGGGCCGGGCAAGAGCAATCCGCTCTTTCCGATGGCGCGCGAAAATCTGCTTGGCCACTTCTTCGCCGCCCTCGACCGGCTGGCACCTCTCGCGGAGAAAGTTGGCACGCAGCTCTATCTGGAGAACATGCCCTTCGCATTCCTGCCCGGCGCCGACGAGCTTCTCGCCGCCCTCGACCAGTATGGACGATCCGACATTGCGGTGATCTACGATGTGGCCAACGGCTGGTTCATCAAAGAGGACATCGCGGAGGCGCTGCGCAAATGTGCGCGATCCGGCCGGTTGAAGCTGGTCCACTATTCCGATACGGGGCAGACAGTCTATCGGCACGACCCGGTTGGCGAGGGCACGGTCCCGTTTGCAATCGTGCCGCCTGTTCTCGCAGAAATCGGGCATACCCGGCGCCCCATGCTGGAGATCATCTCCCGCCAGCCCGACGCAAGCATTGATGATAGCGTGCGACGCTTGGCCGAGATGGGCTATGGCAATGGGCGGGCCTGTTGATCTGGAGGGAGTTGGATGCTGCCTGAGCAATGTGACGTCGTCGTCGTCGGTGGGGGAAACGCCGCCCTTTGCGCCGCTCTCTCGGCTGCCGAGCAGGGTGTTTCGGTGCTGGTTCTGGAGCGCGCGCCGGAGGCCGAGTCCGGCGGCAACAGCCGCTTTACGGCGGGCGCGATCCGCTGCGTCTATGATGGCGTCGAGGACCTTAAGGTCCTCATGCCGGATCTCAGCGAAGAGGAGATCGCCAACACGGATTTCGGCTCGTACACTGAGGAGAAGTTCTTCGATGACATGGGCCGTGTGACCGAGTACCGGACCGACCCCGAGCTGACGGAGGTGCTCGTAACGCGCAGCCGCGAGACGATGCGCTGGATGCGCGAAAAAGGCGTTCGTTTCCAGCCCATCTACGGCCGGCAGGCGTTCAGGGTCGACGGCAAGTTCAAGTTCTGGGGCGGATTGACGGTGGAGGCCTGGGGCGGCGGCCCCGGATTGGTGCAGGCGCTGACGGACGCGGCGCGCAGGAACGGGATCGAGATCGCTTACCTGGCCCGGGCGTTGTCGCTCGTCCATGGCGATAGCGGCGTCACCGGCATCCGCGTTCGCCATGACGGCAGAACCCAGACCATCAGGACGAAGGCTGTCGTGCTCGCCGCAGGTGGATTCCAGGCGAATGCCGAATGGCGCACGCGCTATCTTGGTCCTGGCTGGGACCTCGCGAAAGTGCGTGGTACGCGGTTCAACACGGGCGACGGCATCCGCATGGCATTGGAAGCCGGCGCCATGCCGACCGGCAACTGGTCGGGCTGCCATGCCGTCGGCTGGGACCGCAATGCGCCCGAGTTCGGAGATCTCGCCGTAGGAGACAACTTCCAGAAGCACAGCTACCCGTTCGGCATCATGATCAACGCCAACGGCGAGCGCTTCGTGGACGAAGGCGCGGACTTCCGCAACTACACCTATGCCAAGTATGGCCGTGTGATCCTGGCGCAGCCCGGACAGTTCGCTTGGCAGATCTTCGACAGGAAGGTGCTGCACCTGCTCCGCGACGAATACCGGATCAAGCAGGTCACGAAGGTTTCGGCCAATACGCTCGAGGAGCTGGTCGCCAAGCTCGACGATGTCGATGCCGAGAAGGCGCTGGAGACGATCAAGGCCTACAACGCGGCCGTCATGACCGATGTGCCCTTCAATCCGAATGTGAAGGACGGCCGCGGCACGCGCGGGCTGGCCGTGAAGAAATCGAACTGGGCGAACACCATCGATGAGCCGCCGTTCGAGGCGTATGCGGTCACGTGTGGCATCACCTTCACGTTCGGAGGTGTGAAGATCGACACCTCGGCGCAGGTCATCGACACGGAAGGCGTGCCGATACCTGGCCTCTATGCTGCGGGCGAAATGGTCGGCGGCATCTTCTATTTCAATTATCCTGGCGGGACGGGGCTTATGAACGGCGCCGTGTTCGGCCGGATCGCCGGCGCCAGCGCCGGCCGGGCAGCACGGGAGATCAACGGCTAGCTCTTTGCGCTAGTGCGATCGCAATGTGGGGCGGAGCGTGTTCACGGAGACTTGGGACGTCGTTGTTGTCGGCGGAGGAGGGGCAGGGCTGGCCGCGGCGATCGAGGCGCGGCGCCTCGGCCGCGACGTCGTGCTGATCGAAAAGAATCCCGCCCTCGGCGGCTCTACGGCGTGGTCGATCGGCTCCGTTTCCGCGACGGCGACCCCGCATCAGATCCGCAAAGGCATCAAGGACGGACCGGATGGGCATTACGCGGACATGCCCGGTTTCGCCGGACCGCTTGCCAATCGCGACAACGACGAGCTGCGGCGCATCCTTTGCGACGAGATGCCGGAGACGTTCCGCTGGCTTCTGTCGCACGGCGTTCGCTTCTTCGGACCAATGCCCGAGCCCCCGCACAAGCAGCCGCGCATGCACAACGTGCTGCCGAACGCGCGTGCCTACATCTACCACCTGGAGCGTGCCGCCCGGCGCGCGGGCGTTGCCATCCGCACGCGGACGCGAGCCATCAATCTGATCGAGGAGAGTGGGTCCGTCACCGGAGTGGAGTGTGAGACCTCGGTCGGTACGACCCGCTTCATGGCACGCGGCGGCGTGATTTTGAGCGCGGGTGATTTCACGAGCTCGCCGGACCTCAAGCGCACCTACATGGGCGAGCGCGAGGCGGCGGTGGCGGGCGTCAACCCGACCGCCACGGGTGACGGTCAGAAGTTGGCCATGGCCGTCGGCGGCTGGATCGTCAATGGCGATCTGGCGCTGGGCCCCGAAATTCGCTTCGTGCCGCCTGCGCGTCAGAATCTGGTCGGGCGCATGCCGCCGTGGACCTGGCTCGCGGAGTTCATGGCATGGTCGCTGGAAAACATGCCGAATGCCATCCTGCGGCCGTTCGTGATGAGCTTCCTCACGACGGCCTTGGCGCCGTCACCGGCCCTGTTCCAGCACGGTGCGATCCTGGTGAACAGGGACGGCAGACGGTTCACGGACGAGCTTGCGGAGCCCGCATACGACATCCCTGGCCAGCCGGATAGCGTCGCCTACATTCTGGTCGACGGGCGCATCGCGAAACTGTTTTCCGGCTGGCCACACTACATCTCGACGGCCCCCGGCATCGCCTATGCCTATATGCCCGACTATCGCCGCAATCGGCCCGATGTTTACCACGAGGCGCCGAGCCTCGAACTCCTGGCCGACAAGATGGGCGCGTCGCGCGAGGCGCTGGCAGGTGCCGTATCCGAGCACAATGCCCACCTCGGGGCTGCAGCCGGCGATGCCGGCAATCGACTTCCCTTGATCGAGCCTCCGTTCACGGCGCTGGGTCCCGTCAGGGCCGTCTTCGTACACAACGAGGGCGGCTTGGCCGTCGATAGCTCGCATCGTGTACTCAATGGCAGCGGTGTCCCGATTCCCGGGCTGTTCGCCGCCGGTTCAACCGGACAGGGCGGCCTGCTGCTGAAGGGCCATGGCCATCATCTGGCTTGGGCCTTCGTCTCCGGCCGCCGGGCTGGGCGAATTGCCGCACTCTCGGTTTCATCGCCGCCATCGGTGGCCTAGACCGATCTTGGCGATCTGCCCGAAGGAGAGCAGGTGATGCGTGCGCAGGCTCGCACCACCTACCTATGGTTGCAGGGCTGGAGATTACGCGTCCTGGGTGGGTGACGTGATAACCAGGAAGACGAGGTCCGTCAGGCCAGAGTTCTGGATCGTGTGCTCGACGCCGGGCGGCAGATAAATGACGTCATGTTTGCGGACGACGTGGCTCCTGCCGTCGATCTGCATCAGACCTTCGCCGTCGAGGACGTGATAGATCTGTTCCTGCAACGTGTGCGTGTGGGTGGCAACGTAGGCCATCGGCTGGTAGCAGGAGATCCGATAGTCCAGGTGCTTCGAGCCGGCAGTATCGGGCGTCACGAGCGGCTTCGAGAGTGCGCCGCCGAAGTGATTGGGGAACTCGAGCCACGGCACCTCGGCGATGTTGCGAACGATCGCCGCGCGTTCACCTTTTTGTTTTCCCTCGGCCTCTGCCGCTTTCGTGTCAATATTCGCCATTAGCTGAGCGTTCCTCTTGCTATGATGATAGAGCCTTGGTTTACCATAATTGCAGACCAAGAGCTCCTGCTGAGATTGGCTGATCTGCAGCTACCGATGTGCTGCACCACAATTCAGGGCTAGCAATCGTCCTTCCACGCGATTATGTGCAATCGGACTTGAGCTTGAGCGTCACCTATCGGAGCAATCGATAGTCGCACCCTTAACGAAAACCATTGGCATGGCGATTGCCGGTCGCTAAAGGGACTATCGCCCCGGGGATACTGTCGGCATATTCACTCGTCGGATGTATTGGCAGGTTTGCACGTGTCGAGTACGCGTATGAAGTTTCATGTGTTCGTCGATTTCGATGGGACGATTGCGCCTCTCGATACGACCGACCTCCTCCTCCAGCGATTCGCTGATCCGGGCTGGATGGAGATCGAGGAGCAATGGAAAGCCGGCCTCATCGGCTCGCGCGAGTGTATGGTCCGCCAGGTCGATCTCATCAGGGCCACTCCCGAAGAATTCGATCGCTTCATCGATGAAATCGAGATCGATCCGGGGTTCGTCCACTTCGTTCGCCTTTGCAGCAGGCTGGGACACGCGGTCACGGTCGTCTCCGACGGACTGGACAGGACCGTCGGCACCGTGCTGAAGCGTGCCGGCGTCAACGTGCCCTTCCGCGCCAATCGGCTGACGTGGGCCGGGGGAAGGCGCTGGCGGCTGGCATTTCCCCATGCCCGCAGCGACTGTCTGACGCTCGCGGGTAACTGCAAATGCCGGTTCGCGGAGGCCAAACGCGCCAATGGACGTATCGTGGTTGGCGATGGGAGATCGGACTTTTGCATAGCAGGACGTGCTGACCTGGTCCTCGCGAAAGGTCTCCTCGTCGCGCATTGCCGGGAGCAGCAGCTTCCACATATCGAATTCCGCGATTTCACCGAGGCAACCGAGCTTCTGGTCCAGTGGATCGCGGCCCACTCTGAGGATCCGGCAGCCCATCCGGCTCATATTGGAGACGAGTAGCGATGTCGAAACCGATGCGCTGGGCGGCCAGCTCTGAGCCGCTGCACGACCGGCAGAGTGACCTGAGCGAGGCGGAGCTCCTGAGGCTCGAAGCCGAATACTGCTCCCATGGCGACACGGTCCACTATACGGATCCGCCCAAGATCTTCGATCGCTGCGAAGGCTCGTTCCTCTATGACAGCGAAGGCCGCGAGTATCTCGACCTGCAGATGTGGTACTCGGCCGTCAACTTCGGCTATCGTAATCCCCGGCTGAACAATGCCGTCAAACGGCAGCTCGACACCTTGCCGCAGGTCGCGAGCCAGTACCTGCATCGCGAGAAGATTGAGCTGGCCGCGATGATTGCCCGCGATGCCGAGAAGAAGTTCGGCGAGAAGGGGCGTGTTCACTTCAACGTGGGTGGAAGCCAGGCGATCGAGGACAGCCTCAAGCTCGTCCGCAACGCCAAGAATGGCAAGAGCCTGATGTTCGCCTTCGAGGGCGGCTATCATGGCCGCACGCTCGGCGCGTCTGCCATCACGTCTTCCTACCGCTATCGCCGACGCTACGGCCATTTCGGCGAGCGCGCCTATTTCCTGCCGTTTCCGTACCATTTCCGCGGCCCCAAAGGCATGAGCAAGGAGGAATACGGCAGCTATTGCGTCGCTCAGTTCGCGCGGCTGTTCGAGAGTGAATACAACGGCGTCTGGGACCCCAAGGTGGGCGAGGCCGAGTTCGCAGCCTTCTTCGTCGAGCCGCTGCAGGGCACGGGCGGCTACATCGTGCCGCCGCCGAACTTCTTCAAGGAGCTCAAGAAGGTTCTCGACGAGCACGGCATCCTGCTGGTCGTGGACGAGATCCAGATGGGCTTCTATCGGACCGGCAAGCTCTGGTCGATCGAGCATTTCGGCGTCAAGCCGGACGTGCTCGTGTTCGGCAAGGCGATCACGAATGGCCTCAATCCGCTGGCGGGCATCTGGGCGCGCGAGGAGCTGATCAATCCGACCGTATTTCCGCCCGGCTCGACGCATTCGACGTTCAATTCCAATCCCATGGGCACCGGCGTCGCGCTCGAGGTCATGAAGATGCTGGCCGAGACGGATTACGAGGCCATGGTGATGGAAAAGGGCGCCTATCTGCTGGAGGGCCTGAAAGACCTGCAGCGGCGGCACAAGGCCATCGGCGATGTCGATGGGCTGGGCTTGGCTCTGCGCATGGAGATCTGCGAGCCGCACGATAGCTACACGCCGTCCAAGGCCATTGTCGACCGGATGGTCGACGAGGGCTTGAAGGGTGACATCGATATCGGCGGGCGTCGCTACGGCTGCGTGCTCGATATCGGCGGCTATTACAAGAACGTGGTGACGCTGGCCCCCAGCCTGCACATCACGAAGGAGGAAATGGATCTGGCTCTCAAGCTGCTGGACGCGCTGCTTATCCGCGCAACCCGCGACTGATTGCCGAATGGGAGCTGGCAAAGCATTCGCATCAACGCTCTAGGCCCGAACCAACGAGTGGCCCGGACCATTAGATGGTTCGGGCAACGTGGCGTGAGTGCAGTCATCGAGTTCAACGAGAGTTAAGAAGCGACGTCAATGAGTACGCAGGATCGGCTGCAGGAGAGCGAGGGGTCGCTGTTGTTGCCCGGAGGGCGTGTCGGCGTTCTGCTGATCCATGGCCTCGGCGGCACCCCGGTAGAGTTGCGCTTCATCGCACAGGCTCTCAACCGAGCCGGCCATACCGTCTATTGTCCGCTTCTTGTCGGACACGGGGGATCCGAGGAGCTGCTCAACACGACGGGCTGGACGGATTGGTACAACTCCGTCGAGGAGGCGCACGACCTGCTCAAGGAGCGCTGTGACGTCGTACTCGCCGGCGGTCTATCGGCCGGTGTTCCCCTGGCACTGCTGCTTGCGGCGCGCAGGCCGGAGCAGGTTCACGGCTGCCTTCTCTATTCGCCGACATTCTGGCCGAACGGCTGGGCCATTCCCTGGTATTTCAATCTATTCAAGCTGGTCCGGCACAAATGGTTCGCCAATCTTCTTCATTTCCGGGAACGCGCGCCCTATGGCATCAAGGATGAGCGCATCCGCAGTTTCGTTTTGGATTCACTGCAGAGTGAAGGCCGGCAACTCGACGACATCTTCGGCCGCCGGGGTGGTACCGTGCTGGAATTCCGATGGCTGGCCAAAGCTGCCAAGGACGTGCTCGGCGAGGTCAAGCAGCCGACCCTGATTTTCCATCCGCGCTTCGATGATCAGAGCAACATCAAGAATACGTTGATGCTCCAAAAGCAGCTCGGCGGTCTCAACGAGGTGATCGTGCTGGAGGACACCTATCACATGGTTACGCTGGACCGGCAGCGGATGCTGGTCGCCGAAAAGACCATCGCGTTCGTCGATTGGCTCGCGAAGCGCCGCCAGGGGGCCGAGGACGTCGAGCGCATCAAGCAGAACGTGGCCGCAGCCGGCAGCGAATAGTCGCGATGAGCCGCGGTTCTACGCTCCCGGCGGCTCTATCTCAATTTCTATTGTCGCTTACGCGGTGCAGCGGGGCAGCTCAGCCGGCGCCCGTTGCCAGATAAAGGATTCGCTGAGGAATTTGACGCCGAGATAACCTTTGATCTGGAGTCGGTCGGGGGCGCGTAGTCTGATCTCGACGTCGTAGGACTTGCCCTCCTTGGGGTCGTAGATCCAGCCCTCGTCCCAGGTGCCGTCCGGCTGCGGTTTGAGGTCGCCGATGATCTGGAGGCCGCAAATCGGCCTTTGCCGGTTGCGGGGATCGGGATTGAGAGCATCCGTCAATGGCCGACCATTCTCATCGGTGGGCTCTTTCAGCCAGACGATGCGGCCGCAAAGCATTTCGCCGCAGGGAGCGATTTCGATCGCGCCCTGTCCGGTATCATCGAACCAGATACCGACGGGCGTCGGTGATGCGTTGGGAGAGTTGACCGGCGGAGCGGTTTGTGCCCCGGCTTCAAATGCCGCACCCGACAGAAGCGAGCAAAAAGCCGCGGCACTGACAGCAAAACGCCTGATGCCGGCAGCTCGCCGCGGAATTGCAGCGCGCATTCGATATTGGATCATGTGATCAGACTTCATGAACGATCCTCACGCACTCATTTGCAAGGTGCAATCAGCTCCATGGTCGGGATGATATGCCTTGGAAGTGCCAAACTCGTACGCTCATTCGCCGAGGTGGAGGCATGACTTCTCAGGCCGATACTTAACTCCTCTCGCTCTGGGGAGTGGCGCCATGATGGCAGACCTTCTATAAGGAGCGGGCTCTCACGGGATGGCTCGCACTGGATCGATGCCCAACGAATTGCTCGAAATGCGGCCAGGTGTAACCTGCGGTACTTCACATTCGCATGTGCCCGGATAGTCATCCCGATCGCGTGTAACTGATCTGACCTTGGAAACCCGATGATAGTGACGCTGGCCATTCGCAATCTGTTTCACGATCGCGTTCGTCTGATCGTCACGCTCGTCGGAATTTTGTTTTCGATCGTGCTCGTTGCCGTGCAGCTTGGGCTTTACCTCGGCGCACGCAAAATGATCATCGACATGATCGAATACAGCAACGGTGAGCTTTGGATCACGGCCTACGGCGCCAAAAGCTTCGAGGAGGGCGGTATCCTGCTCACCCCGCGTGAGCGCCATGCGGCACTTGCCGCCCCCGGCGTCGCTGCGGTCGTCCCGCTCGTCGTGTCGTTTGCCGAATGGCGCAAGCCGGGCGGGGGCAGCACGAATACCGTGATCGTCGGATCGGACGCGGAGGATAATGGCCTCAAGGCGTGGAATATCGTCGAAGGTTCGCTTTCCTCGATAGAAGCGCCGGACGGCGTGGCGGTGGATCGCAGCTATCTCGGCGACCTCGGCGTGAAGGGCATCGGTGACGTCGCCCAGGTCGGCGATACCCGTGTGCGCATACGAGCGATCACCGAGGGAATCCGATCGTTCACGATGGCGCCGTACATCTTCACGACGCTTAATCGAGCACGGACGTTGCTCGGCGTGCCGAGTGAGAATTCGACGTACTTCCTCGTGCAGGTCGTGCCTGGCACGGATATCGAGCATCTGCGCAAGGACTTGACCGAGCGCCTGCCCAATGTCGAGGTGCTGACCAAGGCCGAGTTCCGCGACCGCAGCCTCGATCAGTGGCTCTTCTCGACGGGTGCCGGCGTGGCGCTGATCGGCGGTGCCATCCTCGGCCTGCTGGTCGGCACCGTCATCGTGGCGCAGACGCTCTATTCGAGCACGAAGGACCATCTCAACGAGTTCGCGACCTTGCGTGCTCTCGGTTCGTCATCCGGGTACATTCACAAGGTGATCCTGGCGCAGGCGGGTCTCAGCGCGGTCATCGGCTACGTGCTGGGTATGATCATCGCGCTCGTCGTCGTGGTGCTCAGCACGCACACGGCACTGCCCATCATCATGACGCCGGGACTGGCGGTCTCGCTGTTCCTGCTGACGCTCTTCATGTGCGCGATCTCGGCCGTATCGGCGATCATGAAGGTCACGAAGATCGATCCAGCCATGGTGTTCAGCAGATGAGTCACCCCGTCGTTCTCGAGGCGCGCAACATCGTCAAGGAGCTGGGCGAGGGCGCGGCCCGCGTGCGGGCGCTCAAGGGCGTCAGCCTGTCCCTGAGGGCCGGCGAGCTGACGCTGCTGATGGGCCCTTCCGGCAGCGGCAAGACGACCCTGCTGTCGATCCTCGGCTGCATCCTGACGCCGACCTCGGGTTCGGTACGTATCAAGGACGAGACCATCGACGGGCTGACGCCCGAGCAGCTCGCCGATCTGCGGCGCCGTCACATCGGCTTCATTTTCCAGTCCTACAATCTCTTCCCGACGTTGACGGCCTTCGAGAATGTCCGCCTGGCGCTCGACGTGCGGGGCATGGGCTACGCCGAGACCGTGGCGAAAGCCGAAAGTGCACTGAAGGCCGTCGGGCTCGCCCACAAGCTGCGCAGCTATCCGCGCAACATGAGCGGCGGCGAGCAGCAGCGCGTCGCAGTTGCCCGGGCCCTTGCCGGTGCTCCGTCCGTGATCCTGGCCGACGAGCCGACAGCTGCACTCGACAGCGAGAACGGGCACGCGGTGATGGCATTGCTGGCGCAGATTGCCAGGGACCGCAATCACGCGGTTCTGGCGGTGACGCACGATCCACGCACGCACGCCTATGCCGACCGGATCGTCCGCATCGAGGATGGCCGGATCGTCGGCGAGGACCGCCGCCCCGAGGCAAACAAGAATGTGAAAAAATACGACATCACGAGAAAGCGAAAGGCCAATGCCTAGGATCGACTCGACTGTCACGACGCTGGTGATCGCGGTTGCGCTCGCCGCCGCGGTCGGATACGGCGTGAACGAATGGACCGAGGCGCGCAAGCGTGAGCAGCAGACGAGCTCGTTGACCGCCGTCGCACAGCCTGTGCCCGCGAAGTCGGACTGGGTCACATCGGCCCCGGGTCGCGTGGAGCCAAGGAGCGGCGAGATCCGGCTCACCGCGCAAGCGCCTGGCCGCGTGGTCAGGATCCTGGCCCAGGCCGGCGATCAGGTCAAAGCCGGCGATGTGCTCGTTCTCCTCGATGAAGAGGAAGCACGCGCCCGCCTCGCTGCCGCGGAGGCCCAGGAGGCTGCGAGCCGCCGCGCACGCGATGATGAAAGCGTCGGAAAGCAGGCTCAGGATCGACGCAACGCCGAGGATGCGCTGGCCAATGCGGAACGCTCGTTGCATGCTGCCCGGGTCGATCTGGATCGGCTGCTGGTCGCGCGTCACAGCAATGATGCGAGCCAGGAGGAAATCGATCGTGCGCGATCCAATCTGACCGCGGCCGAAGAGCGGGTCGAGCGTGAGCGCCAGGAACTGGGCCGCATAGCAGCAGCTTCGGATATGCCGCTGCCGACGAGGCTGGAAGCAGCCTTGGCGCAGGCGCGCGCCGAGGTACGGCTCGCTGAGATCGCTTTCGACCGGACCCGCATCCGTGCACCGATCGACGGCACCGTTCTCGACGTGAACGTGAAGGAGGGTGAGATGCTGGCGCCGTCACCTGAGGCTTTTGCGATGACGATCGGCGATGTCTCGGGGCTGCGCGTCAAAGCGGAGATCGAGGAGCGCGACATCAGCAAAATCCGCGTCGGCCAGCGTGTTGTCGTGCGGTCAAGCGCCTTCGAGGGGCGTGATTTCGAAGGCAGAGTGAGCAGCGTGGCGGCCTACGTCGGCCCGCCTCGGCTCGGCAGCCGGGGACCGCGCAAGCCGACAGACATCGATATCCTGGAAGTGATGATAGATCTGGACGGCCGGCCGCCGCTCATGCCAGGCATGCGTGTCGACGTCTTCTTCCGGGCTGACGTGACCTCCGAGGCCAAAAGGCTTGCGGGCGCGAATTGATCGCCTGCTGCGAAGCGGCTACCGGACGAAAAAGGGCTGGCGCTTTTGTGGGCGCCAGCCCTTTTTGGTTCGAGGGGGGTGCGGGTTTCAGGCCGCCGCTGCCTTGTTCACGCGGCCCTTGGCCATTTTCGTGAGCAATTCGTCCGTCTTCTTTTCTTCCTCCAGCGTCTGGTGGAGGAGCTTTGCCGCATCCTCGTGTCCAAGTTGCTTGGCCCAGGCCGTCAGCGTGCCGTAGCGCGTGATCTCGTAATGCTCCACGGCCTGCGCATCGGCGAGGATCGCCGCGTCGCCGACCTCCTTGTCCTCGATCTCCTGCATCATCTCCTGGGCCTCGCCGATGATGCCATCGATCGCCTTGCATTCAACGCCTTTCGGCTTCTGGCCGATCAGCTTGAAGACTTCCTCGAGCCGCCTGACGTGTTCCTGCGTCTCGTTCTTGTGTTGCTCGAGCGCTTTCTTGAGCTCGCTCGTGCCCACGTGCTTCGCCATAGTCGGCAGGTTTTGCAGAATCCGCTTCTCCGCCGTGTAGATGTCCTGCAGGCTGTGCAGGAACAGGTCTTCCATCGATCTCATCGGCACGTTGCAATCTCCTCAGGGACAGTTGTTGGCCTATACGGCTGAAGTCCCGCAATGGTTCCGCGCAATAGGAGAGGGCAGTCCGCTGCAGCAGCGGACTGCCCTATTCGAAAGATGTCAGCGCTGGGTGCCGCCGGCACTGCCGCCGCCGGTCGTACCCGTGCCGCCGGTGCCGCTCCTTGCGCGTTCCGCCGTCACGAACTGAGGCGCCTGCTCGAGATCCTCGCGTGAGTACGAGACGGTGATCTGGTCTGACTGCGGCGAACGATTGAGCGAGTCGTAGGGGATGGCCACGACCTTCTCGCCGATGCCGAGGAACCCGCCGACGCCGACGAGAGCGGCGACGATCTCGCCGTTCTGCGAGATCAGCAAGTCGTTGATGTCGCCGATACGCGCATTGTTGCTGCCGAGAATGCTCTTCCCGATCAGATCCGTCGCCAGCATTTGATCAGGCTGTTGCTGGCTCAGGAAAGCCTCCTGACCCGAAGGTTGCTGCATCGGAGTGGTCTTGGACTGTGGAGTCTGGGCCTGCGGCGATGGCGGCACTCCGACAGGAGGTGATGTCTGCTGCTGCGGGGTCACCTGAGGTGTCTGCGGTTGCTGCATCTGATTGGTCGTCTGAGATACGGCCGCGGTTGCACCCAGCATGCTGAGGGCCGCGGTCAGAGCTACGATATTCTTCACGTTGACTCTCCATTTGCCATTGGCATTTGCCTCTTTGAACGACCGACGCAGGGATGGGTTCCGGCCAAAGGATTGCCTGCCGGCTGGCTGGTGCAGGGTTTGCAAGGTCTCTGCGAAGCGTTCGGCCCGGGCCTACCTGAAGGGAACGCTCGGCATGCGGCAGCGTTTCGCAACGACGATGGCAAACGCGTGAGCGCTTGGCTGCAGCCAGCCAGGCAGCGGAGGGCCTCGGAGGGACATCCGTCCCGGAAGGACGAATCCGTGGCAAGATCATTTGTAGACAGGTGGGTCAGCCGGCTGAGGAGGAGCGCTCGCGAGGAAATTCAGGAAACTGCTCGTAGCGCCCTCCATTACGTCGTCCTGTATGCGATCACTGCCGTCGCCGGCCTGATGGCGCTCGTTTTCCTCACGCTCGCGGTATTCTGGTCGCTGACCCTCGAGCTTTCCCCCATCGCCGCTGCGCTCATCATAACGATTTTCTATGCGGTCGTGGCTGCGCTCGTGCTGCTCTGGGCTTCCTGGAACGGGAGCGCGGCAACCGTGAGTGGACCGCACTTGCAGGAAGAGGGCGCGGAGCCGGAAAATGCGGGCGATGGCGGCACGCCGGACGTGACCGACATGATGGGGGTGAACCTAGACAGCGTGGCCAGGACGCTGGCCAGCGCCGGCTTCCAGACGGAAAGCCTCGTGGTTTCAGCGTCCAGCGAAGTCCTCAAGCAACTGACACCGCTACAGTTCGTAGCGCTCGTTTTCGTAGGTAGCTTCCTGTTCGGCCGACGGCTGCGGCGGCGATGAACGCCCTCGCACGCGAGGGGTGAACGTCAACATCCAAGCAAGGCGGGGAGAAAGGCGCGGGAGATCAGCCCCGTGCGACGCGCTTTTGTGGTGACGAGATCGCCGCCGTATCGATGGCATCGGGCCCGAAGTCGTCGGGCGAGCGCACCTCGAGGATGGTCGCCAGCTTCTGCCGTGCGCGGTTCGTGCGGCTCTTCATCGTTCCGACCGCGCAGCCGCATATGGCGGCCGCTTCCTCGTAGGAGAACCCGGACGCGCCGATGAGGAACAGGGCTTCGCGCTGGTCTTCGGGCAGCTGGGCGAAGGCCCGCTTGAACTCCTCGAGGTCGAGGTGTGCGAGTTGCGAGGCCTGCTGGGCAAGCGTTGCTGCAAACCGCCCCTCCGTGTCGGAGATCTCGCGGGTCAGCTTGCGAAATTCCGAGTAGAAGGTGTTGCGCAGGATCGTGAACAGCCAGGCACGCAAGTTCGTGCCCTGGGTATACCTGGAGCGATTGGCCCACGCTTTGACCAGAGTTTCCTGGACGAGATCATCAGCGCGGTCAGGATTACCTGTAATGGAACGTGCAAAGGCCCTCAGGCTCGGTATTTCGGCCAGGAGGCCGTCGCGGAAGCTAGCTTCCGTCTGTTTCGGCGCCATCGTCTTCCTTTTCTGCGAGCGCTTGCAGAAGCTCCACGAACCTGTCGGGGACAGCCTGGTTGACGGACTCGTCGAACAAGGCCTTGAGCTTTGCGCCAATCTGCTCTTGGATGTTGTCGTTCAGACTAGGTCCAATCACCCGTTCGTCCTCCTGCGCGCGGGGATCCCGTGCTTTGCTTGCGGGCAAAGCCTTTCGCTTGGCTGCATTATTCATCGATGAACCCCGTGCGGAGGTGCGCAGTCCGGCGCCCGTAGACCAAACGCGGCAGAGAGGGTAGCAGTTCCATGGGACGACAAAAAACCCCTAACCGTTGCAACTAACTGGTGCCTGACGCGTTCCCAGTGTAGGATGCCATAAGGCGACCGCTAAGCGTCTGGGTAGTAAAATAGGGGCGTATCTCATGTCGATGGCAAGCGTTGTCGGCTCGCACATCCCTCATCTGCGGCGTTATGCGCGTGCGCTTACCGGTTCGCAGGCCGGCGGGGATGCGTACGTACAGCAGCTCTTGGAAACGCTTGTAGTAGACCCAGCGTCGCTGGCGAAGTCCAGCGACGCTCGCGTCGCCCTCTACAAGACATTCATACAGATCATAACATCGGTTGCTGCCAGCGGCTGGCAACCATCGCCCAAGGCCTTGGCTTCGGGGTTCGATCGCAACGTGGCCGCAATGACCCCGCGCTCGCGGCAGGCTTTCCTGCTGCGGCACGTCGAGGGTTTCACCCTCCCAGAGACGGCCGAGATCCTGGACGCCAGCGTGGAAGAGGTACACGAGCTGCTCGAGAAGGCCGGCGAGGAGATCGCCCGTCAGGTCGCAACGGACGCCTTGATCATCGAGGACGAGCCGCTGATCGTAATGGATCTGACGCAGATTCTCGAGGAGCTTGGCCATCGTGTCATCGCCGTGGCACGTACGAGGGACGAGGCGCGC
>DASVDU010000166.1:0-27863 GCA_036380915.1 Hyphomicrobiaceae bacterium | reverse complement strand
TGCGGTCGAAGGCAAACGGAGCTGCACCCTTCGGCCGCTGGAACAGGTGCGCGAGCAGGAGGCCGGCCCGGACATCCATTACCTCTTCGCGCCGCTGAAGCGCGCGCGGCTCGACTACATGGTCCAGAAGGCGACGGAGCTTGGAGTCGCCGCGCTGCGGCCGGTCCTGACACGCCACACAGTGGCCGAGCGCGTCAACCTCGGAAGGATGCGCAGCAATGTCATCGAGGCGGCGGAACAGTGCGGCATCCTGCGGATTCCGGAAATCGCCGAGCCGGAGAAGCTCGATCGGGTGCTCGCCCGATGGAACGGTGATCGTCCGCTCGTCTTCTGCAACGAGCGCGCCCCCATCCAGAGCCCGATCGAGGCTCTGGGAGCGCTACGCCCGGGCCCCATCGGCGTGCTCATCGGCCCGGAGGGCGGGTTCTCGGCGGAGGAGCGTGAGCAACTCATCGCATTGCCGTTCGTCGTCCAGGTCTCGCTCGGACCCCGGATCATGCGCGCCGACACCGCGGCAGTCGCCATACTGGCGTTGGTCAACGCGGTTCTGGGCGACTGGCGAGGTTGACCCGAACGGGCACCTCAGGGCTCCCTGTTGGCACTCCCCTCCTGCAAGGAGCACTTGTGCTCGACCCCGAGGGCGGCGATAAAGCAGCATTTCTGGAATCCCGAACTTTCGAACTAGAGCAGAGGTCTTCATGTCGACCCGCCAGGATGGAGCACCCAGCCCGACCGTTCGCTCCCGAGATGATCTCGTGGAGTGGATCGCGGAAGGCTCCAAGTCGAAGGACAAGTGGCGGATCGGGACCGAGCACGAGAAGTTCGTCTTCTACACCGATACGCTGGGGCCGGTGCCATACGAGGGGCCGCGCGGCATTCGCGCGCTCATGGAGGCGCTGATCGATCGTTACGGGTGGGAGCCGATCATGGAGGGCGAGAACATCATTGCCCTCAAGCGGCCCAAGGGCGAAGGCGCCGAGACGATCTCGCTCGAGCCGGGTGGGCAATTCGAGCTTTCCGGTGCCCCCGTCGCAACGCTGCACGAGACCTGTGCCGAGGCGCATACGCACCTGGAGCAGGTTTCCGAGGTCGGCAAGCAGCTCGGGCTGGGATTCCTGGGCCTTGGCTTCTCGCCCAAGTGGACGCTCGAGGAAACGCCGAGAATGCCGAAACAGCGCTACGCGGTGATGACGCGCTACATGCCGACCGTGGGGCGGCACGGCCTCGACATGATGTACCGGACCTGCACCATCCAGGTGAACCTCGACTTCGGCGACGAGGCGGACATGGTGAAGAAGTTCCGCGTCTCGCTCGCGCTGCAGCCCATTGCGACCGCCTTGTTCGCCGCTTCACCGTTTAAAGAGGGAAAGCCCAACGGCTTCAAGTCGCTGCGGTCGGAGGTGTGGCGCGACACGGACCCCAACCGTACGGGCATGCTGCCCTTCGTGTTCGAGCCCGGCATGGGATTTGAACGCTACACGGACTATGCCCTCGGCGTTCCGATGTACTTCGTCTACCGGGACGGCCGCTACATCGACGTGGCGGGCGCCTCGTTCAAGGACTTTATGGAGGGTCGCTTACCCCAGCTCCCGGGCGAGCGGCCGACCCTCGATGACTGGTCGGATCATCTGACGACGCTCTTCCCGGAAGTCCGCATGAAGCGCTTCCTGGAAACGCGTGGTGCGGACGGTGGCCGCTGGCGGCGGATTTGTGCGTTGCCCGCCTTCTGGGTCGGGTTGCTCTATGACGAGACGGCGCTCGATGCGGCCTGGGACCTCGTCAAGACCTGGACGGCGGAGGAGCGGCAGCAGTTGCGGGATACGGTGCCTGTGGAAGCCCTCGCGACGAAGTTCCGGAGCGGAACCGTGCAAGACATTGCCATCGAGGCTGTCGCGATCGCGCGCACGGGGCTCAAGAATCGCAACCGGCTCAACTCCAAGCAGCAGGATGAGACCATCCATCTAGCTTTCGTAGAGGAAACCGCGGCGAGCGGTCGCACGCCCGCCGACGATCTGCTCGCGCGCTATCATGGGCCGTGGCAGCAGGACATCAACCACGTCTTCACCGATCATGCCTTTTGAGCATTCGCCCCTGGAGGGGAGACGGTTCAGACTGTATTCATCGCATTCGAGCTTAAGTCGCCTGCACTCAAGGCAGGAGGTGCATAGGTGTATCGCAAGCTCCTCATACTGGCGCTGCTGTCAGGTGGTTTGCTGGGTTTACCCTCGCTGGCCGCCGAGATGAAGCTCGCCCAAGGGGGCTCGTGTACGGCATCCTGTCGTGCGCAATACAACCAGTGCCGCATCGCCACGAAAGGATCTCCTTCGTGCGATGCCCAGTTCGCCGCCTGCATGAGGCGGTGCATCGCCACACGCAATCGGTGAGTGGAAGGCGCTCCGGGTGTTGAGCTTGGAGAGCCCGCGCGTCCTGCCCCATCACCGCAATTCCCGCGAAGCTAGGGACGTTTAGATCACGCTTCAGAGTGGATCAGTAGCGATATAGCCACCCAGTTCCCCCAGATGACTAACTCGTCGCCGGGTCCCGCACCACAATCACGCACATGCGCCGCGGACCGTGCGCACCCATAACGAGCCGTCCACCGATGTCGCCTGTGCGAGATGGCCCGGATATGAAGTTCACGGTGCGCGGCATGGACTGAGGCCCGAAGCGTTGCCGGATCACGTCCCAGGCATCTTCATAGGCCGGTACGAGATTGCGCTGCTCGACGACGACGATGTGCGTCTCCGGCAGATAGTTGAGCGTGACCGGATTGTCCGGCCCCGAGGCCATCACCAGGGTGCCTGTTTCCGCAACGGCTGCTGCGGCTTGCGTGAGCCCGACCTCGTCGGATGGCTGCGCGCGGCCAAGCAGCATTTCGAGGTGCGGCTCCGATCCCCACGGAAGCTGGGTCAGCGTCGGATCGCCGCCGACACGAATGCGGGCGCCGAGGTTGTTCGACCGCAGGTAATTGGCGATCGCTGACGGGATCTCCTGCTTCGAATCCAGCTCGAGAACGGTGGCGGATTCGCGCTCGAGAAAGCCGCGGAAAAGGGCCAGCAGCTCGCCGGGCGTTCGGTTCGTGACACGCGCCGGGATGAGATGGCGGGCTTTGGCGGCAATACGATTTTGCACGATGGCCTGCCGCTCGGCATCGTTTGCCTTTGCACCGAGACCCGCGCGGATTTTGGACAAGATGAGGTCGCGGCTCGTCATCTCGGCGCTCCCGCCTTGTGCTCCGCCCAGAGCTGCTGGAATGTCCGGCCCTGCGGCGCCGGGAAGTCACGGTGCCGCGTCCAGCCGCCTGCAAACGGGAGCGAGCGGAAGGCGCCGCGCCGCCGGCCCAGACCACCGAGAACGGCCGCAACGAGCCGCATGGTGGTGTGGTAGAGCCTCGGTCGCTTGGCTAACCAAGCCCAGGCCTTGAGGCCAAGGCGGTAGCGCGCCGAGGGGCCGCCCAGCTCGAACTCTGCCTCGCGGTGGTGCCGCATGAGCTTCGTCAGCGGGATCTTCATCGGGCAGACCTCTTCGCATCGCCCGCAGAACGTCGATGCGTTGGGCAGGTCGGCGGCATCGCGCACACCGATGAGCGAAGGCGTCAGCACGGAGCCGATCGGACCTGGATAGACCCAGCCGTAGGCATGCCCTCCGATGGCGCCGTAAACCGGGCAATGGTTCATGCAGGCGCCGCACCGGATGCAGCGCAGAACCTCGCGGAAAGCGGTGCCCAGCATTTCCGAGCGGCCATTGTCGAGAATCACGACGTGATAGGCCTCCGGACCATCCGGATCTTCCGGCCGCCGGGGGCCGGTGGAGAAGGTCGTGTAGGTCGAGAACTCCTGCCCTGTTGCCGAGCGCGCCAACAGGCGCAAGATGCTGCTCACGTCCTCACGCGTCGGCACGATCTTCTCGATCGATGCGAGCGCGATGTGCACGCGCGCGAGCGATTGCGTCAGGTCGCCGTTCCCCTCGTTCGTGACGATCACCGATGATCCCGTCTCGGCGATGAGGAAGTTGGCACCGGTGATGCCGACGTCGGCGGCCACGAACTTCTCCCGCAGCACCTGCCGCGCCTCGCCCACGAGCTGGGCCGGGTCGGTCAGGACACGGTCCTTCGGCAGCTTCGTATGCAGGCGGCGGAAGTCGGCCTCGACCTGATCCTGCGTCAGGTGGATGGCCGGCGCGATGATGTGGCTCGGCGTCTCGCCCCGGATCTGCACGAGGTACTCGCCGAGATCGGTCTCGACCACCTCCATGCCGGCCGACTGGAGCTCGTCATTGAGGCCGATCTCCTCGGAGATCATGGACTTGCCCTTGGTGACGATCTTGGCATTCACCTCGCGGCAGATGCGGAGAATGATGTCGCGGGCCTCGGCAGCGGTCGCCGCCCAGTGCACTTTCGCTCCGGCTGCGGTTGCGTTCCGCTCGTACTCCTCCAGGTAGAGATCGAGATGCGCGAGCGTGTGATCCTTGATGTCACGCCCGATGTCGCGCAGATCCTCGAACTCGGGCAGCCGTGCGCGGGCCGCTGCGCGGTTGGCGACGAGCCCCGTCGGCAGGCCGGCGAGCGCGCGCTGGAGCTGCGCATCGGAGAGCGCGACGCGCGCATTCTGTTTGAAGGATTGCGTGGTCGGTTGCATCGGGCGATCCTGTACGTCGGCTGCCGCGCTCTAGCTACTTGGTTCCGGCGATCGGCGGGTGCGACGTTTCTCCGGCCAGCACCTCCGCCACATGCCGCACTGCAATGTTGCGGCCCTCGCGCTTCAATTTTCCGGCAATGTTCATGAGGCAGCCGAGATCGCCTGCGAGAAGCAGATCGGGCTCCACCGCTGCGGTGTTGGCCGTCTTCTTCTCGACGATGGCGTTGGAAATGTCGGGGTACTTGACGGCGAACGTGCCGCCGAAGCCGCAGCAGACCTCCGCATCGGCCATTTCGCTGAGCTGCAAGCCTTTTACCGAGGAAAGCAGGCGGCGTGGCTGATCCTTGATGCCAAGCTCGCGCAGGCCCGAGCAGCTGTCGTGATAGGTTGCACGACCCTGAAACGTGGCGTCGACGGCGTCCATGCCACGCACGTCGACGAGAAAGGACACGAGCTCGTGGACCCGCTCGGCAAATTCTTTCGCCCTGCCGACCCACGCAGCGTCGTTGGCAAGCAGCCTCGGATAGTGGAGCTTCAGCATTCCGGCACAGGAGCCGGAGGGCGCGACGACATAGTCGAACCCGGCGAACGCAGCGATCGTCTGACGAGCCAGCTCCGCGGCATCCGCCTTGTCGCCCGAGTTGTAGGCCGGTTGCCCGCAGCACGTCTGCGCCAGAGGCACCTCGACGGAACATCCCGCCTGCTCCAGCAGCTTCACTGCGGCAAACCCGACGGAGGGGCGCATGAGGTCGACCAGGCAAGTGACGAAGAGGCCAACACGAGGCGCGCCGGGCAGTATGCTGCTCATGAAGAATGACGCTTTCAGCTTCAACCGAGATGCGCGGTGCAGATCCCGTGATCTGCACCGCATGGGCTCGGGTTCGCTTGTACCCGCGCCGAGAACCCGCGCCAAGCCAATCCGACCGGCAGAGCAGGAAAATACTAGTCCGAAAACTTCTTGAGGTAGGCGATGACGTCCTTGCGATCATCGTCGTCCTTGAGGCCAGCGAACGCCATCTTGTTCTTCGGTATGAACTTCCTGGGGTTCTCGAGGTACTTCGAAAGGTTTTCTTCGTTCCACACCAGACCTTTTTCGCCTGCCTCCTTCATGGCGGCGGAGTAGTTGAAGCCCTCGATGGTTGCGGCCTGTCGTCCAACGATGCCGTTGAGCTGCGGCCCGACGGCATTCTTGGCGCTATCGCCGACCTGATGGCAGGCACGGCATTTCCTGAAAACCTGCTCTCCGTTTTCTGCGTCATCCGCGACAGCCGGACTCACCAGAGCGGCCAAGAAAAGCAGTCCCACCAATGTTTTTGCGTTCATTTTCAGTTCCCCTCCGATCAGTCAGCCCCGATGATAGCACTGTGAACCTGTACATTCGGCAACGCTGCCGCAAAAGATGCAGGTTGCGTGACTCATGGCGCAGATGACACTCGATCGCAACGCGACGAGGTTGCCCAGGCGGCCGGGACCGTGCGAAAACGGCCTACTGATGGCAGAGATCGCAAAAGTGCTGCCAGAACAGACTCGAGGCGAACATGTCGTCCATACTGCTGCCGGAGCCCAATCCGGACATCCTGGCCCGCCGCGACGCGATCATTGCCGACCTCAAGGCGCTGGTCGGCGCCGATAGTGTCGTCAGCGACGAGGACGGCCGTCGCGCGTTCGAGACCGACGGACTGACGGCCTATCGCAAGATGCCCCTCGCCGTCGTGCTGCCTCAGTCGACCGAGGAGGTCAGCGCGGTCCTGCGCTATTGTCACCAGAACGGCGTCAAGGTGGTGGCACGCGGGGCCGGCACGTCGCTGTGTGGCGGCGCATTGCCGGCGGAGGATGCCGTCGTCGTCGGCGTATCGAAGATGAACCGGGTGCTCGACGTCGATTATGCCAGCCGCACGGCGGTCGTGCAGACCGGGATCACCAATCTCGCGATTTCGGGCGCGGTGGGCAAGGATGGCTTCTTCTACGCGCCAGATCCTTCGAGCCAGCTCGCCTGCACCTTGGCGGGTAATCTCGCCATGAACTCGGGCGGCGCCCACTGCCTCAAGTACGGCGTCACTACGAACAATGTGCTCGGCGTCAAGATGGTGCTGATGAACGGCGAGATCGTCGAGATCGGCGGGCAGCACCTCGATGCGCCCGGCTACGATCTGCTCGGCTTCATCATCGGCTCCGAAGGCCAGTTCGGCATCACCACCGAGGCAACGGTGCGCATCTTGCGGGCGGCGGAGCATGCCCGGCCCATGCTGCTCGGGTTTGCATCGACGGAGGACGCCGGCGCCTGCGTCTCCGCCATCATCGGTTCAGGGATCATTCCGGTCGCCATCGAGTACATGGACAAGCCGGCCATCGAGGTTTGCGAGGCATTCGCCAAGGCCGGCTATCCGCTCGACGTCGAGGCTTTGTTGATCGTCGAGGTCGAAGGCTCCGAGACGGAAATCGACGACCTGCTCGCTCGCCTCGTGAAGATTGCCGAGCCCTTCAAGCCGAAGTCGATGAAGGTGAGCAGCAGTCCTGCGGAAAGCGCCAAGATCTGGAGAGGCCGCAAATCGGCGTTCGGCGCCATCGGCCGCATTTCCGAGTACTATTGCATGGACGGGACGATTCCGTTGAAGCAGCTTCCCCGCGTGCTGACGCGGATCTCCGAAATCTGCGGCAGTCACGGCCTGAGGGTTGCGAACATCTTCCACGCGGGCGACGGCAATCTGCATCCGCTCATCCTCTACAATGCGAACGACCCGAGAGAGGTGGAGAAGGCGGAGCTGGCCGGTGCCGACATCCTCAAGCTTTGCGTCGAGGTCGGCGGATGCCTGACGGGTGAGCACGGCGTCGGCGTCGAAAAGCGCGAGCTGATGCGGCATCAGTTCAGCGAGACGGACCTCCTCGTGCAGATGCGCATCAAGTCCGTGTTCGATCCGGACTGGCTGCTCAACCCGGCGAAGGTTTTTCCGCTTGCCGAGCGGGAGATGTTGGAAAACGCGGCGTGAGGAGCTAGTGAGCCGTGGCCACGGTCAGACCTGCCGCCGAGTGGGAGCTGTCGAATCTCATTCTCGCCGCTGCCGAGCGGGGCAAGCCCGTCGAGATCATGGGCGCCGGGACCAAGCGCGGCGTCGGCCGCCCGGTGCAGGCGGCTGTGACCATCTCAACAGCCGGTCTGCGCGGTGTCACGCTTTACGAGCCGACCGAGCTGGTGATGTCGGCGCGGGCCGGCACGCTGGTGTCCGACATAGAGTCACAGCTTGCCGAAAAGGGGCAGATGCTGCCGTTCGAGCCCATCGATCTCGGACCCGCGCTCGGCGGACAGGCCGGACGGGGCACGATCGGAGCGGTGTTTGCCACCAATCTATCAGGCGCGCGTCGGGTGGCGACCGGCTCGGCACGAGACCATCTGCTCGGTGTTCACGCCATCAACGGTCGCGGCGAGGCGTTCAAGTCGGGCGGACGGGTGTTGAAGAATGTCACCGGATATGACGTCGCCCGCGGGGTGGCCGGGAGCTGGGGCACGCTCGCTGTTCTGACCGAGGTGACGTTCAAGGTTGTCCCGAGGCCGGAACGGACGGCAACTGTCGCGCTGTTCGGATTGACCGATGATCTCGCCACCGAGGTCATGTGCCAGGCCATGGGCACGCCTTACGAGGTGAGCGGTGCCGTGCATCTGCCGCAGCCGATGGCGCAACGCCTCCTGACGCCCGAATTCCGCGAGCCCGGCAAGGCCGTGACGGCACTCAGGATCGAAAACCTTGCGAGCTTCGTCGCGTACCGCTGCGACAAGCTGCGTGAAAATCTGGCGCCTTATGGCAAGGCGGAGGTGCTGGGTGACGAGGTGTCGCGCGCGTTCTGGGGAGAGCTGCGCCGGCTTTCGGTTCTGCAGCAGGATTCAAGGCCGCTTTGGCGTATCTCGACGAAGCCGACCAATGGCTACAGGGTCGTCGAGGCGATCAGACGTTACATGCCGGTCGATGCGTTCTATGATTGGTCGGGCGGGCTGATCTGGCTCGAGTTGCCCGAGGCGGCGGATGCAGGCGCCTCAGATATTCGCCGGGTCATCGCCCAATTCGGCGGCCATGCAACATTGATGCGCGCCGAGCCGGCGGTCCGCTCTGCGATCGACGTCTTCCAGCCGCTCGAGCCCGGCGTCGAGCGGTTGACCCGCGGCATCAAGTCGGCGTTCGACCCTGCAGGCATTCTCAATCCGGGCCGGATGTACGCCGCGATCTGAACTCATTCCGCCAAAGGCGGGCAGAAAGACCATGCAGACGAATTTCACGGCCGAGCAGCTCGAAGATCCACGCATAGAGGAGATCGATCGCATCGTGCGGCGCTGCGTGCACTGTGGCCTGTGCACCGCCGTCTGCCCGACCTACGTGCTGCTCGGGGACGAGCGCGACTCGCCGCGCGGCCGCATCTACATGATGAAGGACATGTTCGAGCGCGGGGTGCCGGCGAGCCCCGAGGTCCAGCAGCACGTCGACCGCTGCCTCTCGTGCCTTTCCTGCATGACGACCTGCCCCGGCGGGGTCGACTACATGCATCTTGTCGACCACGCCCGCGCGCATATCGAGAACACCGGCCAGCGCTCGCTCAAGCAGCGGCTGATGCGAAAGCTGCTGGCGGAGGTGGTGCCTTATCCCGACCGGTTCCGTGCCGTCCTCCGGCTGGCGCCACTGGGCCTGCCGCTGCGTGGTCTCATGCGACGGCTCGGTCTGAAGGAGCTGGTGGCCATGCTGGACCTGGCGCCGAGCCGGTCGCTTCGCTCGCCCAAGTACAGCGGCCCCGGCACGGCCGTGACGAAGGCAGAGCGCAAGGGGCGCGTGATCATGCTGGCGGGCTGCGCTCAACAGGTGCTGCGGCCCGAGATCAACGACGCCACCATCCGCCTGCTCGCCCGCCGCGGCGTCGACGTGGAGGTCGCCCCAGGCGCGGGCTGCTGCGGTGCGCTGGTGCATCACATGGGGCGCGAGGCCGAGGCGGTCGAGTTCGCCAAGCGGAATGTCGACGCTTGGTGGAAGGTGATGAGCCGCGATCGGATCGATGCGCTGATCATCAATGCCTCGGGTTGCGGCACGATGGTCAAGGATTACGGTCACCTGCTGGCCCGTGTTGAAGGCTATGCCGAGCGCGCCCGCAAGATTGCCGATATGACGCGCGACGTGACGGAGTTCCTGTCCGAGTATGATCTCGGCCCGCCGAAGCGCTGGTCGTCGCTGCGCGTCGCCTATCACTCCGCCTGCTCGCTCCAGCACGGCCAGCGTGTGACGGAGGAGCCCAAGCAGCTCCTCCGCGATGCAGGTTTCACTGTGGTCGACGTACCGGAGGGGCACATCTGCTGCGGGTCGGCGGGCACCTACAATATCCTGCAGCCGGATCTCGCGCGGCAGCTACGTGATCGCAAAGTCGGACACATCGAATCCCTGCGCCCTGACCTCGTCGCGGCGGGGAACATCGGCTGCATCACCCAGCTCGCCACCGGGATGGACATCCCGATCGTGCATACGATCGAGCTGCTCGACTGGGCCTACGGCGGTCCGGTGCCGCGCGGTCTCGAACGCTTTGAAAGCCTGGTCAGCGACGTTCCTGAGCCGCAGAATGCCATGGCGAAGCGCTCGCTTCAGGACTTTCTGCGGGTGTGATCACTTGGGCCCGCCGGCGAACCGTCCCCCTTTTGGCAGAGTTGCGCGGATAGCCACCGTCCGAACGGTTTGCCTGCAGTGAAGATCACAATTCCGGATTTCTGCCTCGTTGCCGTCGTCGGCGCCAGCACTGAGAGCACGACCGCATTCATGCGCCGGCACTTCGCTGCCGAGGAGATCCTGGACCGCAGCTCGGAAACCTGGCCACTGATCGCCGCAGATCGCCTGGCCTGCCGCGAGCTGGTCGCCATCAACGCAAGCGAGACGGTGACGCAGCAGCAGATCGATCTCTTGCGGCTTGCCAAGAAATTCTACGCACAGCCGGTGGCCATCGTGCTCTGTACCCCGGGAGACCGCGCCGATCTTCGGCTGGTGCGCAGCCTGGAGGCGACCGGCTTCAAACCGACCCATCCGATCGCTCCCCAAGACGCCGAGGCGGTGTCGATCACGCGCGAGCGCCTGCCACCGGATCTGCGGCACGAGCACGGTCCGTTCGATATCATCGGCGACGTCCACGGCTGCGCCGATGAGCTCACAGAGCTGATGCAGCGGCTCGGCTATAATAAGTTGCGCATCACGGGCGTTGGCCCTGACCGGCGCGCCGAAGTCGAAACTCCGCCCGGCCGGCGCCTGATCTTCGTCGGTGATTTCGTGGATCGCGGCCCTCGGTCACCGGACGTGCTGCGCATCGCCATGAGCATGGTCGAGAAGGGCCAAGCCTTCGCAGTGCCGGGCAATCACGACGTGAAATTCTTGAGGTGGCTGCGCGGCGCCAACGTCCGCCTGACACATGGCCTCGATAAGACCGTGGCACAGTTTTCCGAGGAGAGCGGACGGTTCCGCGCGCAAGTGCGGGAGTTTCTGCTCAGTCTCCCGAGCCACCTCTGGCTCGAGGACGGGCGTCTCGTTGTGGCGCATGGCGGTATTCTTGAGGAAATGATCGGCCGGGAGTCGGAAGCCGTTCGCGAGTTCTGCCTCTATGGCGACACCGATGGTGAGACGGACGAAACGGGCCTCGTGGTCCGCTACCACTGGGCGGCCAATTACCGGGGCGAAACCACCATCGTTTATGGCCACACGCCGGTGCCTCAGGCGGATTGGGTCAACAATACGCTTTGCATCGATACCGGTTGCGTTTTCGGCGGGAAGCTGACGGCACTTCGCTGGCCGGAGCGCGAGGTCGTCTCGGTGCCGTCGGCGCAGATGTACGCCAAGCCGGGCCGGCCGTTTGGGCATCCTCCGGTAAGGCCCGTCCATCGCGAGCGCCCGCCGCAGCGGAGGCGGCCGCGGTAAGGCTCGCCTTCGCCAATTCGTTCGGGTTCAGGGCAACGGGACTCCGGCTGCGGTGAATGCGGTTTTCTGGCGCTCGGCGACGCTGGCCAGGTCAAAGTCCTCGATCGTCTCGTTGAACAGGCGGTACCAGTTCATGCGGGCGTCGAGGTGAAGGAAGACGCCGCCTAGCCCGATCGCCGCCCGGTCCATGAAGACGAATTCGCGCGGCACGACGACAGGACCTTTCTCCCGCAGAACCTTGTGCACCTGGAAGGCTTCGCGGCGGCCGTACTCGCCGGGTGTGGTGCCTTCGGCAATGGTCCGCTCGCGATCGTCGAGCAGCGGGCCGTAAATAAACCGTGCCCAGATGTTCATGGCCTCGATCAGCTCGTTCGTGAGCCCTTTGAACCCCCAGGTCTCGTAGGCGTGCACGACGAGGTCCTGGTTCCCCGTGAGCAGACCCGTGTAGAGGTCGATCACGCCCTGCACGAACGGCGTGCGGAATGTCCGAATGCAGCCATAGTCCAGCAGATTGATGCCGGCCGGCGCACCGTCCTGCTCGAAGATGGTATAGTTGCCGAGGTGCGGGTCGCCATGGATGACGCCGTAGTGGCTGAACGGATACCACCACGCGCGGAACATGGCGCGCGCGATCGTATTGCGGTGCTCGAGGGGCGCTTCCTTGTAGGAAAGCAGTGGCTTGCCCTCGAGCCAGGTCATGGTCAGGAGGCGCTTCGTCGACAGCTCGCTCTCGACCAACGGCACGCGGATCAGCGGATCGTTTTCGAAGATGTGGGCATAGAGGCGCATGTGCCGCGCCTCGAGCTCATAGTCGAGCTCCTCCCGCAGGCGCGCGGCGATTTCGGTCATGATCTCGCGGGTATCCACCGCGGGATCCATCCGCGCGTGGATCGAAAAAATGATCTTGAGCTGGTTGAGGTCGGCTTCCACCGCAGACTGCATATCCGGATACTGCAGCTTGCAGGCGAGCTCGCGGCCGTCATGAGAAATGGCCTTGTGCACCTGACCGAGTGAGGCCGAGGCTGCCGCTGTCGTCTCGAAGCTCTTGAACCGCGATGCCCAGTCGGGGCCGAGCTCGGCCATCATGCGGCGGCGCACAAAGGCCGGCCCCATGGGCGGCGCCTGGCTTTGAAGCTGTGACAGCTCGCGGGCGTACTCTGGCGGCAGGGCTTCAGGGATGGTGGACAGGAGCTGCGCCACCTTCATCAGCGGTCCCTTGAGACCGCCGAGAGCCACCGCCAGGTCCATGGCGTTTTTGGAGCGGTCCCCCCGGATGCCCAAGAGCCGCTGTCCAGCGACCCGGGCTGCGACGGCGCCCACGTTCGTCCCCACCCGCACATAGCGCGCCGCACGGGCCGCAAAGCGGTTCTCTTCGCTGTCGTTCATTCTGCCGAATCTCCTCTGCGGAGGATATTGGCTCTGCCCGCTGCCCCGTCCAGATGCCTGCCTGACCGGCAATGCCGCAGACGAGCCTTGCATTCCGTGTCGATGGCGAGCCTGCCGGCGAGAAGCTAATGTGACACGCGAGCCGATCCGGGAGGAGAGAAGGGAGGCATGTCGCAGCGCGTCAAAGGTGGGCCAGCACAGTGGGCCTGGGTAGTCTGGCTCGTATCGCCGATCGGCACGGCCATCGTCGCGCTGGGTATCACGCAGATCGTCGCTTGGGGCACGACACTCTACGCGCTCGGCGTCCTGGCCAGTCCTATCGCCGAGGACACGGGCTGGAGCCGCAGCCTCGTCTTCTCGGGGCTCACCATCGGTCTGCTGGCGTCGAGCTTCGTCTCCACCGCAGTGGGCAAGGCGATCGACACCCAGGGCGGGCGGCTCGTCATGAGCGTAGGCTCGATCCTGTGTGCCATATCGCTGCTGATCGTTGCCGCTGCCAGCAATCCGATCGTCTACCTCGCCGGCTGGGCCGCGATGGGCGTCGGCATGCGCATGTCGCTCTACGATGCCGCCTTCGCCGCACTGGTACAGGTCGCGCCGCACCGCGGGCGACGAGCCATCTCCTACCTCACCCTCTTCGGCGGCTTCGCCTCGACGTTTTTCTGGCCGATCGGTCACATACTGACGGCGGAGGTGGGCTGGCGGATGGCGCTGGTCATCTACGCCGGGTTCAATTTGGCGGTCTGCCTGCCGCTGCATTGGTGGGGCCTGGCCCGGCGCGAGCCGCCGGCACCCGCTGCCGCGATCAGCGGTGCGCCGGCCTCTGCGGCAGCCGGGATGTCTGATCCGCCGCTCGATGGACAAGCGCGCACCCTGGCCATGGTGCTATTCGGGCTCGTCATGTCTGCCAGCGCCTTCGTATTCGGTGCGATGGCAGTGCATCTGCCGGCCATTCTGGAGGCCAACGGGCTGTCCGCCGCGGCAGCAGTGACGCTCGCCTCGTTCAAGGGGGTCGCGCAGGTTGCCGGCCGCGTGGCGGAGATCCTGTTTGGTAAGCGCCTCCATGCCATCGACCTTGGGCGCATTTCGGTGGCCGGCATGCCACTGGCCTTCATCGCGTTGATGGCAGGAGGCGCCAGCACCTCGGCGGCCCTGCTCTTCATCATACTGTTCGGCGTTGCCAATGGACTGGTGACGATCGTGCGCGGTGCCGTGCCGTTGGCCATCTTTGGCCCGCAGGGCTACGGGGCGGTGCTCGGTATTCTCGCAACGCCGTATCTGCTCGTGAACGCCATAGCCCCGGCCGTGCTGGCTGTTGTCGTCGACCTGTGGGGCTACACGGTCGCCGAGGCGGTCTTGCTTGCGGCTGGGCTCCTTACGGCAGGTTCCATGGAGATCATGAGCTTCTGGTACCGCCGGCGGCAGAAGCGGGACGATCGTGGTGCCGGCGTCCAGGCAACCTGATCAGACAGCCACCTGCGCGCCGATCTCGACCACCCGATCCGTAGGGATTTTGAAGTAGCCCGTAGCATCCTGTGCCGTGTGCGCCAACCTGATGAACAGGATTTGCTGCCAGTGGGGCATCTTGGACTTTCTTTTCGGCTTCAGTGAGCGCCGGGACAGGAAGTACGACGCCGTCGCGACATCGACATTCAACCCTTTCCGCTCGCACGCCGCGAAGATTCGGGGAATGCTCGGCGTCTGCATGAAGCCGTATCGCGCGATGACACGGATGAACCCGTCGCCCACTGGCTCGATGGTGATGCGCTCGGACGCCGGCACCCGGGGCACCTCCTCGCTCCTGATGGTCAGGATGATGTTGCGCCGGTGCAGAACGCGATTGTGCTTCAGATTGTGAAGTAGCGATATGGGCGCCAGGTTCGCGCCTGCCGTCAGGAATACGGCAGTTCCGGGCACGCGGTGGGGCGGCTTCGCCTCCAGTTTGCGAACGAGCCAATCGAGATCTGTTTCAGTCTTGCGCAGGGTTTCTATGATCAGGCGAGCGCCCCTGATCCAGGTGAACATCACGGTGGCGACGGCCGATGCGATCAGCAGGGGCAGCCACCCGCCTTCGAGCACCTTCAACATGTTCGAGCCGAAGAATACGAGCTCGATGAGCAGCAGTGGCCCGATGAGGGCAGCCGCTTGCCAGCGCGGCCATCGCCAAAGGTAACAGATGACGAAAAAGGCGATGCTCGACGTGATGACCATCTCGGCCGAGACCGAAACGCCATAAGCTGATGCCAGATTGCTCGAAGACCGGAAAAGCATCACGACGAGCACGACGCCGATGAACAGCAGGACATTGATGCGCGGCAGATAGATCTGGCCGGCCACGGTCTCTGAGGTATGGCGGATGTCGAACCGCGGCAGCAGCTTGAGCTGTACCGCCTGGCGGGTCATGGAATAGGCGCCGGTTATGACGGCCTGGCTCGCGATCACGGTCGCCAGCGTGGCCGCCACGACCATCGGTGCCAGCGCCCAGCTCGGGTACAACAGATAGAACGGATTGGCGATGGCTTCGGGCCTGGCCAGGACAAGCGCCCCCTGCCCAAGGTAATTCAAGGCAAGCGCGGGGAGGACCAGGCCTAGCCATGCATGCTGGATCGGCTTGCGTCCGAAGTGACCGAGGTCGGCGTAGAGGGCCTCTGCTCCGGTCACGGCGAGGAACACCAGCCCCAGCACCGCGAGGCTCGTCATGCCATGAGAGGCAACGAATGTGATGGCGTAGAACGGATTCAGCGCGAGGAAGACGTGCGGATCGTCCACGATATGCTTGAGGCCACCGAGCGCGAGCAGGGCGAACCAGATCGCCATCGCCGGTCCGAAGAACCGGGCAACGCTCGCGGTGCCGCGGGATTGGAACCAGAACAATCCGGAGATGATCGCAATCGTGACCGGCAGGACGACGTTGTCGAGCGCGGGCGCGATGAGCTTCGCGCCTTCGACCGCGGAGAGCACCGAGATGGCCGGCGTCAGCACGGCATCCCCGAAGAAGAACGACGCGCCCGCAACCCCGAGAACGAGGATCGCATAGGCACCTTTCCCAGCCGCGGATTGGCCAAGGGCCATCAGGGCGAAGGTGCCGCCCTCGCCGTGATAGTCGAGCCGCAGCAGAATGAAGACGTACTTGAGCGTGACGATGACGAACAGCGCCCAGAGAATGAGTGAAAGCACCCCGAGCACGGCCTCTTGCGGTGGCAACCCCGCTGAAACGGTGGCCTGCGTCGCCTCTCGAAAGGCGTAGAGCGGGCCCGTACCGATGTCTCCGTAAACGACGCCGATCGAGCCGAAGGTCAGGCCGACTAGCTGTTTGGGAGAGGCATCCTCGCCCGCCGGTGCTGTAGAGGGCGACACGCGATGATGTGCCATGCGGCACCTCATGAAACGCCCGCGAGCAATTATCTTGTCGGGTCACTCAACGAGCCCACGAGCTTTGACAACGCTGCAGGCTCTTGAACATGCCGCTGGGTGCTCTATTGCCGCAGGGCAACCGGAGTGCAAGAAGGCGGAAATCGGGCTAGCCGCTTGTGCGGCGTCAAGCCGAAGTTCAGCGAGTTGTTCCATGAAACGGGCCCACCGGCCGCCTGCGTGGCCCGTGAGTTTGGGTGCTGATGCGAGGGTGCCTACGGTGCGGCGGCTGGCGAAATCGTCAGGTGGGCGCCAGATTGAATTCGAAGCTGGAGGCAAGAGATTATGACGATCCGCTCCCTTGTAGGAACCATCGTGGCCGTTGCCGGTCTGGCATTCGGCCTTGGCGCAACCGCGTCCGGACAGACGATCGAGGTCTTCAAGTCGGCGACCTGCGGATGCTGCTCTGGCTGGATCGCGCATATCGAGCAGAATGGTTTTTCGGCCAAGGCCCAGAACTTGGCGGCCGGGCAGCTCGCCCGTGTCAAGGCCGACGCCGGTCTGTCGCCGGATCTGCAGTCGTGTCACACGGCCAAGATCGGGGGCTATGTGATCGAGGGACACGTGCCCGCGGAAGACATTCGGCGGCTGCTGGCGGAGAAGCCGGACGTCATCGGGCTGACCGTTCCGGGTATGCCGCTCGGCTCGCCTGGGATGGAAGCAGGCAACGAGAAGGAGCCCTTTGAAGTTCTGCTCGTTCGCCGGGACGGGAAGACGGAGGTGTTCAGCCGGCACTGACCCCCAAGCTCTCGTAGCATGGCAGAGCGTGCGGGTCCGTTCAGACTCAGGTAAACCGGCCCATGCCAGCGCGGGCTGCGAATTCATGATGACGGAGGCCGATCGTGAGCAGAGCCGATCCGACGCGGAAGCCGCCGAAGAAGCAGCTTCTCCACCTTGTCTTTGGAGGCGAGCTGGTCTCTCTCGACAGCGTGGAGTTTCGCAACCTCGACGACCTCGACATCGTCGGCATCTATCCGAACTACGCCGAGGCCTACAAGGCGTGGAAGGCGGCAGCCCAGCGCACGGTGGACAACGCCCACATGCGCTACTTCATCGTCCACCTGCACCGGCTGCTGGACCCCGATCCGGCACCCATTCCCGGCTCCAATCCGTCCCACTGATCAAGTCGTTGAGGGCGGAACCCGTACACGGCACTCCCGCCGAGGCTCGCTACTCTCTGCGGAGGATGTCGTTGACGAGCTTGTTCGCCCAGCCCTTGGCCATGAATGTGCGCTTCAGCTCCTTCGGGTCATAGACCTTGTCGACCCACTCCAGGAACGGCATCGGCCGCTCAGCCGTGTCCTGAAGATAGCGGTCGAAGAAGTAGTCCAGAACACCGGTGTCCGCCTGCCGGATATGTCCGAAACGCAAGGACAGCTCCTTCTTTGCGATTTCGAGCGGCACACCTTCGCGGAAATGCCTGTAAAGCACGCTCATCAGCCCGGCTCTGTCCGCGCCGGACTTGCAATGCATGAGCATCGGGTACTCGATCCGCTCGAACAGCTCGCGGGCGCCTCGCAGCTCACTACGGCTTGGAGCGGCGCGGGATCGGACCCGAAAATTCACGAGCGCGATGCCGTAGCGGCGGCAGGCTTCTTCCTCCAGCCAGTAGCTACCGCAGGGGTGCTCGCCACGCAGATTGACGATCGTGCGGATCCCGTCCCGCGCCATAGCCCTGATTTGATGGGGCGCGGGTTGTGCGGATCGCCATGCTTGCTCGCCGAGCCGGTGTCTGTTGAGGTAGAACAACCGGAATATGCCGTGGTCGACGAACAGCATGTCGAAGTAGCTTGCCGCCGGCCCGAAGGCGGTTTTCGCCCAGCCAGGGCTGCTCTCAACGAGCGTGTGCCTGCAACTGCTTACCAGCCGATTGACCCGCCGCCGGGTGCGCTTCGCCAGGCTCAGATTCGCCATTCGTCTGTTTTCGGTGAGAATTGCTCGCAGGCACGCAACTCGGGGGCGCCAGTTCGATAGAATCGCATTTGCAAAGGCTGCATATCCGCTATAGACACCTCAATCAAGTGGATGGGTACTCTCACGAATTTCTCGCGGAACGGGCAAGGGGCGCGCCAAAGAGTGGGTCTATTTTCCGTCGACAAGGCTCGCCTCAACCGCCTCGCTGGCCGGGCCATCGCGCACTATGTCGATTTCGTCCACCGCACGTCGCGCATCGTCAACGAGCCTTCCGACATAGTTAGTTACGTCAGGTTGCACAGCCCCTTTATCCTCGCAATGTGGCACGGCCAGTTCCTGATGCTGCCGCGGGTCGAGCGGGGTGGGCTGAATGTGCGCAGCATGGTGGCGCGCCATGGCGATGCGGAGCTGATCGGCCAGGTTCTCGACTATTTCAAGATGGACATGATTCGGGGTGCCGGCGCCGGCTATCGCCGGCGCGATCGCGGCGGTGCCCAGGCGCTGAGGGCGGCGTTGCGGGCGCTGGAAGACGGCGACTGCGTCGCCATGACGGCCGACGTGCCGCCGGGTCCGGCGCGAATCGCAGGTGAGGGCATCGTCACGCTGGCGCGCCTGTCCGGACGCCCGATCATCCCGGCCGCGGTTGCCACATCCCGCTACAAGGCCTTCGACACGTGGAGCCGTATGACGCTCAACCTGCCCTTTGGTACGCTTGCCGTGGTTGCCGGCGAGCCGATTCATGTGGGCAGGCACGATGACAGGGAAAGCCTGGAGCGGGCGCGCATCCGTGTGCAGGACGGACTCAATGCCGTGACCCGGCGCGCGTACGAGCTGGCGGGCGCCGATCCAACCCGCGCAACACCATTGTTGCCGGGTGAAGTCGCACCACCCGTCCAACCGGGGCTTTCGTTGAAAGCCTATCGCGCGTTGACGAGCCTGGCACGCCCGGCGCTGCCGCTCATACTCGATGCCCGGGCGAGGCGCGGCAAAGAGGACGAGGCGCGGAGAGGTGAGCGCCTCGGCAAGCCGAGTGCGGCGCGTCCGGATGGTTGCCTTATCTGGATTCACGCCGCGAGCGTCGGCGAGACGAACGCAGTCCTGCCGCTGCTCAAGGCTCTACGCGCGGAGCGGCCGGATATCCGCTTCCTCCTTACAACCGGTACGGTGACGTCGGCCGAGGTGGCGGCGCGGCGGCTTGGCCCTGAGGACGTGCACCAGTTCGTGCCGCTGGACGCGCCGGACGTCGTGGCCCGGTTCCTCGATCACTGGCGACCACAGCTCGCCGTCTTCACCGAGTCGGAAATCTGGCCGAACCTCATCCTGGAGTCCGCGGCCCGCGGTATTCCGCTCGCACTCATCAATGCGCGCATGTCGAACCGTTCCTTTGACCGCTGGCGCAAGAACAAGGGAATGGCACGGCCGCTGTTCAGCCGTTTCGACCTGGTGATCGCCCAGAATGGGAAGCTGGCCCGCAGGTTCCGGGAGCTTGGCGCCCGCAACGTCCAGTTCGTCGGCAACTTGAAGATCGACGCCCCGGCTCCAGAGGCCGATCCGGTGGAGGTGCGGCGGCTTCGCGATGCGCTGGCCGGACGCCCCTGCTTCATCGCCGCGAGCACGCACGAAGGCGAAGACGAAGCGATCGGGGCGGCGCACAAGATCCTCAAACAGAGCTTCCCGCGGCTCTGCACCATGCTCGTGCCGCGTCACCCGGAGCGCGGGGGCGCAATCGCGGAGTTGCTTCGGGGCGAGGGCCTCAACGTCGCGCAGCGCTCGCGTGGCGCATTGCCGGACGATGCGACGGACATCTACGTCGCGGACACGCTGGGCGAGCTCGGGACGTTCTACAGCCTTTCTCCTGTGGCATTTGTGGGCGGATCACTGGTGTCGCGGGGTGGACAGAACCCGATCGAGGCCATCCGTCACGGGGCAGTCGTGATCACCGGACCGCACTGGTTCAATTTTGGCGATGCGTACTCTGCGCTGATCCGCCGTGGAGCGGCTTGCCAGGTCGCATCGGCGGAGGAGTTGGCGCACGCCGTCAAATCGCTTCTCGATAACGAAGTGGAGCTGGTCCGGATGCGGACGGCCGCCCAGGCGGTGTTATCCGATCTGTCCGGCGCTCTTCGGCGGACGGTGGAGGCCTTGCTGCCTCTGCTGCACCACAAGGAAGGCCTGAGGCGTGCCTCTTGACGAGCCCGGCTGGTGGTACCGGCCAGGGTCGGCGCCGGCGGTGGTGCGCGCCCTGCGCCCTGTGAGCGCGGCTTACGCCTGGGCTGTCGAGCGGCGGTTCCGAAAGACGAAGCCTTTTCGGTCCTCGCTTCCTGTCATCTGCATCGGAAACCTGACGGTCGGCGGAACGGGAAAGACGCCGTTTGCGATCCATGTCGCCGAAACGCTCGCCAGATTGGGAGAACGGCCGGTCCTCCTGACGCGTGGCTATGGGGGGCGAATCCGCGGCCCGCATTGGGTCGACCCGGAAAGGGACACGGCAGCAGATGTCGGTGACGAGCCCCTACTCCTAACGAGAATCGCGCCGACGCTGGTATCACGGGACCGCGCGGCGGGGGCGCGCGCCATCGAAGCGGCCGGGTCCGCAACGGTGATCGTCATGGATGATGGCCTGCAGAACCCGTCTCTCGTCAAGGACCTCACCCTCGCGCTCATCGATGCCCACCGCGGGATTGGTAACGGAAAGGTGCTTCCGGCAGGGCCACTGCGCGCCCGGCTCGCGTTCCAGCTCGCGATGCTGGACGCCATCGTCGTCAACCGGCCGCCGGGAGCAGCTCGCGATGCCAATCTCGATTGGCTCGGATCCTTCACCGGCCCCATCCTCAGCGCTGCGCCTGAGCCGCAAGGCGATTTGGATTGGATCAAGGGCGCCCGGCTCGTCGCTTATGCCGGGATTGCCAATCCGCAGCGGTTCTTCGCGCTGCTCCAGGAGCTTGGCGGCGATCTCGTGGCAACTGTCGCTCTGGCCGATCATCATGCGTTTGGTGCAAAGGATGCGAAACGCATCCTGGATCTTGCCGCTTCTCGCGACGCAATTCCGGTGACGACGGAAAAGGATTGGGTCCGTCTTCGGGGCGGCGGTGGACCACTTGCCGAGCTTGCAACCAGAAGCCGCACGCTGGCCATTCGCGCCAAACTGACCGAACAAGACGGGGCACGACTCCAGGACTTGCTCAGCTCGGCCCTGGTCCGCTCCCGCCGCCGTCCAGCCTAGCCCCGCATTCGCGCACCCGTCGGATCGAAGAGCGGCTTCAGGCTCGCCCGCGCAGGCACGATCTTGCCGGCGATGTCGATGGCGTAGCGTGAGGCGAGCAGCTCCTGCGCGCTCTCCTGGGGAGATGTCGGCACATAGCCAAGGCCAATCGCTGCGCCGAGGTGATGGCCATAGGCCCCTGACGTCAGATGACCGACGACCTTCCCATCCCTCAATATCGGCTCGTTGTGGTATAGCAGCGGCTCCGGATCCACGAGCTGGAACTGTACCAGCCGCTTCGTAAGCCCCGCCTCCTTCTTGCGCAGAACGGCCTCGCGGCCAATGAACGGACCGAAGCGCCCGTCGGGCTTGTCAGTCCTGACGGCAAAGCCGAGCCCCGCTTCGAGCACGTGGTCCTCGGGGCTGATGTCGTGGCCGAAGTGCCGGAAGGCCTTCTCGATCCGGCAGCTGTCGAGGGCGTGCATGCCGCACAGGCGCAGGCCGACCGCGCTCCCTCGCTCGGCGATGACATCGAAGACATGCCGCGCCATATCGGTGGGGACATAAAGCTCCCATCCGAGCTCGCCCACGTAGCTGACGCGGTGCGCTCGCGCCAGCCCCATGCCGATTTCGATGTCGCGCGCCGTGCCGAACGGGAACGCCTCGTTCGACAGGTCGGCATCGACGATCGGCGCCAGCAGCTCCCGCGACCGCGGACCCATCACAGCGAGGCAGGCCTCGGCGCTGGTCACGTCCGTCGCGATGCAATGCGCATCCTCCGGAATATGCCGCTTCAGCCAGTTGAGGTCGCGTGGCAGCGTGCCTGACGAAGTCACGACCAGGAACTCGGTTTCTGAAAGCCGCGTGACCGTCAGGTCCGCCTCGATGCCCCCTTTCTGGTTCAGCCATTGTGTGTAGACGATGCGCCCTGGCTCGACGGCAACGTCGTTGGCGCATATGCGCTGCAGCACCGCCTCCGCATCGCGACCCTCGACACGGATCTTGCCGAACGGCGTCAGGTCGAAGAGGCCGACACCGTTGCGCACGGCCGCATGCTCCTCTGCAGCATACGCAAACCAGTTCTGCCGCTTCCAGCTATAGCGATACTCAGGTCTTTCCCCGCGAGCACGTGCTTCGGCCGGCAGATACCAGAACGGCCGCTCCCAGCCCGCTGCTTCGCCGAAGCAGGCCCCGAACGCGGCGTGGCGCTCGTGGAGCGGCAGGTGCCGCACGCCGCGCGCGGACTCGTAGTGGCGGTAGGGGAAGTGATCAGCGTAGAGGAGGCCCAAAGTTTCGGTCACGCGATTGACGAGATACGTCCGATTGCCCTGGAATGGAAACATGCGGCGAATGTCGACGTCGCCCAGATCGAATGGCGGCTCGCCGTCCTGCATCCAGTGGGCGAGCGCCATGCCGGCCCCTCCAGCCGACTGAATGCCGATCGAGTTGAAGCCTGCTGCAACGTAGAAGTTTCTGAGCTCGGGCGCCTCTCCCAGCAGGTAGCGATTGTCGGGGGTGAAGCTCTCCGGGCCGTTGAAGAAGGTGTGAATGCCGGTTTCGGCCAGCAGCGGCACGCGCTCCATCGCCTTTTCGAGCTGCGGGGCGATGTGCTCCCAGTCATCCGGCAGCGTGAGGAACTCGGCATCCTCGGGGACGCCGTCCATGCCCCAGGGCTTCGCCACCGGCTCGAAGAACCCGACCAGCAGCTTGCCGGCATCCTCCTTGTAATAGGCGCACTCGTCCGGCACCCGCAGCACCGGCAGATCCTTCGGGATGGCGGAATTGGCTTCGGTTACCACGTAGAAATGCTCGCTCGCCTGCAGGGGCACGTTCACACCCGCCATCCGGCCAACCTCGCGGCCCCACAGGCCAGCACAGTTGACGACGTACTCGGCACGGATCGTCCCGTGCTCCGTCACGACGCCGGTGACGCGGCCTTTTGCCTTGGTGATGCCGGTGACCCTGACACCCTCGAGAATCCGGACTCCGCTTTGACGGGCACCCTTGGCGAGCGCAAGCGCAATGTTGGCCGGATCAGCCTGGCCGTCCGTTGGAAGGAAGATGCCGCCGACGACACCATTGAGGTTGAGCAGCGGATATTTCTCCCGGCATTCGGCGGGCGTGAGCATGTGCGCTTCGAGCCCGAAGGTCCTGGCCATCGAGGCGCCACGCGCGAACTCCTCGTACCGATCGTTCGAGAGCGCCACTCCGAGCGAGCCGTTCTGCCGGAAGCCGATCGCGATCCCGGTCTCCGCCTCCAGGCCCAGGTAAAGCTCCGCCGAGTACTTTGCGAGCTTGGTCAGATTGAGCGTCGCCCGAAGCTGCCCGATGAGCCCTGCGGCATGCCATGTCGTGCCGGACGTCAGCCGCTTGCGCTCGAGGAGAATGACATCCTGCCAACCGAGTTTCGCCAGATGGTAGGCCACGGAGCACCCGACAACGCCACCACCGACGATGATTGCCTTCGCCTCCGCCGGAAGCCCCGAGCCGTTCTTGTCCATAATCATACCGTCTTTTCGTCATGCGCTGGGTGAGCACGTCGCGCAATTCACTGCATGCGTGTGGCGTACTCTAGCGATCAAGCTTCTGACGAGGTAGAGCTTGCCGCGACGCGCACGGGGTAGCACAGCCAAGGGGGGCACTGTCGATGGCCAAGCGCAGCTCGCATCTCAAGCGGCTCGAGGCCGAATCGATTTACATCATGCGCGAGGTTGCAGCGGAGTTCCGGAACCCGGTCATGCTGTACTCGATCGGCAAGGACTCCTCGGTGATGCTGCATCTGGCGATGAAGGCGTTTCACCCGTCCAAGCCTCCTTTCCCGCTGATGCACATCGACACGACCTGGAAATTCCGGGAGATGATCACGTTCCGTGACGAGACCGCGCGGCGGCTCGGATGGGACCTCATCGTGCATGTCAATGAGGCCGGCCTGGCGCAGGGCATTTCACCGTTCACGCACGGCTCGGCGCTTTACACGAGCATCATGAAGACCGAGGCGCTGAAGCAAGCCCTGACGAAGTACGGCTTCGACGCCGCATTCGGCGGCGCACGGCGGGACGAGGAAGCCTCCCGGGCCAAGGAGCGCATCTTCTCGTTCCGGACGGCAACGCATGCCTGGGATCCAAAGAACCAGCGCCCGGAGCTCTGGCGCCTTTACAACACCAGGGTCCGCCAGGGCGAATCGATCCGCGTGTTTCCGCTGTCGAACTGGACCGAGCTGGACATCTGGCAATACATCGCGGCTGAAAACATCCCTATCGTGCCGCTCTATTTCGCTCGTGAACGGCCGGTTGTCGTGCGAGACGGCCAGCTCATCATGGTCGACGACGATCGAATGCCGCTTGCGACCGGGGAACGCCCCGAGCTGCGAAGCGTCCGGTTCCGCACGCTGGGGTGCTATCCCCTCACTGCCGCGATCCCTTCCACCGCGGCGACCCTGGACGAAATCGTGGCCGAGATGCTGGTCACGCGATCATCCGAGCGCTCCGGCCGCCTCATCGACCACGACGAAGCAGGCTCGATGGAAAAGAAGAAGCGCGAGGGATACTTCTGATGCAACAACACGTGCCTCTCGATCTCACGGGCCGTTTGCGCCAGGGGGATGGTTCCGCAGAGGACAAAACGCTCCTCCGCTTCATCACCTGTGGCAGTGTGGATGACGGCAAATCGACCCTCATCGGTCGCCTGCTCTACGATACGCGTCTGATATTCGAGGATCAGGTTGCGAAACTCGCCCGTGATTCCAAGAAGCATGGAACGACGGGTGACGATCTCGACTTGGCGCTTCTGGTCGACGGCCTGCAGGCGGAGCGCGAGCAGGGCATCACGATCGATGTCGCCTATCGGTTCTTTGCAACGGAAAAACGAAAGTTCATCGTTGCGGATACGCCGGGCCACGAACAGTATACGCGCAACATGGCGACTGGCGCCTCGACGGCTGACCTCGCGATCATCCTCGTCGATGCCCGCAAAGGCGTGCTTCAGCAGACGCGCCGCCATTCCCGCATCGCGGCTCTGCTCGGCATTCGTCACGTCGTGCTCGCCGTCAACAAAATCGATCTCGCGCAATACGACGAGGGTGTTTTCAATCGCATCACCGAGGCATATCGCGCTTTCGCTGATCATCTGAATTTCAAGAGCCTTATCGCCATCCCCATCTCGGCACGCTTTGGCGATAACGTCATCGCGCGCAGTCCGGAAATGCCATGGTATCGCGGTCCGGTTCTGCTCGAGCATCTGGAAAGGGTGGAGGTCGAAGCCGATGCCGCGAGCAAACCATTCCGCATGCCGGTGCAATGGGTGAACAGGCCCAACCACGATTTTCGCGGCTATTCCGGCACGATTGCCAGCGGACGAGTTCGAGCCGGCGATCGCATTATCATCGCGAATTCCGGCCGGGAGACGCGGGTCCGTTCGATCGTGACATACGACGGGACGATGGCGGAAGCCGTTGCCGGAGACGCCGTGACGCTGACGCTCACCGACGAGGTGGACATCTCGCGCGGCGATCTCATCGCTGCGCCGGATGAGCGGCCGGAGGTCTCCGATCAGTTTGCGGCACACATCGTGTGGATGAACGACGAGCCGCTCATTCCGGGCCGGCCTTACCTGCTCAAGATCGGCGCGCGGACCGTGACGGCCAGTGTCACGGAGATCAAGCATCAGGAAGACGTCAACACCTTCCAGAAGCTTGCGGCGAAGACGCTGAAGCTCAATGAGATCGGGTTCGTCAACATCGAAACGCACGAGCCCGTTGCCTTCGATCCCTACGAGGAGAACCGGGAGACCGGCGCCTTCATCCTGATCGACAGGCTGAGCAATCTGACTGTTGGCGCCGGGATGATCCAGTTCGGACTGCGGCGTGCGACGAACGTGCACTGGCAGGCACTCGACGTCAGCAAGGCATCGCGGGCCGAGCTCAAAGGCCAGAGGCCATGCTGCCTCTGGTTCACGGGGCTGTCCGGATCGGGCAAGTCCACGATCGCCAACCTGGTCGAGAAGAAATTGCACGCCCACGGCCGGCATACATTCATCCTCGATGGCGACAACACCCGCCATGGTCTGAACCGCGATCTTGGCTTCACTGATGCCGACCGCGTCGAGAACATCCGTCGCGCAGCGCATGTCGCCAGGTTGATGGTCGATGCGGGGCTTATCGTGCTCGTATCGTTCATTTCCCCGTTCGAGGCCGAGCGCCGCATGGCCCGGGAGTTGTTCGACAACGGAGAGTTCATCGAGGTTTTCGTCGATACGCCGCTCGAGATTTGCGAGGAGCGCGACGTAAAGGGGCTCTACAGGAAAGCCCGCGCCGGGCAGATTCAGAACTTTACCGGCATTTCGTCGCGATATGAGCCTCCGCAGTCACCAGAGCTGCATTTGCAGGCAGGAACGGTTCCCGCCGACATTCTCGCCGACGAGATCTACCGTTACCTGCAGTCGCTCGGATACCTGGGAGCAACTCGCTAGGGTCGGAGCAAGAACGAGAGTTGGATCCACCTGTCTCTCAGCTCGCCCGTGGGTGGCATTTGAACCAAATTGGTACTATTCCGCTCCGAGAGTTAAGGGTAATGAAACTCTCGCCCTATGTTCTGCTTGTTGCTTAAAATTTTATGCGTTCCGTTAATGCCTCGAAAGCATCCAACCGGCTAGCAGCGAAAGACCTGCAGATGTTGGAGTGCATTCATGTTCGGCTCGGGGCAAAATTCTAGAAGCGGACGTGATTTCATCAAGTTAACGCGTTTGTTCGAAAACGGCCCTTCCCGGTCGCCGGGCCGCAGGGGCGGCGGGGTATTCAGCGCTTTCATCTCATCCGAGTCGGGCAATATCGCCATGATCTTCGGCCTGACGATCGCGGTCATCTTCGGTGCGGTCGGCGGCGCGATCGACTATGGCCGGTGGCTGACAGCCCGGACACAGACACAGAACGCGGTGGATGCAGCCGTCCTCGCTGCGGGGCGCGTCCTGCAAGCGTCCGGTGGCAATACCGAAGCCGCCCTTCAGGCAGCGCGCACGTATTACGAGGAAATGAAGCCCGACGCGACCAATGACGAGAGCGTCCACTTCGAATTGGCGGATGACGGCTCCGCCATCGTAGCTTCGACCGTCGGCAACGTCACGACGCCATTCCTCAGCGCCGTCGGCATCAAGAGCATGCCGGTTCGTACATCCGCCAAGGCCGTTTTGGCCGTCGGCGGAAATGCCGAGACAAACCTGGAAATCAGCATGATGCTCGACATCACCGGGTCGATGTCCGGCAGCAAGATCCAGGACCTCAAGCTCGCAGCCAAGGACCTGATCAACATCGTCGTTTGGGCAAATCAGGACGAATATACATCGCGCGTGGCCATCGCGCCTTTTGCGCCGCGGGTGAACGTCGGAGACTACGTTTCG
>DASVDU010000165.1:0-13261 GCA_036380915.1 Hyphomicrobiaceae bacterium | reverse complement strand
GACAACCTTATCCCCGCGCAACTCGAGATGGGTCGCCGCGTCGAGCTTGTAGTTGGCGCTCTTGCAGCGCAGGTTCTGCTGAAGCCGCGTGACACTGCCTTGGGGGATGTAGGTCACAACGCATTTGAAGCTCTCGGCCGGACCGGATGCCGGCTTCACCGTGCCATGGCCGGACCAGCGGCCTGCAAGGGACGCGAAGGTGTCCGGCAGTCTGGCCGAAGCCCACTGTGCATAGCTGGCGACGCCGGTGAGGCAAATGCTGGAAGAGACGGCAGCGGCGAGTAGGCGCGAGCGGATCGCCATGGGCGAGTTCTCCTGGACCTCTTACGTGGCGCGCTGCCGCCACCGGAATGCCTCGGGATCGGCGGACGGGCGCCAGAGCTGAATTGGAACAATGCGTGGCAGGCCCAAGTTCTTGTGATCTGCACCCTGCCGATGCGCACACTGCTTCGCGATTTCGGCAACTTGTTGTCCATTCAACTCTTGAATTTTCGACGGCCGCGCTGCCGGTCTTCCGATCGGAACGATTTGGCCTCGGCGGCGATTGCGGGAGAAATGGGACAGCAGGAGAAAGCTTCGTGGCGAGCGACAACGACAGAACCCGCATGAACCCGGGCGACGACGCTCCGCCCGGCACGCCGGGGACCGGCGAGGACGTTTGCCCGGTCTGCCGCGGCACGGGACGGATCAGCAACAGCCCGTGCGAGAACTGCGGCGGCACGGGCAAGGTGATCGAGGGGATTGGCGGCGCCTGACGAGCGGAGGATCGCTGGTCCTGATTTTGGGGCGTCGCAATTTCTGGCCTTGTGCCATTTGGCGGCGCAGAACCCGCTTGCAGCATGCGCCTGGAACGGCTAGGAAGCAGGCAGTTCAAGGGGCGCGTAGCTCAGCGGTAGAGCACTACCTTGACATGGTAGGGGTCACAGGTTCGATCCCTGTCGCGCCCACCATTTTTTCCTCCAAAGCCAAGCGGTTCGCCCAAGCGGCTATCACGTCGGCTCGCAGCGCGCTTTTGCCTGGCGATCGGGGCTGCCGCGCGGGCGGCGATCTCCTGCCTGATCGTGTTCCAGTCGCAAAAGCGGCGGCAACCGAGGTGCCGCCGCCATTTCCATTTGATGTCATTGGTTCAGCCCTGGCGCTTCAGTCCGAAGCTTGGCGCCGGGGCTCGTTCGAAATCAGTGCTGGTCGCCCTTGATCCGCGGCAGCGTCTCGAAGCAGTGGAACGGCGGCGGTGAGGACAGCGTCCACTCGAGCGTGGTTGCGCCCTCGCCCCATGGATTTGCCTCGGCCTGCCGCTTCTTCGCGAACGCTACGGCAATTCCCGCGAAGAAGACCAGGACGCCCAGGGCGGAAATGTAGGATCCCATTGAGGAGACCTTGTTCCAGAGGGCGAACGCGTCGGGGTAATCGGCATAGCGCCGCGGCATGCCCGACAGCCCTAGGAAGTGCTGCGGGAAGAACGTGAGGTTGACGCCGATGAACGTCAGCCAGAAGTGCAGCCGCCCCATGAACTCGGAGTACATGTAGCCGCTCATCTTCGGGAACCAGTAGTACCAACCGGCGAACAGCGTGAAGAGCGCTCCGAGCGACATCGTGTAGTGGAAATGCGCGACCACGTAGTAGGTGTCGTGGAAGGCCCTGTCGAGGCCGGCATTGGCCAGCACGACGCCGGTTACGCCGCCGATGGTGAACAGGAAGATGAACCCGAGGGCGAAAAGCATCGGCACCGTGAAGCGGATGGACCCGCCCCACATGGTCGCGATCCAGGAAAAGATCTTCACGCCCGTGGGCACCGCGATCACCATGGTCGCGAACATGAAGTACGCCTGCGCGTCGACGGACATTCCCGCGGCGTACATGTGGTGGGCCCAGACGATGAAGCCGACGACAGCGATTGCGACCATCGCATAGGCCATGCCGAGGTACCCGAAGATCGGCTTCCGCGAGAAGGTCGAGATGACGTGGCTGACCAGTCCGAAGCCCGGCAGGATGATGATGTAGACCTCCGGATGCCCGAAGAACCAGAAAAGGTGCTGATAGAGCAGCGGATCACCGCCACCGGCTGCCGCATAGAACGTCGTGCCGAAGTTGCGGTCGGTCAGCAGCATGGTGATGGCGCCGGCCAGCACAGGCAACGACAGCAACAGCATGAACGCCGTTACCAGGATCGACCACGCGAACAGGGGCATCTTGTGCAGTGTCATGCCCGGTGCCCGCATGTTGAAGATCGTGGTGATGAAGTTGATCGAGCTGAGGATCGACGACGCACCCGCGATGTGCAGTGCGAGAATGGCGAAGTCGACGGCAGGGCCCGGGTGCCCCGACGTGGACAGCGGCGCATAGGCCGTCCATCCGACGCCAGCGCCGCAGCCCGCCAGATCCAGCTTGGCCGGGTCGAGGCTGATGACGCAGGAGCCCTCACCCTCCACGAACAGCGACAGGATCAGCAGCAGGAAGGCCGACGGCAACAGCCAGAACGAGATGTTGTTCAAACGAGGGAATGCCATGTCGGGCGCGCCGATCATGATCGGCACGAACCAGTTGCCGAACCCTCCGAACAGAGACGGCATGATCATGAAGAACACCATGATCAGCCCGTGTCCGGTCGTGAACACGTTGAACATGTGAGGATTCGAGAAGTACTGGAGCCCCGGCTCCTGCAGCTCCAGCCGCATCCCGATGGATAAAAGCCCGCCCACGATCCCGCCGATCATGGCGAAGACCAGGTACATCGTCCCGATGTCCTTGTGGTTGGTGGACAACAACCAGCGTCGCCAGCCGTGCGGACGATGAGTGTCATGGATGGCTGCAGCCGTTGTCATCGCGGCGTCTCCCCGTTTGGATGCATGCGTCGGAAGCGACAAATCTGCGGCAAGGGCGACACGCGCGCTTGATCCAGATCAGATCCGGATGCGGCGAAATGTACTGATCCTGTCGGACCCGGCCTGTCGCATTAGAATTTCCAGGCCGGGTGTGATTGAGCGTTTCGCCGAGCGCCGAGCCAATCCATGCCGGTGCCACGGAGTGCGCGCGGGATGTTCCGCAGAAGTTGCCGGACCTGCTCGATTCGCGACATCGCCATCTGCCAGGCCTTACCGGTCTCGGCGCTCGCCGACCTCAACCGCATGGCCTGGCGGAAGCTCGTGCGCGCCGGCAGCCCGATCTTTGGCGCGGGCGACGATTCGGGCATCGTGGCGAATGTCGTTTCAGGTGTCGTGCGCCTTTCGCGCTCGCTGGGAGACGGGCGGACACAGATCGTAGGCCTTCAGTTCGCGCCCGAATTCATTGGTCGACCGTTCGCGGGAAGCAGCAACATTTCGGCCGAGGCGGCCACTGACGTCGAACTGTGCTGCTTTGCCAAACCGCAGTTCGAGACGCTCCTGCGTACCCATCGCGGCTTGCAGGAGCTGCTCATGCAGCGCATGGTTCAGGACCTCGATCAGGCGCGGGAGTGGATGCTGCTGCTCGGTCGCAAGACCGCCCTCGAGCGCGTCGCGACGCTTCTGGTGCTCTGCGCCGAGAAGATGACTGGCGGCTGCTCGAATCGCGGTGAGCTCGATGGGCTGGAGCTGGAGCTGCCGCTGTCGCGCACCGAAATGGCGGAGTATCTCGGCCTCACTCTTGAGACGGTCAGCCGGATGCTGCGCAGCCTGGCCCAGTCCGGCGCCATTGCCGTCCACCGGGGACGCAGGCTCACGATCACGAATGCCAGCGCGTTGCGCCGGTGCGCTGAGTTGGCAGCTTGATTGTTATTCCTTAACCGAGATTATCGTATCGGTATGTGGCGGCCGCACGGCCGTTAAGGTTCAAGCTGTTGAAATCCACCGACATTGTGGTAGCTAGCTGACTTCTTGATAGCTTACCAGCCGAAGGGTATGGCAGGTGAGCTGTCAGAATGGCAGCTAATGGCCAGGGGAGAAGTGGCCGGCAATGGCATCAGTTGAGATCAGGGATGTCCGAAAGTCCTTCGGGACGACGGCTGTCATCCATGGCGTATCGATCGACATCTCTGATGGCGAGTTCGTAATCCTCGTGGGGCCATCCGGTTGCGGCAAGTCCACCCTTCTTCGGATGGTGGCCGGTCTCGAGAGCATCACAGCCGGCGAGATCCGCATCGGGAGTCGCGTCGTCAACAATATCCCGCCCAAGGAGCGGGATATCGCGATGGTGTTCCAGAACTACGCCCTTTATCCGCACATGACCGTAGCGGATAACATGGCATTCTCGCTCAAGCTCAGGGGCGCGCCGAAGAGCGAGATTCAAGAGCGCGTGAACAAGGCGGCCGATATTCTGGGGCTGCAGAACCTGCTCCAAAGATATCCGCGTCAGCTCTCGGGCGGTCAGCGCCAGCGCGTCGCCATGGGTCGCGCCATCGTCCGCGATCCGCAGGTCTTCCTGTTCGACGAGCCGCTGTCGAACCTCGACGCGAAGCTCCGCGTGCAGATGCGCACCGAGATCAAGGAGCTGCATCAGCGCCTGAAGACGACCACGGTCTACGTCACTCACGACCAGATCGAGGCCATGACCATGGCCGACAAGATCGTGGTGATGCACGACGGCATCGTCGAGCAGATGGGCGCCCCTCTCGATCTTTACGACCGTCCCAACAACCTGTTCGTTGCCGGCTTCATCGGCTCGCCGGCCATGAATTTCATCAAAGGCAAGATCGTCTCGGACGGCTCGCCGCGTGTCGTGACCGAGAGCGGCATCGCGCTGCCGGTCAACGACGTGCCGCAGGGCTCGGACGGGCGGCCGGTGATCTATGGCATCCGGCCAGAGCATTTCGTTGTCGATTCGGAGAACGGCATCCCTGCCGAGGTCGTCGTCGTCGAGCCAACGGGCTCGGAGACGCAGGTCTTCGCCAAGCTCGGCGGCCAGGAAATCGTCGGCGTGTTCCGCGAGCGCGTTGCGGTCGGCCCGGGAGATAAGCTGCCTCTCGCGCCCAATCCTGCGCTCGTACATCTGTTCGATCAGGAAACGGGGCAGCGCATCTGATGCCGTCCACCACAAGATGTCCGCGAGTGTGCCGACAGCCCAAGGGGGCACGCTGACCGCAACAGTAAATCGTCTGCTGAGGAGGAACACACCGATGACGATTTCAAGACGCAATTTCATGATCGGGACCGGCGGTCTGGTCGCAGGAGCGGCTGGTTTGCCGCTCATCGGTGCGGCGCGCGCCGAAATGCCCAAGTACGTGCCGGAGAAGGGGGCATCGTTGCGCATGCTGCGCTGGGCGCCCTTCGTGAAGGGCGAGGAAGATGCCTGGCTCGCCAACACCAAGAAGTTCACGGAAGCGACTGGCGTCGAAGTCCGCATCGACAAGGAGAGCTGGGAGGACATCCGGCCGAAGGCTGCCGTCGCCGCCAACGTGGGCTCCGGCCCGGACATCATCTGGGTGTGGTTCGACGACGCTCACCAGTATCCCGACAAGCTGCTCGACGTGACGGAGCTCGCCGAGTCTCTCGGCCAGCAGTACGGCGGCTGGTATGAGGGTCTCGAGGGCTACGCCAAGCGCGACGGCCGCTGGATCGCCCTGCCGCTCGCCGCCATTGGCAACGCCGTTTGCTATCGCGAGAGCTGGGTCAAGGAAGCGGGCTTCTCGAAGTTCCCCGAGAAGACCGATGAGTTCCTTGAGCTGTGCAAGGCTCTCAAGGCCAAAGGGCATCCAGCCGGCTTCACGCTGGGTCACGGCGTCGGCGACGGCAACAACTTCTGCCATTGGGTGCTGTGGAGCCACGGCGGCAAGATGGTCGACGAGAACGGCAAGGTCGTCATCAACAGCCCGGAGACGATCGCCGCGCTCCGCTATGCGCGCGAGCTTTATCAGACGTTCATTCCGGGCACGGAGAGCTGGCTCGACGTCAACAACAACCGCGCCTTCCTCGCGGGTGAGGTGTCCGTGACCGCAAATGGCGTATCGCTCTACTACGCCGCCAAGAACGATCCGAAGCTCGCGGACATCGCCAAGGACATCCGCACGACGAACTTCCCGGTCGGCCCGGTCGGCAAGAAGGTGGAGCTGCACCAGACCACGTCCGCGGTGATCTTCAAGTACACGAAGTATCCGCAGGCGGCACTCGCCTACCTTCAGTTCATGTACGACAAGCCGCAGTTCGATGCCTGGCTCGAGGGGGCCAGCGCCTACTGCTGCCAGCCGCTGAAGGCCTACGAGAGCCATCCGATCTGGAAGGCGGATCCGATCCATGCGCCGTATGCGCAGGCGTCGGCCACGCTCCGGCCGAACGGTTACGCCGGTCCGCTGGGCTACGCGTCGGCAGCCGTGATGGCGGACTACATCGTGGTCGACATGGTCGCCGAGGCCGCCACCGGCCAGCGGACACCGGAGGAAGCGGCCAAGCGTGCCGAGCTGCGCGCCAACCGCTATTACCGGGTCTAGGTGAGCTCCGGTTCCGACCGGTACGCATTAGCGCGCCACGAATCTCCCTCTCCCCGGTGGGGGAGAGGGTTCGAGGCGAGGAAGTTTCGACTGTAGCCGTTGCAACCCCTCGCCCGGCCCTTTGGGCGGGCCTCTCCCCCTGGGAGGGGTGAAGGCAGTGCCTCGTGCTATCCTTTCAGCGGCAATCGGAACGACTTTCAAATTTCTGGGGTGAGCATGAGCATCGCCGTAGCAAAGGCTGAATCCCATCGGAGCTGGCGGCGCATCGATCTGAGCCAGGGCCGTAACGTGCTCGGGCTCCTATTCATGCTGCCGGCGGCGGTGTTCCTGCTCGTGTTCCTGACCTACCCGCTCGGCCTCGGGGTATGGCTTGCCTTCACGGATACGCGAATCGGCCGGCCCGGTGTCTTCATCGGCCTGGAAAACTACGAGTTGCTCTGGGGAGACCCCGTCTTCTGGCTCTCCGTTTTCAATACCATCCTCTACACGGTCGTTGCATCGATCCTGAAGTTCGCGCTCGGCCTGTGGCTGGCGCTGCTTCTCAACAATCACCTGCCGTTCAAAGCCTTCTTCCGCGCGATCGTCCTGCTGCCGTGGGTGGTGCCGACGGTGCTTTCGGCCATCGCGTTCTGGTGGATCTACGACGCACAATTCTCGATCATTTCGTGGGTGCTCATGAAGTGGGGGCTGATCGATACGCAGATCAATTTCCTCGGCGACCCGACGAACGCGCGGGCCTCGGTCATCGCGGCGAATGTCTGGCGCGGCATTCCTTTCGTCGCCATTTCGCTGCTCGCGGGCCTGCAGACGATCCCGCCCTCGCTTCATGAAGCCGCCACGCTCGATGGGGCCACGCCATGGCAGCGCTTCCGCTACATCACGCTGCCGATGTTGACTCCGATCATCGCGGTCGTGATGACCTTCTCGGTGCTGTTCACCTTCACGGATTTCCAGCTCATCTACGTGCTGACCCGCGGCGGTCCGCTCAACGCCACGCACCTGATGGCCACACTGAGTTTCCAGCGGGCGATTCCGGGCGGCCAGCTCGGGGAGGGCGCCGCAATCGCGGTGGCGATGATCCCCTTCCTGCTTGCTGCAATCCTGTTCAGCTATTTCGGCCTGCAGCGCCGGCGCTGGCAGCAAGGCGGCGCGGACTGACGGCGTTGCGAGAGGACTGAAGTCATGACAATCGCCACCTCCCGCCAGGAAGACGCCGTCACGACGCACATCGGTGACGAAGGCGGCATGGGCTATCTCGAGCGCCTGCCGCGCCGGATCGTCACGATATACATTCCGCTGTTCGTCTTCGTATTCGTTCTGCTGTTCCCGTTCTACTGGATGGCGATCACGTCGGTGAAGCCGAACTACCAGCTGACCGACTATGCCAACTTCAGCCCGTTCTGGGTCGTCGAGCCGACGCTTGAGCACATCAAGTATTTGCTGTTCGAGACGTCCTATCCGGGCTGGCTCTGGAACACGATCGTCATCTCGGTGGCATCGACGTTCGTCTCGCTGGCCGCGTCCGTTTTTGCGGCCTACGCCATCGAGCGGCTGCGCTTCGTCGGGGCAAAGTACGTCGGGCTTGCGATCTTTCTGGCCTACCTCGTGCCGCCGTCGATCCTGTTCATCCCGCTGGCGCTGATGGTGTTCGGGTTCGGCATCTACGACACCAAGCTCGCGCTCATCTTCACCTATCCGACGTTCCTCGTGCCGTTCTGCACGTGGCTATTGATGGGCTATTTCCGCTCGATCCCCTACGAGCTCGAAGAATGCGCGCTGATCGACGGCGCCTCGCGCTGGCAGATCCTCACCAAGGTGCTGCTGCCGCTTTCCGTGCCAGGATTGATTTCCGCCGGCATCTTTGCGTTCACCCTGTCATGGAACGAGTTCATCTACGCGCTCACCTTCATCCAGTCATCCGAGAACAAGACGGTGCCGGTGGGCGTGTTGACGGAGCTCGTGCGCAGCGACGTCTACGAGTGGGGCTCACTGATGGCCGGGGCCCTCATCGGTTCGCTGCCGGTCGTCATTCTCTATTCCTTCTTCGTCGAGCACTATGTCTCGTCGATGACCGGTGCAGTGAAGGAGTAGGCCTCCACTTCTTCCGGTTCGACACCAGCGGCCGTCGCGCAGTGTCCGTGCGGCGCCGTGGCGCATCGATACCTGCAATCATCATTGCGCATAGCTCAGCCCCTCCTCCGGGGTAAGCGCATCCATGTGCTCACTCAGGATTCCGAATGTCCTCGCCTTCTGAAGAGGCGATGTGAAATAATTTGCTCTCGACGTCGCGGAACTGCGGCTGGTCTGAGCAATATCGCTTCTGAATTGCGGCCGCAAAGAGCAAATCATTCTTGACACGGGGGCAGCCGCGCGCCACAAGTCTGGTGCTACACATTGTTTCCCGTGACGGAGAGGGACATGCCGGAACTGACCCGATGGCTTGCGCCATCACTGCTGGGTGGCCTGCTGGCTGCCGGTGCGCTCTTCCCCGCGTTGGCGGCTGACGAGAAGCCCAAGCGCGGTGGAACGCTGTTCTATCACATGGTTTCGGAGCAACGGGTTCTGAACCCGGCGACGCGCGCATCGAACGGCGTCTACGAGATCACGGGCAAAATCGTCGAACCGCTGATCGATCGGACCTATGATGGATACGTGGGGGTGCTGGCGACGGAGTGGTCCTCCTCGGAGGACGGCAAGACGATCACCTTCAAGCTGCGCCAGGGTGTGAAGTGGCACGACGGCAAGCCGTTCACCTGCGATGACGTCTCCTTCACCGCAATGGAGTTCTGGAAGAAGCTGCTGAACTACAGCTCCACGCTGCAGCAGTATCTCGAGGCGGTCGACTGCCCCGATCCGCACACGGCGGTGTTCCGCTATTCGCGGCCGATGCCGTTGTCGCTGCTCGTCGCCGCCATGCCGGACCTCGGCCATCCGTTGCCCAAGCACCTTTACGAGGGGACGGATTACCTCAAGAATCCGCATAACACTGCGCCGGTCGGCACGGGCCCGTTCAAGTTCGTGCAGTACGAGCGCGGCCAGTACGTGATCGCCGAGCGCAACGAAGATTACTGGCGCGGCAAGGAATACCCGTATCTGGATCGCATCGTCTGGCGCTTCATCCCGGACCGTTCGGCGGCCGCGGCGGCCCTCGAGGCCGGCGAAATCCACGAATCGGGGTTCATCGGTATCTCGATGGCCGATATCGAGCGGCTGTCGAAGGATCCGCGCTTCGACGTGGGCACGAAGGGATACGAGAACAACGTGGCCCACAGCACCATCGAGTTCAATCATCGGAACAAGGCGCTGGCCGACATCCGCGTGCGCCGCGCGATTTATCACGGGCTCGACATCGACCGCGCCATCAAGACGATCATGCGCGGTTTTGCGAAGCCTGGCCGCGGCCCGATCCCGTCGGCCGGCGGGATCAACTATACCGATGATGTGAAGGTCTACGAGTACGATCCCGAGAAGGCGAAGGCGCTGCTCGATGAGGCGGGCTACAAACCTGGCCCGGACGGCATTCGCCTGCGGCTGCGCCATCGCCCGGCGCCCTGGGGCGAGTATACCCAGCTGTGGGCCGAGTTCTTCGCCCAGTCCATGCGGGAGATCGGCATCGACGTGACGCTGCTGACGAACGATGCGCCCACCTTCCTCAACGGTGTCTATCGCGACCACGACTTCGATACGGCCAACGGCTGGCACCAGTTCCGCGCCGACCCGGCGGTCTCGACGATGGTCTGGCTGCGCAGCGGTGCGCCCGTGGGCACCCCGTGGTCGAACCAGTTCGGCTACAAGAACGAGAAGCTGGACAAGATGATCGACGACGCGGCTTCCGAGCTCGACCCGGAGAAGCGCGCGAAGATGTATCATGAGATCCAGCGGCTCGTGATGGAGGAAGTGCCGGTCATCTTCGCCATCGAGCACCCGTTCATCTCGGTCACGAGCAAGAAGGTGAAGAACCACCACAACACGCCGCGCTGGAACTCCTCGTCAGCCTACGATACCTGGCTCGCCGAGTGAGATGACGGCTCTGCTCCGGCCCGCTGACGGGCCGGAGCTTGCAATCCGGAGTGCGGATACGGCCAGCACCGATGCTGAACTACTTGCTCAAGCGGATTGTCCAGGTGGTTCCGGTCGTTCTGATCATCATGATCGGAACGTTCCTGCTGCTCAAGCTGGCTCCTGGCGACACGGTCGACGCGCTCGTCGGCGACATGGGTGGCGCCGATCCGCAGGTCATCGCCCGCCTGCGCGCCGAATATGGGCTCGACCAGCCCGTCTGGGTGCAGCTCCTGGTCTATATGAAGAAGCTGGTCCAGTTCGACTTCGGCTGGTCGTTCGTGCACGAGCAGCCGGTGGCGACCGTTCTGATGAGCCGGCTCGGGCCCACGCTGCTGCTCATGCTGTCCTCCCTCTTCTTCGCCGTCAGCATCGGCTCCGTGCTGGGAATGATTGCGGCACGGAAGGCCTATTCGCTGACCGACAACGTGATCAGCACACTGGGCCTCATCTTCTATGCCACGCCCAGTTTCTTCCTTGGCTTGATGATGATCGTGCTGTTCTCGGTGAAGCTCGGTTGGCTGCCGGTCGGCGGCATCCAGACGATCCCCTCGTTCTATTCCGGTTGGGATTATGTGATCGACGTCGCTGAGCACCTCATCTTGCCGACGGCTTCGCTATCGCTCATCTATCTCGCTCTTTACATGCGCCTGATGCGGACCAGCGTGCTGGAGGTCGCGGATCTGGATTATGTGCGCACAGCGCGTGCGAAGGGCGCCGGCGGGGCTCGGCTGATGATCCACCACATTGCGCGCAATGCGCTGCTGCCCGTCATCACGCTGCTCGGCGTCCAGTTCTCGACGATCCTGGGCGGTTCGGTGGTCATCGAGACGGTCTTCGCGCTGCCGGGCCTCGGCCAGCTCGCCTACCAGGCAGTGATCCAGCGCGACATGAACGTGCTGATGGGACTCGTCTTTCTGAGCTCCGTCCTGGTGATCGTCGTCAACTTTCTGATCGACCTCATTTACGCGAGCCTCGACTCGAGGATCGAACTGTCATGAGCCTGATCGAAGCCAAGATCGAAGCTGCCCCGCCGTCCGCATGGAGCGAATTGTGGCGCCGTTACAGGCGAAACCGCGCTGCGGTGCTGGGCCTCGTCCTGCTGGGACTGGTGCTTGCCATGGCGGCAACGGCCGGGTTGGTCGAGCCGGAGGATCCGTTGCGGCGGGCCGGCGAGCCGCTGATTCCTCCGTTCACGAGCTGGGCGACTCCTCTCGGGACGGACCAGCTGGGTCGAGACATCCTGGCCGGCATTTTTCACGGTGCACGCACGTCGCTGCTGATCGGCATCGTCTCGACGGTCATCGCTGTCAGCATCGGCATCCTGGTCGGGTCCGTATCGGGCTATTTCGGCGGCTGGATCGACGATACGCTGATGCGGATCACCGAGGCATTTCAAACGATACCGAACTTCGTTCTGCTGCTGGCGCTTGTCGCCATCATGGGCTCCTCACTCCAGAACATGATTATTGCCATCGGCATCGTGTCCTGGACGGCGCCCGCACGGCTCGTACGCGCCGAATTCCTGTCGCTGCGCGGCCGCGAGTTCGTCGAGGCGGCGCGCAATCTGGGCGTCGGCGATGCGGGGATAATCTTCCGGGAAATCCTGCCGAACGCATTGCCGCCGGTGATCGTCTTCGCATCCGTCATCATGGCCATCTCCATTCTGCTGGAATCCGCACTCGCATTCCTCGGCCTTGGCGACCCCAACTACGCGAGCTGGGGCAACATGATCGGCATGGGGCGATCGGTGCTGCGTACCGACTTCTATTGTGTCGCCATCCCCGGCATCGCGATCATCGTTACGGTGCTTGCCTTCAGCCTGATTGGGGAAGGCCTCAACGAGGCTGTGAATCCACGCCAGAAGAAATCATGAGCAAGCAACAGACGACAGGCCCCGTACTCGAGATCGAGGGATTGCGGATCGCGCTGCCGGAAGGCGCGGACCGGCCGCTGGCGATCGACGGCTTGAATCTCAGCGTGAATGCGGGGGAAATCGTCTGTCTCGTGGGCGAGAGTGGATCGGGCAAGACGCTGGCGGCCTCCGCTGTGATGCGCCTGCTGCCAGAGCCGCATGTGCGCGTGACGGCCGGGACGGTGCGCTTCGAGGGGCAGGACCTGTTCCAGCTTTCCGAAAAGCAAATGCGGGCCCTGCGCGGCAGCCGCATGTCCATGATCTTCCAGGAGCCGATGACGGCGCTCAACCCGCAGAAGCGGGTCGGCTGGCAAATCGACGAGGTTTTGCGGCTGCATACAAACCTTTCCAGAAAAGAGCGGCACGCGCGCGTTCTGGATATCCTGGAGCAGGTGCGCATTCCCGATCCGGCCTCGGCGGTCAACGCCTATCCGCACCAGATTTCCGGCGGCCAGCGCCAGCGCGTGATGATCGCCATGGCCCTCGTGCTGCAGCCGAAGCTGATCATCGCCGACGAGCCCACGACGGCGCTCGATGTCACCACGCAGCTCCAGGTGCTGCGGCTCGTTCGCGAGCTGCAAGCCAAATTCGGCACGGGCGTTCTGTTCATTACGCACGACTTCGGCGTCGTGGCTGAAATCGCGGACCGCGTAGCCGTGCTCCGGCAGGGCGAGCTGGTGGAGCAGGGGCCAGCATCGGAGGTGTTGAACCGGCCGCGCCATCCGTACACCCAGGCGCTGATCGCAGCCGTTCCGGATCTCAGGCCGCCAAAGCCCAAAGACTTCTCCGGCGCCCCCGAGGTGTTGCGTGTCGCGAACCTGAAAAAGACCTTCAAGCCAAAGCGCAGCCTGTTCGGGCGACGCCGCAACGCTGTCGTTGCCGTGGACGAT
>DASVDU010000164.1:0-6786 GCA_036380915.1 Hyphomicrobiaceae bacterium | reverse complement strand
ACGATGCGTGTCGAGCGCACCTTTTGGGAAAAGGCGACGGCCGTGCATGTCTATTGCCTGCAAGGCCGCGCCCGTGGGGACCGCTTCGCCCGTCACTGGTACGATCTCGTCCGCCTGGACGAGGCCGGTCATGCCGACGCGGCGCTGAAGGACCACGACCAAGCCCTCGCGGTCGCGCGGCATAAGAGCATGTTCTTTGCCGAGAAGGATGCCGAAGGCGCGCTCATCGACTATGGGGCCGCCGTTCGCGGCGGACTTGTCCTGGTCCCCGAAGGCGCGGCGTTCGAGGCGCTTGCCAAGGACTATGCCCGCATGGTCGAGGACGGCTTGCTGCTGAACGATCCGGACCGCTTCGAGGATCTGATGGAGAGCTGTCGACAGATTGCCGGGAAGGCAAACCGCTAGTCGGCTTGCCGTCGTCTCAACTGCAAATCATGGCTGAACGAACTGCGGCCTATGATATGCTGAAAAAGAACAAAATAAGAATATCGGTGAATGAACCACAAACGCAAACCGCAAGACGACCTCTTTCAAATCGAGCCCATCGACAGTTTGAGGGTTTCCCCCAAGGCGCAGGTCGGCCAGCCTGCAAATGACAACCGTCCGCTGACGCGGCAGATGGAGAATCTGTTCAGCGCCGCGATGGAAATCGAGCTGGAGGCGGCCAAGGAAGCCGGCGCCCTCGGCTTCATGGCGCGGGCGCTCGTGCAGGCCACAATGCCCCACAAGGCTGTTGCGGCCAACGAGTTCGAGCGCACCAACGGGGCGTTCACCATGACCATGGTCGCGCCATCGAAGATCGGCTTGCCCTACGGAAGTATCCCGCGTCTCGTCATCGGTTTCCTGACCACCGAGGCTGTGCGGACGAAGGACCGGCATGTCGTACTCGGAGGCAGCCTCAGCCGTTTCATGACCGAGTTGGGCTTGGCGCCGACTGGTGGTCGCTGGGGGTCGATACCTCGCTTGAAGGACCAGATGACCCGGTTGGTCTCCTGCTCGATCTCCTGCACCTACACAGCCGGAAGCGGCATCGGCATTCGCAACGTAACCATTGCCGACGAAGCCAACCTGTGGTGGGAGCCTCGGCAGCCTGATCAGGGTTCTTTATGGGAAAGCACCGTAGTGCTCTCCGAGAAGTTCTTCACGGAAATCACCGAGAACCCGGTACCCATCGACCTGCGGGCATTGACGGCACTCAAGCGCTCGCCACTCGCGCTCGATGTTTATCTGTGGCTGACCTACCGGATGTCCTATCTGAAAGACCGTACGGCGATCCCATGGGGTGCGCTGCAACTGCAGTTCGGTTCGGACTACCCGACGACGGCGCAGGGGAGGCGTAATTTCAAGAAGGCGTTCCTTCACGCACTTGCCAAGGTTCGGCTGATCTATCCGGCCTTGCGCCTCGACGAGACGCCGGAGGCGCTCATTCTGTTGCCTAGTCTGTCCCATGTCCGGCGGCAAACCCTCGCCTGAACGACGTCTAACCGGTCTGTGCATAAAACGGGTTGGGGCCGAGTTATCCACGCATAAACGGTACCGCCCTGACAGTGGCGGCTTTTCTCGCCAGCGACTTTCTCGGCACGCATAAACGGTACCGGCATTACGCATAAACGGTACCGCATATACCTATATGTACCTGTATTATTAAATCCTGTAGTTGCCGAATCTCTTGTGGATAAGCATTCGCAGCGCCGCGAGGCTTATTTTCGTCGATATTCTTCGGCCTGGTCCCGCTGCGCCTGACGTTCGGCGATCTTCTGTTGCTTGGCGTTGTTGAACGCCCTCTTGTTCTTGTTCCAGAAGAGCAGATTGAGAACGACGATGCCGACGACGACCACGACGGCGATAGTGATGATATTTTCCATCATCCCTGAAACTCCTGATGTGCTGATCCTTCGGATTGTGGTTTTGAAAGGGTGTGTGGCGCGCTGGGAGCCCTCTCAGGTCATTCGTCGAACGTTGGCGGCATAGGAGGGCGCTTGGGCGGCTCGGATGATTCTACGGGGCGCTCAGGCGGCTTGGCGCTCCTCTCAGGGCCGGGGGTCGATGTTTCGGCTTTGCGGACACGCATCTCTGCCTGGAGGGCGGCGAGGCGACGCTGATATTCCTGATTGTCTGCTAGGTCGGCGTCTTCTCTTTGAGAGCCTTCACTCTTGGTCGGCGCCGCTGATCCCGCGCCGCCGGATGGCGATGCATCCGGTTCGTCATCGGGAGCAGACGGCGGGGGTGTCGCTCGTGCCGCACGGATTATGTCCTCGCCGAACTCCTGCTTCTGTTCGGCGATCCACGCTTGAAGGGCTGGATTTGCGTATACCGGAGGCACCATCCGCGATCGGATCATCAGGCCGTCGAGGAAGATAACGGCATCCTCGCGGAACGCCGGTCCCATGAGCTTCTGCGGCGACGCCACCCAATCCTCGCCTCCCCAGATATCCTTCCGCATGCCGAGTCGGTTGGCGATTTCGGTCGCCGTGTTCATTTCGTTCGGCCGGAAGAATATCTGACAGCGGCAGTTGGCTAGCAGGCTCTCCCATTTGGGGTAGACCTCCTTCAGCTGGGCCATGTCCTGGGTGAAGAGCCACAGCCGCACCCGGTAGCTTCGCGTAATGGCGACGGCTTCCTCGACGATGCGCATATAGCCAAGCTGCGGCAGCTCATCGAGGTAGAACATCATCGGCCAGTCTGGGAAGCTCTCCGGCAGGCCCTCGTCCAACCTGTTGTTCTTCTCGATATCCGCGCGCCACTTGATCGCTTCCGCCAAATGCTGCCCAAGCATCACGCGCAATACCGAACGGTAGGCGCCGATCTTGTCAGGCGGCACGATCAGGTAGACCGACGCCGCCATCCCGCGCTCGTAACGCCCTGATGCGGGTGAGTGCCAGCCCGGCACTCTTCCCTGTTGGGCAGCCAGGGTGACGCCGATGTTGTCCTTCACGAGGATGGTCTCGACTGTCCACCCCAGTGTCGTGCTCGATGTTGTGGCCACGATCTCGTCGGCTCGCCACGCTTCCAGCTGGGTACGCAACGTCGTGGCGATCGACGCATGCAGGTTCTCCGACTGGCTCTCCAGGGTATTGCCCAACTCCCGGAGCCGTTCCTCTTCGGAGCCTTGCAGGCTTTTCACCATCGCTTCGTAGTCCGTCTTGCTCGCGGTCAGACAGCGGCAGACTTCACGCATGTTGCGCCGCTCCGGCGGGCGGCTGCGGATGACGTAGAAGATGAGCCCCGTCAGCAGGTCCTTGGCGGCGTTATCCCAAAAGGGTTCCCTGCTCTGCGGGATGATCAGCAATTCGGCCAGATGGCGCGCATCGTCCCAGCCCCGTACCGCGTCGAGCGGGTTGTAGCAGTCGGAATCGGGTTCACCTGGCGCCCACTTGTAGACCTGGCCGTACAGGTTCCGCCGCCACGCGGTCTGTTCATAGTTCTCGCCCTTGGGGTCGAGCACCACCACCGGCCCCTCGAAGTCCAGCAGCGTCGGAATGACGAAGCGTTGCCCCTTGCCCGCGCCCGTGGGGGCGACGGTCAGCAGGTGTCCTTCGCCATGGAAAACGAGGTCAGAGGCGCCGCCGTCTTTCTCATGGCGGGCCGTGCCGATGACGACGCCGTCCACCGGTATGGTCTCGCTGTTCGGCACGATGATTCCTGCATCAAGCAACGTGTCGATGCTTGCCCATGCTTCGTGCTGGCCTGCGTGTTTGACCCGGTCCTGTTGCTCCGGGCTCATGTCGCGCAGGACGAAGCGGATCGTCTTGCGCGCCGCGTCCAACTCGCCCTTCTGCAGGTTGACGTAGATCTCGTCCTTGAAGGCTTTGTCCACGTCCGGGTCGCGGTAGATCGTCAGGAACGCCTCGCGCCACATCGGATCGAGGGATTTCAGGAACGCCGCGCGCGTCTCCTGCGCCTGCGTCAGCGGCTTCGGCTTGTCGCCCTTTCCTTTGCCCCCGAACAGCCTCCCAAGCACCATTCGCCACCTCCCGCCCTGCACATCTCCCTTGTTTGCCTGCCCGAATCTTTTACTCCCGATCGGCCGAATTACACACCCTGTTCAGCACCTTGCGGCCAACGACTCAATCTCTCCGGCTTTGTCAGGTGTCGGCTTGTTCCGGGGCGCATAAGCCATTGTCCGCTGGCAAGCGGTCCACTCACATCGGACAGCCCCGCCGCCACCTTTGCGGGGCTGTTTTGTTTTCTGGGTGACGACCGCCGGCGTCGGCGCGGTGTTCCTCAGATCCTTGTCTGGGACCGCTGTCCACGGGCCGTCCTCATGGGGTGGCTGACCTGGCAGGGCCGCCGTGCGGCGCAACGGCGGTCCGTCAGTTTCTTCCCCGGTCTTCGACCTTCCTCGCGGGCGCTGCGCTCCAAGAAACAGCCTGCCCGCCGTCCTCCGATCCTCTCCGGTCCTTCGGATGCGCCGCCCGTCTTGCCCCTGCCTTTCCGGTCGCCATCGGACGGCCGCGATGGGCGCGGCCCCGCAAGACAAGGAGAGGAACAATGACCGCGCAACGCATCGACGTTTACACCCAGGTCACCAACAACATCATCGCCGCCATCGAGGCGGGAGCGGGCGACTGGCAGATGCCCTGGCATCGCAGCGGAGAGGGCCTCAACCGCCCCGTCAACATCGACACCAACAATGCCTATCGCGGCATCAACGTCGTCAGCCTCTGGGCCGCCGCACAGGCACGCAGCTTCGGCACCGGCACGTGGGGCACCTATCGCCAGTGGCAGAACAACGGGGCGCAAGTCCGCAAGGGCGAGAAGGCGAGCCTGGTGGTGTTCTACCGCGAGTTCGAGGTAGAGGATTGGAACGACGAGACCGGCGAAACCGAACGCGGTAAGCGGCTCATGGCCCGCGCGAGCTGGGTCTTCAACGCCGACCAGGTGGACGGCTACGCGGCACCCTCGCTGCCCGAGCCCAAGGACCCCGTGCAGGTCCTCGAAAAGGCCGAGCGCTTCATCGCCGGTACCGGCGCCGTGGTGCGCCACGGAGGCAGCCGCGCCTTCTACCGCCCGTCGGACGACATCATCCAGATACCCGAGCGCGAGCGCTTCCTCGGCAGCGAAACCAGCTCCGCGACCGAGAGCTACTACGCCACGCTCCTGCACGAGCTGACCCACTGGACCGGCCACGACCGTCGCTGCGACCGGCAGTTCGGCAAGCGCTTCGGCGACGATGCCTATGCGATGGAAGAGCTCGTGGCCGAGTTGGGTGCCGCCTTCCTCTGCGCCGACTTGGGCGTGACGCCCACACCGCGTCCCGATCACGCCGCTTACATCGACAACTGGCTGAAGGTCCTCCAGGCCGACAAGAAGGCCATCTTCACCGCCGCCTCACAAGCGGCAAAGGCCACCGATTACCTCGGTGGCCTGCAATCCGCCGACATCACCGAGGCCGCCGCTTAGGCGGCCTCTTCTGTCACGCGCCCAGCTGTCTGAGTTCGGACTCAAGCAGTTGCCGTTCTGACCGGAGGTCCGCTTTTGGCTGATCGACGCGCGTTTCCAGTTCCTTTTCGATCTCGACGAGGCGGGTGCGGATGGTGGCCACGCGGTCGAGCACCATGCGTCCGAGAGTGCGCGATGACATGAACCAAACGCTTCCCACCACGACCGCCAGAAGCCAAAGCAGCCCCACGCCCATGATCCACCAACCCAGTTGCTCTTGAACGTAGCCGTCGTATCGGAGCGCCCAGTTCGATGTGTTGTTGATTTTGATCAGGAGCAGGATGGTGGCGAGAACAGCCAGCACGGCGATCACGATCGCGACGATGCGAACGCCTTTCTGCTGAGCACGCAGCTTCTGTATCCCTTCCGTAGAAGCACCGATTTCGGCGAGGCGGATTCTATCTCGCTCATGCAGTCTGTGTAGCTTCTTGCGGAAAAAGAAGGCCACGACCGCAAACGCAGCGACCATCTCAATAACCGCGCCCAGCGAGAAAAGATGGCCGCCATAACCAGAGGACGCCGCTTGAGCGAAGGCCCTGTGAATTGGTGTGACCAACAGCGCCACCAAGAGCGACAGCATTGCCGGTCGCAGGACCATTGCCCTCACGGCTTCCACACCTGCTGGTCATTCTCGAAGAAGATGAAGCAGTCATGAGCCGGATTGTAGGCGGGCTTCTTCCGGCAGCTCGCGAGGGCGTCTTCACGCATCTTTGCCATGGATGCACCGACCTTGTACCGCGCGCCATAGGCGCCGTCCGGCGATACGGCGAACGCCTTGGGGAAGGGGCTCGGGCCGTATTTCTCAAGGAAACACTCGACGCATGCCTTGCCGCCGCCCGCCTGTTCGAGGGCGGGGACGGCGGCCTTGTAAGCGGCGGGATCGCCTTCGGCGCGGGCGGCACTTGCGCCGACCGTGGCAGCAACAAATGCAGCCGCAAGTACATTGAGGATTTTAGTCTTCATCAGGTTGTCTCCTGATCCGGGTCACCGGACATAGGCGGGCCAGAACCGGCCGGAGCGGTCGTGCCAGTAGCGATAACCGCTGCCGTCCCGATAGAACGTGTAGCAAGTCGTCAGACCGGCGCGTGTGCTGTCCGGCGCGTTCGTAGCGCACACGACGCCATCGTCTGCGATCTGGTATGTTCCATGCACGTCGGTCCGCGGATCGCGGTAACGCCATGTGCCGTCTTCGGCGAACAAGAATGTGCCGCTGCTCCCTTTCCATTCGTGGCCAATGAACGTGGCGCGAACCTGGTCCGCCGTCAGGCGATCGGCAGAGTTGGCGGTTGTCTGGCAAGCGGCCAGGCCGAAAAGGGCAATAGCGATCAGCCAACCCTTGGACAA
>DASVDU010000163.1:0-3270 GCA_036380915.1 Hyphomicrobiaceae bacterium | reverse complement strand
CGCCCCCTCTAACCGCCCAAAGCGCGGGACAGCTTGTGTCATGCCGTTTGCCCTCCTGATCGGAGTCGGAGCCGGGCTCGTCTCGGGCCTGCTGTTTGCGTCTGCCTCGACGGGGACCCTGCTCGGGCTGATGGTCCTCGTGTTCCTGACGCCGCTTCCGGTCGCCATAACGGGTCTAGGGTGGGGATGGCCCTCGGCTGCGACCGCGGCCGTCACGGCGCCCGTCGTCATCGCCGTCTTGCTGACACCCCGTGCCGCCCTGCTGCACCTCATCGCCCTCGGTCTGCCGACGGTGATCCTCTCCTACCTCACGCTGCTGAACCGCGCTGTTTCTGGCGATGGGCAGGAGCGCGTCGAGTGGTATCCGATCGGCCGCATCGTCGGCATTACCGCCGTGCTCGCCGGCGTCATCGCAACGATCGCCCTGCTCACGACGGCCACGGATGTCGAGGGCTTGCGCGCCTCGCTCCGGGAGACCTTCGAGCGCGGCATTCTGCAGCAGATCGAGACCGCACAGCCCGGCGGCCAGACGCTTGGCGAAAACGAAATCGCCACCTTCACCGAGCTGATGGTCGTCAGCTTCGCGGGCGCCATCGCGACCATGTGGATGGGGGTGGCCATTCTCAACCTGTGGCTCGCGGGGGTGGTGACGCGCGCCTCGGGCCTGTTGGTCCGGCCATGGCCGGCACTGTCGATGCTGACATTGCCGCGGCAGATGGCGATCGGTTTCGCCGCGGCCGTCGCGCTCACGTTCCTGCCGGGCTATCCGGGTCTCATAGCATCAGGGTTCGCCAGCGCCTTCATCTTCGCGTACCTGCTGGCCGGCTTGGCCATCCTGCATTACGTGACCCAAAGGATGGCGGCACGGCCGCTGATCCTGTTCGCCGTCTACGCATCCCTCGTTTTCCTCAACCCGTTCAGTGGATTGGCCGTAGCGATGATCGGCCTTGCAGAGCCGATTTCACCGCTCAAGCGCAAGCTGCCGCCCGGTCCACCGCTATCCTGAAGCCACACGGATCAAGACCGAAGGAGTAAGCCATCATGCAGGTTATCTTGTTGGAGCGTGTCGGCCGTCTCGGCCAGATGGGTGACGTCGTCAACGTGAAGGACGGCTATGCCCGCAATTACCTCCTGCCCAAGAACAAGGCGCTGCGCGCCACCAAGGAGAACATGGAGGAGTTCCAGAAGCGGCGCGTTCAGCTCGAGGCGCGCAACCTCGAGCTCAAGAAGGAAGCCGAGGCGGTCGCCGAGAAGCTCGACGGCAAGCAGTTCACGACGATTCGCCAGGCCGGCGACACGGGCCAGCTCTATGGCTCGGTTTCGACGCGCGATATCGCGCAGCTCGTCAAGGAGGGCGGCTTCACCGTCGACCGCACGCAGGTCGTGCTCGAGCGGCCCATCAAGACGCTCGGCTTGCACGAGGTGCGCATCAGACTGCACCCCGAGGTCGAGGTGAAGGTCACGCTGAATATTGCCCGCTCGCAGGAAGAGGCGGACCGGCAGGCCCGCGGCGAGGATCTGACAGTCGTGCGCGAGGAGCGGATGGAGCTCGAGACCTTCAATCCCGAAGCCGCATTCGAGGAGGCTGGCGAAGCCGCTGGCGGACCGGAGGCCTGATACCGCGGGGGGCAGCAGGCGTCTGCCCCCAATCACCCCTGCTCGTCACGCTAGTGTGTTGCACAAGCACACTAATCACGGCTTGCTGTCCTCGCCGGAAGTAGGCACTCTTTCCTACGTCGAACGTTAGGAGTCGTATGCAGCAGCCTCGTTGAATCCCGGGGGCCCCGCCATGTTCTGGCCACTGGACATCATTCTTCGCCGGGTCGTCGTCAGCGGCAACCTGATTGTCGTCGATGCCAAGGGCGACCAGTTCCAATTCGGCGACGGCTCGGGTCCGCCGGTGAAGATCCGCTTCACGAGCAAGGCGACGGAGCGTGCGGTTGCCTATGATCCGCAGCTCGCCCTGGGTGAGGCTTACATGGATGGCCGGCTGATCATAGAGCAGGGCAACATCTATGATCTGCTCGATCTGCTGATGCGCAATGCCGCCGCCCAGAAGCCGGCACGCTGGGTGGCCTCGCTCGATGTCCTGCGCCGGGGCGGCCGGCGTCTGCAGCAGTTCAACCCTGTCAGCCGTGCCCAGCGCAACGCGGCCCACCACTACAATATCGATGGCGCGATCTACGCGCTGTTCCTGGACCCTGACCGGCAGTATTCCTGCGCCTATTTCCAGCCGGGCACCGATCTCGCCGAGGCGCAGCTCGCCAAGAAGATTCACCTCGCCGCGAAGATGGCCCGTTCGCCTGGGCAGCGCGTTCTCGACATCGGGTGTGGCTGGGGCGGCTTGGCGCTGTGGCTTGCGGCCAACACCGGCTGTCGCGTCAAGGGCGTGACGCTCAGCACCGAGCAGCTGGCCGTCGCCCAGGACCGGGCCCGCAAGCAGGGCCTTTCGTCCGCCGTGGAGTTCGCGCTCGAGGACTACCGGCAGGTGCAGGGCAAGTTCGACCGTATCGTCTCGGTCGGCATGTTCGAGCACGTCGGCGTCAATCACTATTCGACCTTCTTCCGCCAGCTACGCCATCTGCTCGACGACGACGGCGTTGCCGTCCTCCATTCGATCGGCCGTTCCGATGGACCCGGCTACACCAACCCGTTTATCGCAAAATACATTTTCCCGGGCGGCTACATTCCGGCGTTGTCGGAGGTGCTGCCGGCGATCGAGCGGGCAGGTCTGATCGTCTCCGACGTCGAGATCCTTCGCCTGCATTACGCCGAAACGCTGAAAGCATGGCGCGAGCGGTTCATGTCGCGCCGCAGCGAGGCGGTCGCATTGAAAGGCGAGGAATTCTGCCGGATGTGGGAGTTCTACCTCGCGGGCGCCGAGGGCGCCTTCCGGCATCAGGGCATGATGGTGTTCCAGATCCAGCTCGTGAAGCGGATCGACGCCCTGCCGATCACGCGCGACTACATCTTCGAAACGGAGCGAAGACTGCAGCACTCCGCCAATGCCCAGCGGACGCCGACCCGATTGGCGGGCGAGTAATACACGGCGTCGCCGAGCGCCGCTTTTTGCCTGGCCGAAACGTCGTACACTGTGCGCATCGGCCGATTCGCATCGTGCAAGCGCGCTTGGCGGCGTGTGTGCATTGCGGGGATGGCGCGGCTGCCGGTGCAGTTGCCCGGCCTGATCGGCGACGGGATCTGCTAGCTTCGCGCACATGACACAGACAGCCTTCCTCCCTTCAGACAAGCTGCGCGCCCAGGCGGCTG
>DASVDU010000162.1:0-2934 GCA_036380915.1 Hyphomicrobiaceae bacterium | reverse complement strand
GCATGTGCAGGAACACCACGCCGTCTCGATAGCCGTGGAAGGTGATGTCGCCGCCATCCTGGGCCACCGCGGGACGCACGCGCGTTTCCAGGAGCTCCTTGATGGTCAGCACCGTTTCCTCGTCCTTCGGATCGTAGTTCTCGCCGGCCGCGTCGTTGGCGCTCTCGCGACCCATCACGGGCGCTCCGGACATGAAGTGCTCCATGATAGCTCCGAGAATGGCCGGCTTGAGGTGCTGCCACTCGCTATCGCCCTTGGTCACGGAGATGAAGTCGGCCCCCAGGAAAACTCCTTTCACGCCCTCGACCTCGAACAGCCGTTGCGCGAGGGGGGATTCGGCTGCTTCCTCGGGTGAGCGGTAATCGGCCGTTCCGTCACCCAGAACCGGCCTGCCCGGGATGAACTTCAGAGTAGCGGGATTCGGAGTCGGTTCGGTCTGGATGAACATGCAAATCTCCTTGGGAACCTGGCACGGCAGTGCCAAGCGGCATCGTCCAGCTTTAGAATTATTCTACTAGCTAGTGCCAACCCCGTCAAAAGTCGAGGGCTGCAATCGGGCTTTCCTCACGCGAGCGCCTGGAGGTTTTCCAGCGTCAGGTTGCCCGGCACGATCGTGATCGGAATCGGGAACGAGCCCGCGGCCGTGCCTGCCGCCAAGGACGAGACGAGAGGTCCGGGGCCCCCGGCGTCCGTTGCCGCGCCAAGCGTCAGCACGGCGATGTCCTCATCCTCGTCGATGAGCGCGAGGATGGCTTCCGACTTTTTGCCCTCCCGGATCACCTCTTCCGTGTGCACGGATTCGAAACCTGCCGCGTTGAGCTTGCGGCGGAACAGCCGGAACAGGGCTTTGGCCTTGTTCGTCTCCTCCTCAAGCTGCACCTGCCGCACACCGACCCAATGCTGGTACTCCTGAGGCTCGATGACATAGAGCAGCAGGATCGATCCACCCGTGTGCGCGGCGCGCAACGCGGAAAAATACAAAGCGGCCTCGACCTCCTCGCTCTCGTCGACGATGACGAGATACTTGCGTCGATGCCCTTCCTCGAAAACCCGGCGCTTTTTCGTGACCATGCGCAATGCTGTCATGTTGCGGGCCTGCCAGCAATCCCGGCGCCAGCCAAGCTCACCCGGTGGAATGATCCAGCTCGCTTATCGAGATAACTGCCATATCGCCCAAGTGGTCCTTACCGCCGGACGAAACCGACGATGTCCTTGACCTTGTCCATGATCGGCGCAGCAATTGCCTCTGCACGGCGCGAACCGTCGGCGAGGATGCGGTCGATCTCCGCGGCATCGCTGGCCAGCCGGCGCATCTCGGCACCGATCGGGGCGATCGTCTTGACGGCTACCTCGGCGAGGGCCTTCTTGAAGGTGGAGAACGGGCCACCGCCGAATTCGCGCAGAACAGATGATACGTCGGTGCCGGCCAGGGCAGCGTAGATGCCGACGAGGTTTTCGGCTTCCGGCCGTCCTTCGAGCCCCAGCTCCTCGGAGGGGAGGGGCTCGGGGTCGGTTTTCGCCTTCTGGATCTTGCGCGCAATGGCGTCCGCATCATCCATGAGGTTGATGCGCGAGAGGTCCGAAGGGTCGGACTTCGACATCTTCTTGGTGCCGTCGCGGAGGCTCATCACGCGCGTCGCAGGCCCGGTGATGATGGGCTCTGGCAGCGGGAAGAACGCTCCATCCTCGAAGCCGGCCGCCACGATCGAATCGCGGTAGTCGTTGTTGAACTTCTGCGCGATGTCGCGTGCCAGCTCCAAATGCTGCTTCTGGTCCTCGCCGACGGGTACGTGTGTTGCGCGATACACCAGAATGTCCGCTGCCATCAGGTTCGGATAGGCAAAGAGGCCGACCGAGGCGTTCTCACGGTCCTTGCCGGCCTTTTCCTTGAACTGGGTCATGCGGTTCAGCCAGCCGAGCCGCGCGACGCAGTTGAACACCCAAGCCAGCTCGGCGTGCTGGTGCACCTGCGACTGATTGAAAATGATGCTCTTCTTCGGATCGAGGCCGCAGGCGATGTAGGCCGCCGTCACCATGCGGATAGCGTTCTTGAGCTCGGTTGGCTCCTGCCAGACGGTGATGGCGTGCAAGTCGACCACGCAGTAGATGCACTCGTGCGTATCCTGCAGCCTGATCCACTGCAGCATGGCGCCGAGATAATTGCCGAGATGGAGCGAGCCGGTCGGCTGCATCCCCGAGAAGACGCGCGGCGTAATCTTCATGGCCTTCCTGTGGTTTTGAGATCGCGGGCGTTATGGCGCGCCGGGCAGTCCGGTGCAAGTGGACGGATCGCATGGCCGGTGATCAAGCTGCCCGGCGCATGAACCGGCGGAGCTGGTCGATCCGGAGCACACCGGTGGCGACGATCATCATCGCGTAGATGCTGATGCCCGCCGCGACGAGCCCGGCCAGGCTCGCGCCGCGCACGATTAGACCGGCCTCGCGTGCGAAGTACGGGTTCATCACGGGCAAGATACCCGCGATCGCGAGGCCCATGACGACGCTCGCCAGCAGGATCAGCCAGGTGTTGCGAATCAGCCGTCGGTCGGCCCGGTAGTCACCGGACCGCATCAGCGCCAGCATGAGCAGCCCGGCATTGATCCAGCCGGCCATGGTCGTTGCGATAGCGATGCCGACGTGCGGCATCCAGCCGAGGTGTTGGAACAGAAAGAACAGCACCGCGGAGCCCACGGCATTCACGGCGAGATTGATGGACGCAAACCACATCGGCGTGCGCGTATCCTCGCGCGCGAAGAAGGCGGGCTGAAAGACCTTGATCATCACGAACGCAGGCAGCCCGATCGCAAAAGCGGCGAGAGCTGCTGCCGTGGCGTCGGTATCAGCGGCAGAGAACGCCCCGCGCTGGAACAGAACGCTTATGATCGGCTCCGCAGCGATCACGAGTGCGACGGCCGCCGGAATCGTGAACAGCAG
>DASVDU010000161.1:0-4958 GCA_036380915.1 Hyphomicrobiaceae bacterium | reverse complement strand
GGTGCGCGGGCGCTGGGGCGAGATTCAGCTCAAGCGCGTGGTCGAGATGGCCGGCATGGTCGATCACTGCGATTTTGTGGAACAGGAGAACCGGACCACGGAAGAAGGCCGCCTGCGGCCCGATCTGATCGTCCGCCTGCCGGGCGGCAAGAGCATCGTGGTCGATGCGAAAGCGCCCGTAACGGCGTATCTCGAAGCGGCCGAAGCGGAGGAGGAGGCCGTACAGCGCGAGCGCCTGGGCGACCATGCCCGGCAGGTGCGCGATCACATGATCAAGCTCGGGCGCAAGGCCTACTGGGAGCAGTTCGATCCGACCCCCGAGTTCGTGGTGCTGTTTCTGCCGGGCGAGATGTTCTTCAGTGCCGCACTGCAGCAGGACCCGGCGCTGATCGAATTCGGCGTCGGCGAGCGCGTGATACCGGCCACGCCGACTACGTTGATTGCGCTGCTCCGTGCCGTGGCCTACGGCTGGCGCCAGGAGGCGCTCGCGAAGAATGCCCAGGAGGTTGCCGATCTCGGCAGGCAGCTCTACGAGCGCATCGCCAAGCTCGGCGAGCACTGGGCCAACGTGGGCGACAAGCTCGCCCGGGCGGTCGACGCCTACAACAGCGCGAGCAGCACGCTCGAGTCGCGCGTGCTGGTGTCGGCGCGGCGGCTGCGCGACCTCAAGGCGACGCCGGAAGACGCGGAGATCGAGACGCTCGAGCCGCTCGACCGCACGCCGCGGGTGTTGCAGGCGGCGGAGCTGGCGGCGCCCGCGGCACCAGCGATATCGGAGGATGCTGAGTCCGCCAAGGAGGGCAGGGGATGAGGGTACGGCGCCGAAGGCGGTGCCGTCGTTTGCGGTTTTCGCCCGTAATGATGCTTGCGTCCGCAGCATCTGCAAATTTCCCGGGGCTTCTGCTCCGGTCTCTTTGACCCTTGCAACGACCTTGGAGGAATCCAATGGCCAACACCAACACCGAAGCACTGGATCTCGCGTCATTACGGAAGGCGGTAGCCGGCAATGCAGCTGCTTTCCGATGCCTCACGGAATACGAACCGGCCGGTGGGCCGGGAGACAAGGTATTTCCGCCCACTTACGAGGGAGGGAAATATGCGTTCGAAACGCGACGCATCAACGGGGAAGCGGTACCGTGCGTGCTCCTCGACTCGGTCCAGTCGCAAGCGAACCGCATGGAACTGGCGCTGCTTCAAGCATGGGAGAAAGGCGACATCAGTCTTCCCGTGATTGTCGTCGATTTTAGAGACGGCAAGCTTTTCAAGCCGCTCCGCGTAACGAGCCTCGATGCGCCCCATCGAATCGCCGATGCGATCCTGCGAGACAGTGAGGTCGAAGAGAAAGGCAAGAAGGTTCGGTTTCGGGATTCAGCCAAAGGCAAAGCGCTCGATTACGTAGATATCCGTAACGCGCGCCCGCTTTTCGAGCTATGTCCAACGGCGCTCGTGTTCGGCATGTGGGACTCGACGGGCCCGCGCGGCGGGCTCGGCGCAAAGTTCCAGCGGGCGGTGGTTTCGGAAATCGTCGGGCTTCATGCCGAGGCGGGTGTCAGGACGTCAAGTCGGATCGACCCATTGCAGATCATGCTCCAGGCGGGACCGATATATGCGGCACCCGAAGGCGATTGGACGCTTGACGAAAATGCTGCCAGAAAAGTCAAAGGCAAGCCCGCTAAAGTGGGCAAAGAAGGGAAACCCTCCGAGTTGAATCACGGCAACGTGACGCCGTCTATTGCGGCAGGAGGATTTACGATTGGAAAGGCAATCCAAACGACGGTGATCTCGCTACCTGCTTTGCGCCGATTGCGCTTTCCAGCAAACGGCGAAACAAAGCCGGAAGAGAAGACCGATACTGCAGCCCGCACAGTACTTGCAGCACTCGGGCTTTGCGCGGCGGCTTTGGCGCGACTGGATACCGACCTGCGTTCCCGCTGCCTGCTGACACCGACGGGGCCGGTAGAGTGGGAGCTACTGGGTGAGCCGGGCGAGACACCTAAGCGTTATGCGCTTTCGCCGAGTACCGCAATAGAAATCTTTCGCCAGGCCGTCGAGGAAGCAAAAAAGGCCGGGCTGCCATGGATGGAAGAGCCACTGGAGCTCAAGCCTTCCGATAGCTTGCTCGCGCTGGTGCGCCGCAGCCAGGAGTTGCAGGTCAGCCAAGCCATTGCTGAGGAGGAGTAATGTTCGCGCTTGGCATCCGCTACCTCAATGGGTGGGCGATGGCGGCGGCCGACGGTGCGAAGAAGGAACAGGCTGAGTGGCCGCCGCACCCCGATCGCATATTCATGGCGCTGGCCGCGGCCTACTTCGAAACCGATGGTAGCGTGGAGGAACGGGCAGCGCTCGAGTGGCTAGAAACGCTTGGTCCTCCTGCCATCGCAGTATCAGACGCTGAATATCGGACCGTCGTCACGAGCTACGTCCCGGTTAACGACGAGAAGGTCAGCAGATCGAGACCTGGCCGGGCAACCGTGGGTGCACTAAAAGACGCTGGTCTCGCGGTAATTCCGGAATTCCGCACGCGACAGGCGCGGTCGTTTCCGGTCGCTATTCCGCACGATCCCGTGGTGCACTTGGTTTGGGACGACGATGTGCCTTCGGAACTCCGAGATTCGATGGCGTCCTTGTCCCGCAAAGTGACATCGATTGGCCACTCGGCGTCATTTGTCCAGATGTGGGTGGAAAGCTTGCCGCGTACACCGAACCTTGTGGCGACTACGAAGGTGCCCAGGTTTCAGCTCCGTATCAGCGGTAAAGGGCGGCTCACGTATCTCGAGCATCGGTTCAATAGGGAAGCCGTGAAAGCGTACGCGGATATCGAACGGCGAGTTGACCGTGCGAGTGGAAAGGAAAAGAAAATGTTGCAGGCTGAATTGAAACGACGCTTTCCGGCCGGCGCTCCAATCACCCTCCGACCCGAGCCCGGCCTATGGCAAGGCTACGGCCGACCCGAGCCGGAGCGGCGTCCGGTCTTGCCGCATACCGTGTTCGATCCACGGCTTGTTGTTTTTGCGCTGGAGGGCCGACGCTTCGATCTGCCGGCGACGCTCAAGATTACTGAAGCATTCCGAGGAACGGTGCTGAGCAGGTGTCCGGAGCCGATTCCGGAATGGGTAAGTGGACATGGTGCCGACGGTAAACCGACGCGTGCGCCGCATCTTGCGTTATTACCGTTGCCGTTTGTGGGTTACGAACATGCCGACGGCCGGCTGCTCGGCATGGCTATGGTGATTCCGCGAGGCGTGAACGGGGGCGAAGCAGAGCGGATGCTTAGCAGCGTGATTGGTTTCGATGATTACGGCCTGCCGAAGGAGCTGCGGCTGTTTGGCGGCGAATGGCTCGAGTGCGTTCTCGCGCTGGAGCAGCGGGAAGCGCCGCCAATGACGCTTCAGCCCGATGGATGGGTTGGACCGGCAAAGCGTTGGGCGAGCGTAACGCCCGTGGTTTTCGATCGTCACTTCGATGGCAAGAACCGCTGGGAGCAGGCGGCAGAGATGATAAAGACCGGGTGCGAGCGTGTCGGGCTTCCGCGCCCCGAGGACGTGATTCTCAATCCGGTGTCCGCACATATTGGCGTCCCACGGAGCGGAGACTTTCCGCCAATGCTACGGAAGCGGGACGGCGGGAGACTACACCACATGCACGCCATCATAACTTTCGTCGAACCTATTTTAGGGCCGGTGATCATAGGCGCGGGACGGTTCCGTGGGTACGGCCTGTGTCGGCCGCTGCCACAGGGAGGGGTTGCCGATGCCTGACCTCACGGCAGACCATTATGATGAGTTCTTCCGGGCGCTCTATGAAGCGGAGCCCTTCCCCTGGCAATCAAGGCTCGCCAGGCGCGTAATCGAGCGCAAAGCCGCGGCCTGGCCGGCTGCCATCGCTCTCCCTACTGCCGCAGGCAAGACGGCCTGTATCGACATCGCCGTTTTCGCGCTTGCGTGCCAGGCGAACCGCGCCAGCAGCGAGCGCACGGCCCCGCGGCGAATCTTTTTTGTGGTGGACCGACGTATCATCGTGGATGAGGCCCATCGGCGCGCGATGATGCTGGCGATGAAACTGCGATCAGCAAAGCGTGGAATAGTTAAAAAGGTCGCGGATCGAATGCGGACACTCGCTGGCGGCGACGAGCCTCTGGCGTGCTTCCACCTCCGAGGCGGGGTTTACCGTGATGATGCCTGGGCACGCACGCCCATTCAGCCGACCGTGATCTCGAGTACCGTAGATCAGATCGGATCCCGCCTTCTCTTTCGCGGCTACGGACGCTCGTCGCGTACTTGGTCGATCCACGCTGGCCTCGCCTGCAACGATAGTCTCATTCTCCTCGACGAAGCCCATTGCGCGCTCCCTTTTTTGGAGACGTTGCAGGCGGTTGCCAGCTATCGCCAGTGGGCCGATGAACCTATTCGATCACCGTTTCACACGGTAGTGCTATCAGCTACGCCGCCGGAAGATCGAACTGATGTATTCAGGGATGACGCCCGCGACCGTGCTCACCCCGTTCTCGGTGCGAGGCTCAAGGCAGAAAAGCCAGCTGCGTTGTGCGTTGCCGCGAGGTCGGCGAATGCGAACGCCCTTGTTGACGAACTGGTGGAGCGTGCGCGAGGACTCGTCTCCGAGGATAGCCTTGCGATAGGCATCATAGTGAATCGGGTCGCCACAGCAAAGGCCGTGTACGAACGCCTGAAAAACCGAGCGCAACACGATACCGTACTTTTGACTGGCCGCATGCGGCCGCTAGACCGGGATGATGTCGTAAAGGAGTGGCTGGAGAGGCTGGACGCCCGTAGCGCAGGTAACAGACGACTCGATCGGCCGGTGTTCGTCGTAGCGACGCAAACCCTGGAAGTTGGCGCCAATCTCGATTTCGACGGTATGGTGAGCGAGTGTGCGAGTCTCGACGCGCTGCGCCAGCGGTTCGGTCGCCTCAACCGGACGGGCCGCGACATACCGGCGCA
>DASVDU010000160.1:0-2748 GCA_036380915.1 Hyphomicrobiaceae bacterium | reverse complement strand
CATGGCGGGCTGCGCTCGAAAACATCAATGTCGGAGACATGGTCTCGTTCAGCGGCCGTTTCTTCAACGGGCTCGACGGCGCAGTCCTGACTGAGCTCACGAAGTCCGGAGGCGCCCCGTTCCGCGTCGCAGATGCCTATGCGCCGAACGCGAGCGGAACGTTCGCTAAGCCCACCGTGACTTACGGCGGCCTCACGTGGATGCCCATTGTCACGGGTCACCCAAAAATCCCCACTTCGGGTCACTGAAAATTCCCCACCTGCTTTCTGAGAGGAAGGCAAATGGAGCAAGGTGCGAAGCCTGAGCAAGGCATCATCGCCGGCGACGATAACGACGCGCCGGAGGCGATGGTGTTGAGCAAGGAGCGGTGGGAGGAAGTGAGGCGGTTGCATGGGGAGGAGAAGCTGAAGGTCTCGGAGATCTCGCGGCGGCTCGACATCGACCGCAAGACGGTGCGCAAGGCGCTCAAGGGGGAGTGGAAGCCGTACGAGCGTGGGGCGAGGAGCGACGGGCTGCTGGCCGAGCATGATGGGTTCCTGCGCGAGCGGGCTGCCGAGGTGAACTACTCGGCGCAAATCCTCTATCAGGAGCTCGTGGGCGAGCGTGGGTTCAAGGGCAGCTACCAGACGGTCAAGCGCTTCGTGAGGCCGTTGCGCGAGGCGGCGACGGTCGATCGGGTGTGCGTGACGCGTTTCGAGACCGGGCCGGGCCAGCAGAGCCAGATCGACTGGGGCCAGGCGCGCGCGTACTTGAAGAGCCAGCTCGTGGGGTTGCACTTCTTTGTGCTGACGCTGGGGTTCAGCCGGCGCGGTTACTACCGAGTTTGCGCCAACGAGCAACTGGGGCTGTTTCTGGAGTCGCACGAGGCGGCCTTCGAGCACTTCGGGGGTCTCACCCGCGAACATCTGTACGACCGGCCCAGGACGGTGTGCGAGCCGGTGGGCGGCAAGTGGCGCTGGAACGAGACCTTCCGCGCCTTCGCTGGGCACTGGGGCTTCGAGCCGCGGCTGTGCGCGCCGTACCGGGCGCAGACCAAGGGCAAGGTGGAGTCGGGCGTGAAGTACCTGAAGAGGAACTTCCTGCCCGGCCGGCGCTTCGTCGATATCTTCGATGTGCAGGCGCAGCTCGACGAGTGGAATGCCACGATCGCCGACGAGCGCATCCACGGCACTACGCACGTGCGGCCGATCGAACGCTTCGTCGAGGAGTGCGGCGCGTTGATGCCGATCGCCGGACACGGTTCCTTCGGTGAGAGCCGGCGCCTGGCGCGCATCGTTGCCGACGACTACCTGGTGAGCTTCCAGACCAACCGGTATTCGGTGCCGTTCCGGCTCATCGGCAAGGCCGTGGAGGTGCTCGCCGTCGGTGAGGCGATTCGCATCGAGCACGCTGGCCGGGTCGTAGCCGAGCACGCGCGACTGGCTGGGAAGCATCAGATGAGCATCCTTCCCGAGCACGGGCCCGGGCCAGTAGCGCGCAATGCTCGGCATCGCTACCCGCATCCGGCGCCGATTGCCGAGCTCAACCGCTGGATCGGTCCGCATGAGGTCGAAGTGCGCGATCTGGCGATCTATGAGGAGGCCGCTGCATGAGTGCTGCCCAGATGGAACGACTGCACGAGCACATGGCGCGGCTGCGGCTCTTCAAGAGCCGCGAGCGGCTGGAGGCGCTGCTGCAAAAGGCGGTGGCCGACGAACAACCGTACGCCGACTTCCTCGAGCAGGTCCTGAGTGAGGAGGTCGCCAGCAAGACCGCCAAGAACATCACGATGCGCACGAACCTCGCGCGCTTCCCGTTCGTGAAGGGGCTGGAGAGCTTCGACTTCGCTTACCAGCCCTCGATCGACAAGAAGCAGATCGCGACCCTCGCGTCCTGCCACTTCATCGAGCACGGCGAGAACGTCGTGATCCTCGGCCCGCCCGGCGTGGGAAAGACCCACCTGAGCGTGGCGCTCGGCATGAAGGCGATCGAGTCCGGATACCGCGTGCTCTTCACCACGGCGGCCAACCTCATCGCCTCGCTCATGAAGGCCACGGCGGAGGGGCGGCTCGACGAGCGGCTGAAGTTCTACACGGTGCCGCGGCTGCTCATCATCGACGAGATCGGCTACCTGCCCATCGACCGACAAGGGGCCAATCTCTTCTTCCAGCTGATCAGCCGCCGCTACGAGAAGGGACCGATGATCCTCACAAGCAACCAGAGCTTCGGCGCCTGGGCCGAGGTCTTCGGCGATCGCGTGATCGCCACCGCGATCCTCGATCGCGTGCTGCATCACGCCATCACGCTGAACATCCGCGGCAGCTCCTACCGGCTGAAAGACAAGCTCAAGGCCGGGCTGGTCAGGGCCGCGGAGACCGAATCCGTCGAGTAACGACGGCAACCCGCAGGTGGGGAAAATTGGATGACCCTAACTGGGGAAAATTGGGTGACCCTTGACAGGGTGCTCAGAGTTCGCCGCGCTTCGTCATTGTGTGATCCGTATCGGTCGTTCCGTCATGGTGGACGAGGCGGGTGTTCTGACGTGGCTAGAGGCCCACACGCAGCGCCCCCCTAGCAGGGCACGAAGCCCCAATGGGAGGATGGGAGGACGGGGCGCGAAGGCGTAACGGCGATGGCGAATCTGAACGATGCCCCGACGCCGCTGCTTGAACCGCAGACGCCGACCACTAAATCGACGCTCGGACGGTTCTTCCCGTTGGACCCGAGGGTGGTACGAGAGATTGCCCACCGGTGTGGCGCGGCGGAGGA
>DASVDU010000159.1:0-4001 GCA_036380915.1 Hyphomicrobiaceae bacterium | reverse complement strand
GTCCCCCTCGTCGAGCGTCAGCGTCCGGATCGGGAAGGCGCCCACCTCGCGACCGATGCACACGGCGGCAAGCCCTTCGCGCACGGAGGCGAACACCGTGTCCTCCGTCTCACGGGCAAGCCGGCGCAAGACCGGACGGATAAAGATTTCGACCTGATGCATGCCGGCAGCGCGCCCGAGCGCGGCAGCGGCACTTCCCAAGGTGTACCGCTTGGTCTTAAGGTCCTGGTTGGCAAGGCCGACCTGGACAAGGGCTCCGAGGAGACGATGCGCCGTCGTCTTGCCGAGGCCCGCCTTGTCCGCGATATCGCTCAGGCGGTGCCCGCTTTCCCCGGCCTGCGCGAGCAGGCGAAGAATGGTCGCAACACGATCAACCGTCTTGACTGCGGTTTCCTGGGTCAAAGTTTTCCCCGCCCAGCGCTTTTCGAGACACCACTTTGCAAACTAGTGGAACTTCGATAGCATGGAAATGGAACAAAGGTCATCCGGTTTTCTTCGCGAAAATCACGGGCATCGAGCGGGGAAATTCCAAGGCAGACAATGACGCGCGTCATCGAAGCGCCGACGGCCACCAAGTTTCCATCCGAGGCGCGCGCATGCGTCGTCGTCTGCGGCAGCCACGGGGGCCGGTATCCGGCCTATCTCGCCGCTTCCGCCGGGCTCCGCGCCGTCATCTTCAACGATGCCGGCGTAGGACGCGACAGTGCGGGTATCGCGTCCCTTGCTCTGCTCGCCGCGGGCGGCATGGCGGCGGCCGCCGTCTCGCACATGAGCGCGCGAATCGGCGAGCCGGGCGACATGCTTGCGCGCGGTGTCATCTCCCACGCCAACGAGCCGGCACAACGATTGGGCGTGCATCCCGGGATGTCCTGCCGGGAGGCGGCGGAACGCCTTCAGCGTGCGGAAGTCCGGCGGATCGAAATTCCCCCGTCCACAGAGACGCGAAGCGTGCTCACGCCAGAGCGCGCCGTCCGCCGACTGGTTGTGATCGACTCAGCCGCGATGGTCGTGCCCGAGGATGCGGACCAGATCATCGTCACCGGCTCGCACGGAGGGCTTGTCGGCGGCAATCCCGCGCTTGCGCTGCGGGTCGATGGACATGCAGCCGTCTACAATGATGCCGGGATCGGCGTCGAGGAAGCCGGCATCGCCCGCCTCCCCGCGCTCGAACGCCGCAATATCCCCGCCTTCACCGTATCGGCAGCGAGTGCCCGGATTGGCGAGGCTCTATCCACGTACGAGGACGGCGTGATTTCTGCGGCAAATGCACCGGCCCGTGCGCTTGGGGCATTGCCGGGACTGCAGGCCAAAGCCGTCCTGCTCGCCTGGGCGCGCGCCGCGGGCGGGCCTGATCGGAAAGTGCCGGCGAGCGCGCCTGCGCCGGGAAGGGAAGCATCGAGCGTATGAAACGAGAAGCACGGACAAGGAAAGGGAAGAAATGAGAAAATCAGTCTGGGGAGCTCTGGCAGGGCTTGGCCTCGTGATCGGCATGGCGACGTCGGCTGCGGCGCAGACCGTCACCCTCAAGATGGCGCACATCTACACGCCTGGGAACATCTGGTACGACGTCGCCGAGGACTACGCAAAGCGCGTGGCCGAACGCTCCGGCGGCAAGATCAAGATCGACATCGCGCATTCCGGCTCGACAGGCGACTGGCCGCAATCCATCGAAGGCCTGCTGATCGGCACAAATGATATCGTGCTGCAGTCCGTCGGTACGCTCGACCGCTACAATACGATCGCCGGCATCGAGGCCTATCCCTACCTCATCCGCGATATCGCCCATTTCAAATCGGTCTACTACGGCCCCCTCGGCCGCGAGCTGTTCGCCGAGATCGCCAAGAAGACGGGGTTTCACATCATCGGCGCGGGCTATCGCGGTGCGCGCCACATGAGCTCGAACAAGCTCGTCGAGAAGGTCGATGATCTGAAGGGTGTCAAGCTCCGCGTGCCACCGCTCAAGATGTACCGGCTGACCTGGGAATACCTTGGCGCGAGCCCCGTGCCGATGGGCGTTGCCGAGCTCTTCACCTCGCTGCAGCAGGGCGTCGTCGACGGCCAGGAGAACCCGCTCGAGGTGATCGAGGACCAGCATTTCGACGAGGTGCAAAAGTACGTCATCGAAACCGGCCACGTGCTCGGTGCCATGACGTTCATCTTTTCCGATGCGAAGTTCAAATCGCTGCCCGAGGAGACGCGCAAGATCCTGCAGGAGGAAGGCGAAGCCGCCATGCTCGCCGGCACCGACCGCATGGTCGAGATGGAGGCGAAATACAAGAAGGATCTGGAGGCAAAGGGCCTGACCTTCATCCCGGTCAACCGGAACGCCTTCCAGGCCAAGCTCGAACCGATGGCGAAAGACTTCCCCGAGCTGGCTGACTGGGTCAAGAAGATCCAGGCCGTGAAATAACGGTCGGCCCGGTAGCTTGAAAAGCGGGCGGCCGGACGACCATCAGCGCCCGGTCGCCTTCTTGGGAGCCCCGCCCAGAATGATCGATCAGTCAGCGGCTGAGCCGGAACTGAACGGCTGGCAACTCCGGCTCGACCGGTTCGCACGGATGCTGGAGCGCACGCTCGATGCGGTGCTCGCAATGATGCTCGCGGTTCTCGTGGCGAGCCTCGTCTGGCAGGTCTTCGGCAGATACGCATTGGACAGCGCACCAGACTGGTCCGAGGAGCTGGCCCGTTACCTCATGGTTTGGATCAGCATGCTGGGCAGCGCCGTCGTGATGCGCGAGAACGGACACATCACTGTCCCCGTGCTCGTTGATGCCCTGCCCACCCGGATACGCACCGTGTTTCTGGCGGTGAGGGATGCCGTCGTGCTCGGCACCGTGTACGTTCTGCTTTCCTACGGCATCAATCTCGCAAACCTGCTCAAGGGTCAGCTGTCCGCGGCATTCGAGGTCAGCATGGCCCTGCCCTATGCGGCTCTCCCCGCCGGTGCATTGCTCATCGGACTGGCCGTCGTCATCGCGCGGCTGACCCGCAGCCCGTACGCGCGCGGCAACCCCGCGCCGATTGCCTGAAGGGACGCTTGCATGGCGCTGCTTGCGACTCTGGTGGCCGGAATATTCGGGTTCATGCTGATCGGCGTGCCGATCGGCCTCGCCATCATCGCCGGCTCCATCGTGGCAATTCTGCTCTTCGTCCCCGGCGCCAATCTGATGATCGTGCCGCAGCAGGTATTCGGCGGTCTCGATAGCTTCACCCTGCTCGCCATCCCATGCTTCCTGCTCGCCGGCAGCCTCATGACGATGGGCGGCCTGACCGACAGGCTGCTGGCTTTCACCAACACGGTGCTCGGCCGTTTCCGCGGCGGGCTCGCGCTCAGCACCGTCTTCGCCGCCACCGTGTTCGCCGGCATCTCGGGCTCGGCGGTGGCCGACACCTCGGCCCTCGGCCGGGTGCTCATCCCGGCGATGATCCGAGAGGGCTACAAGCCGGCATTCTCGGCCGCCGTGATGGCCTCCTCCAATGTCCTCGCCCCCATCATCCCGCCCTCGATCGCCTTCATCGTCATGGGCGTGCTGACGAACCAGTCGATCACGCGCCTGTTCCTGGCGGGCGTCATCATCGGCCTCGTCTACGGGCTGGCGATGCTCGTCATCACCTCGATCATTGCCCAAATCCGGCAGTATCCCGTGCACGGCCGCTCGACCGGACGGGAAATCTGGAAGAGCTTCCGCGGCGCCTTCTGGGCACTAATGATGCCGGTCTTCATCATCCTCGGCATACGGACCGGCATCTTCAACGTGACGGAATGCTCGGCCGTTGCCGTCGTCTACGCCCTGTTCGTTGGCACCGTCATCTACCGCGAGCTGACGCCGGCGCGGATCTACAAGGCGCTTGTCGAAACAGCGCGGCTCACCGCCATCATCATGATCGTGGTTGGTGCCGCCCGCATCTTCTCCTGGATCCTCGGCTACGCTGGCCTGCCGCAGCAGATCGCCAATGCGATCCTCGCCGTGACGGACGACCCGTGGGTCTTCCTGATCCTG
>DASVDU010000158.1:0-14404 GCA_036380915.1 Hyphomicrobiaceae bacterium | reverse complement strand
CGATGAGCGTCGAGCTGATCACGCCGATCGCGATGGAGGAGAAGCAGCGGTTTGCGATCCGCGAGGGCGGTCGCACGGTCGGCGCCGGCGTGGTGACGAAGATCGTGGAGTGAAAAGCGGGCCAGAAACACTGGCGGCTGCTGCGCCGCTACCGGACGCAAGAGTTTAGGTGGGGGCGCGCGAGAGCGCTTCCGATGTGAGGAGGCGCTCGCCGCAATCGGTGAGTGAAGAACATGAACGGCCAGAACATACGTATCCGGCTCAAAGCGTTCGACCATCGTGTGCTCGATGCGTCGACGCGCGAGATCGTGAATACGGCGAAACGCACCGGCGCCGAGGTCCGCGGGCCCATTCCGCTGCCGACGCGCAAGGAACGGTTCACGGTGAACCGCTCCCCGCACATCGACAAGAAGAGCCGCGAGCAGTTCGAGATGCGCACGCACAAGCGTCTGCTGGATATCGTCGATCCGACGCCGCAGACGGTGGATGCGCTGATGAAGCTCGACCTCGCCGCAGGCGTCGACGTCGAGATCAAGCTCTAGAAAACCCGGGTCCTCTGCGCCGGATTTGAAGGTGCATGACCCCGTATTGGAAGGACCGCACGTGATGCGCTCCGGATTGATCGCACAGAAGCTCGGAATGACCCGTGTTTTCACCGACGCGGGCGAGCATATCCCTGTGACCGTGCTGAAGGTCGACAACTGCCAGGTTGTCGCCCACCGCACGTCGGAGAAGAATGGATATACGGCGATCCAGCTCGGCGCCGGCCGCCGCAAGCCGACGCACGTCACCAAGGCGGAGCGTCAGAACTTCGCGATCGCCAAGGTGGAGCCGAAGCGCAAGGTCGCCGAGTTCCGCGTGTCGCCCGAAAACCTGATCGATATCGGGGCCGAGCTGACGGCGGACCATTTCATCCCGGGGCAGCTCGTCGATGTGACGGGCACGAGCACGGGCAAGGGTTTCCAGGGCCCCATGAAGCGCTGGAACTTCGGGGGTCTGCATGCCAGCCACGGCGTGTCGATCTCCCATCGCAGCCACGGCTCGACCGGTCAGCGCCAGGATCCCGGCAAGGTCTTCAAGGGCAAGAAGATGGCGGGCCACCTCGGCAGCGAGCGTGTCACCACGCAGAACCTGATGGTCGTCAAGACCGATCCGGAGCGTGGGTTGCTGATGGTGAAGGGCGCCGTTCCGGGCCACAAGGGCGGATGGGTGCTGGTGCGCGATGCCGTGAAGCAGCCGGTGCCAGCCGATGCGCCGAAGCCTGGTGCCTTCAGGAAGCCGGCTGCCGAAGCGGCCGCTGCCAATCAGGAGTGAGCGTCATGCAGGCTAACGTGACGACGCTGGATGCGGGTTCGGCAGGCTCTCTGGAGCTCAATGATGCCATTTTCGGGCTCGAGCCGCGTCCGGACATTCTGCACCGGATGGTCCGCTATCAGCAGCTGAAGCGGATGGCGGGGACGCACCACGCGCAGGACCGTTCCGAGGTGAACGTGACCGGCAAGAAGGTCTACCGCCAGAAGGGCACCGGCGGTGCCCGCCACGGCGACAAGTCGGTCCCGCAGTGGCGCGGTGGCGGCAAGGCTTTCGGCCCGAAGCCGCGCAGCCACGCCATCGACTTGCCGAAGAAGGTGCGTGCACTGGCGCTGCGCCACGCGCTGTCCGCCAAGGCCAGGGCCGGGGAGCTGATCGTGCTCGAGAAGGCCGAGTCGACCGATGGGAAGACCAAGTCCCTGCGGCAGGCTTTCGAGAAGCTCGAGCTTTCCAATGCCCTGATCATCGACGGCGCCGAGCTGGAGCCCCGTTTCGCTCGGGCGGCACGCAACATTCCAAACATCGACGTCCTGCCGGTCCAGGGCATCAACGTCTACGACATTCTGCGCCGTCGCAAGCTGGTGCTGACGAAGGCGGCCGTCGAGGCGCTGGAGGCGCGGTTCAAATGAAAAAGCTCGATAGCTACGACGTGATCATCGCTCCGATCGTGACCGAGAAGTCGACGACGGCCTCGGAGCACAACAAGATCGTCTTCAGGGTGCCCCTAAAGGCCTCGAAGCCGGACATCAAGTCGGCGGTCGAGCAGCTCTTCAATGTCAAGGTGAAGGCGGTCAACACGATCGTCCAAAAGGGCAAGCTGAAGCAGTTTCGCGGACGGCGCGCCCTGCAGAGCGACGTCAAGAAGGCCGTCGTGACGCTCGAGGAAGGCCACTCGATCGACGTCACGACGGGCCTGTAAAGGAGCAGTTCCATGGCACTCAAGACATACCGTCCGACGTCGCATGGCATGCGCAATCTGGTGCTGGTGGATCGCCGCGAGCTTTGGAAGGGCGCGCCGGTCAAGATGCTGACCGAGGGCCTGAAGAAAACAGGTGGGCGCAATAACGCCGGCCGGATCACGACCCGGCACATCGGCGGCGGCCACAAGCGCACCTACCGGCTGATCGATTTCCGGCGTCGCCGGTTCGACCAGTCCGCCACCGTCGAGCGGCTCGAGTACGATCCGAACCGGTCGGCCTTCATCGCGCTGGTGAAGTACGAGGATGGCCAGCTCTCCTACATCCTGGCCCCCCAGCGGCTTGCGGTCGGGGATACGGTGGTGGCGGGCGAGAAGGTCGACGTGAAGCCCGGCAACGCCATGCCGCTCAGCAACATGCCGATCGGCACCATCGTTCACAACGTCGAGCTGAAGCCGGGTCGCGGCGGACAGCTTGCGCGTTCGGCTGGGGCCTACGTGCAACTCGTCGGGCGCGACGCGGGCTGGGCGATCCTCAAGCTCAATTCCGGAGAAACGCGCCGTGTACGAGCCGAGTGCATGGCGACCGTGGGCGCGGTGTCGAATCCGGATCATTCGAACCAAGTGCTGAGCAAGGCTGGCCGGAAGCGGTGGCTAGGTATCCGCCCGACGGTGCGCTCGATCGCCATGAACCCGGTCGATCACCCGAACGGCGGCCGCACCAATGGCGGCAAGCACTGGGCAACGCCTTGGGGCAAGCCGGCCAAGGGCTTCCGCACCCGCAAGAACAAGGCAACCGAAAAGTACATCATCCATGGCCGCCACAAGGGCAAGTAAGGCGGCGGAAGGAGACCACGCGTGGCACGCTCAGTTTGGAAAGGTCCGTTCGTCGACGGCTATCTGCTGAAGAAGGCAGAGAAGGCGCGCGCGTCCGGACGTAACGAGATCATCAAGATCTGGAGCCGGCGCTCGACGATCCTGCCGCAGTTCGTCGGCCTGACGTTCGGTGTCTACAACGGCCACAAGCACATTCCAGTGTCCGTCAACGAGGACATGATCGGGCACAAGTTCGGCGAGTTCGCGCCGACGCGCACGTTCACCGGCCACAGCGGCGACCGCAAGGCGCAGAGAAGATAAGCGGCGAGGATTGAGACGATGGGCAAGCCCAAGCGTGAGCGAAGCCTCCCCGACAACGAGGCGAAGGCGGTAGCGAGGAACCTGCGGGTGTCGCCGCAGAAGCTGAATCTCGTTGCGGGGTTGATCCGCGGCAAGAAGGTCAACGCAGCGCTGGCGGACCTGGAGTTCTCGCGCAAGCGCATTGCAACCGACGTGCGCAAGTGCGTGATGTCGGCGGTCGCCAACGCGGAGAACAACCACGGGCTGGACGTCGACGACCTCATCGTCGCCGAAGCCTATGTGGGCAAGAATCTCGTGATGAAGCGGTTCCACGCGCGCGGACGCGGCCGCAGCGCCAGGATACTGAAGCCGTTCTCCCAGATCACCGTCGTCGTGCGCGAGGTGAAGGAAGAGCCGGCCGAGGCAAAGGAGGCCTGAGGATGGGTCAGAAAGTCAATCCAGTCGGCCTCCGCGTCGGCATCAACCGGACCTGGGACAGCCGCTGGTTCGCCGGACGCGGCGAGTACGGCAGGTTGCTGCACGAGGATCGCGCAATCCGCGAATACATCCTGAAGCAGCAGCGCCAGGCCGGCATTTCCAAGGTTGTCATCGAGCGTCCGCACAAGAAGTGCCGGGTGACGGTGCATACGGCCCGCCCCGGCGTGCTCATTGGAAAGAAGGGCGCGGACATCGAAAAGATGCGCGCCGACCTGTCGAAGCTGACCCCGTCGGAGGTGCATCTCAACATCGTCGAGGTGCGCAAGCCCGAGATCGATGCGACGCTGGTGGCCGAGGGCATCGCTCAGCAGCTCGAGCGCCGCGTGGCCTTCCGTCGTGCGATGAAGCGGGCGGTTCAGTCGGCGTTGCGGCTTGGTGCCCAGGGCATCCGAATCAACGTCTCGGGCCGGCTCGGTGGCGCGGAGATCGCGCGCACGGAGTGGTATCGCGAAGGCCGGGTGCCGCTGCACACGCTGCGCGCCGATGTCGATTTCGGATATGGGCTCGCGCGGACGGCCTATGGCGTCATCGGCGTAAAGGTCTGGATCTACAAGGGCGAGATCATGGAGCATGATCCGATGGCTGCTGAGCGGCGCGCCCTTGACATGCAGGAAGGCGGCGGGGGCGGCCGCAGGCGCGAGAGTGAGCGCGCCGGAGCCGGCGCCTGACGCATTTCGAGGACAACGATCATGCTGCAACCCAAACGCACGAAATTCCGCAAGGCGCACAAGGGCCGCATTCACGGTCAGGCCAAAGGCGGAACCACGCTGAATTTCGGCTCCTACGGGCTCAAGGCGCTCGAGCCGGAGCGCGTCAGCGCACGTCAGATCGAGGCGGCGCGGCGCGCCATCACGCGCCATATGAAGCGCGCTGGCCGGGTGTGGATTCGAGTTTTTCCGGATGTCCCCGTGTCGAAGAAGCCGGCTGAGGTCCGCATGGGATCCGGCAAGGGCGCACCGGAGCTCTGGGTCTGCCGCGTGAAGCCCGGCCGCATCATGTTCGAGCTCGACGGTGTGCCAGACGACGTTGCCAGGGAAGCTTTGGGATTGGGTGCCGCAAAGCTGCCGATCAAGACGAAAGTGGTGACGCGCCTGAGCTGAAGCCAGCCGGCGCGCGGGGTACGAGAGGTCGAAGAATAATGAAGGCTGCCGAGATCAGGGACATGACGCTTGATCAGCTGGAAGAACAGCTGGTCAATCTCAAGAAGGAGCAGTTCAACCTGCGCTTCCAGGCCGCCTCGGGACAGCTCGAGAACACGGCACGCGTGCGTCAGGTGCGTCGCGACATTGCGCGCATCAAGACCATAGCGCGCCAGAAGCAGGCCGGTCAGGCCCAGAAGGGTTGAGGAGAAACGAGATGCCGAAGCGCATCCTGCAGGGCGTGGTCGTGTCGGACAAGAACGACAAGACGGTCGTCGTTAAGGTCGAGCGCCGCTACATGCACCCGCTCTTGAAGAAGACCGTGCGCCGCACGAAGAAGTACCACGCCCACGACGAGGCGAATGCCTTCAAGGTCGGGGACGTGGTGCGCATCCAGGAAGGGCGCCCGGTCTCCAAGCACAAGTGCTGGCACGTCATTGGAAGCGTGAATTCGTGACGTCAGGAGCCGGAGATTGCGCCCGGGTTCGGGCCGGAGCCGATCGGACGGCGGCGGTCCAACCAAGCGGGACGGGACGAGGCCGGAGCTTCAGGCGTGAGCCGAAAGGACTGTTTCGATGATCCAGATGGAATCCAACCTTGACGTGGCCGACAATTCCGGCGCCCGTCGTGTGCAGTGCATCAAGGTGCTGGGCGGCTCCAAGCGGAAGTACGCGAGCATCGGCGACACCATCGTCGTGACCGTGAAGGAAGCCATTCCGCGCGGCCGCGTGAAGAAGGGGCAGGTCATGAGAGCCGTAATCGTGCGGACCGCCAAGGGCGTGCGCCGTCCGGACGGATCGCTGATCCGCTTCGACCGCAACGCCGCGGTGCTGATCAACAACCAGGGCGAGCCGATTGGCACCCGTATCTTCGGGCCGGTCACTCGCGAGTTGCGCGCCAAGAATCACATGAAGATCATTTCGCTGGCGCCGGAGGTGCTCTGATGCCGTCGCTGAAGATCAAGAAGGGCGACCGGGTCGTGGTGCTCGCCGGTCGCGACAAAGGCAAGAGGGGCGAGGTCATCTCCGTGATGCCCAAGGAGAACCGGGCGCTGGTTCGTGGTGTGAACATCGTACGCCGCCATCAGCGCCAGACCGCGAGCCAGGAAGGCGGCATCATCTCCAAGGAAGCGCCGATCCACCTCTCGAACCTCGCAATCGAGGACCCGGCGGACGGATCGCCGACCCGTGTCGGGTTCAAGTTCCTGGAAGATGGCCGGAAGGTGCGCTTTGCGAAGCGTTCGGGCGAAGTGATCCCGGAGAGGAAGTAGAACAATGGCCGAGAAGAAGGCGGCGAAAGGGCCGGCGGGGGCCGCCCCCAAGGGTAAGGGCGGCAAGCCCGAGAAGGCCGGCAAGGCTGACAAGCAGGCACAGCAGGCCAAGCCGGCGGAGCTGCGCTCATTTACGCGTCCGGAAGGCTATACGCCGCGGCTGAAAGCGCACTACGTAAATGTCGTGCGTGACCAGCTCACGAAAAAGTTCAACTACAAGAACGTGATGCAGGTGCCGCGCATCGACAAGATCGTGCTCAACATGGGCGTGGGCGAGGCTGTGGCCGACCGCAAGAAGGTCGAGAACGCGGCCAACGATCTGGCGCTCATTGCCGGTCAGAAGCCGGTCCTTACTCGGGCGCGCAAGTCGATTGCGACCTTCAAGGTCCGCGAGGGCATGACCCTCGGTGCCAAGGTGACACTGCGCGGCGACCGCATGTATGAGTTCCTGGACCGTCTGGTCACGATCGCGCTGCCGCGCGTGAAAGACTTCCGCGGCCTGAACCCGAGGAGCTTCGATGGCCGCGGGAACTATGCGCTCGGCCTCAAGGAGCACATCGTGTTCCCCGAAATCGACTACGACAAGGTCGACGAGGTGTGGGGCATGGACGTGATCGTCTGCACGACGGCCAAGACCGACGATGAAGCGCGCGAGCTGCTGCGCGGCTTCAATTTCCCATTCCGTAGCTGAGGGACCTCGGCAGAACAGCCGAAAGGCTCTTAGGAGAAAACATGGCAAAGACGAGCTCGACCGAAAAGAACAACCGCAGGCGCAAGCTGGCGGCTCAATACGCAGAGCGGCGCCAGAAGCTTAAGGCCGCCGCGAAGGACAAATCCAAGACGCTGACCGAGCGCATGCAGGCCAGCATGAAGCTGGCTGAGCTGCCGCGCAACTCATCGAAGACCCGGATTCGCAACCGTTGCGAAATCACGGGCCGCCCGCGGGGTTATTATCGCAAGCTCAGGATGTGCCGTAATCAGCTCAGGGATCTTGCATCCCAAGGGCTGATCCCCGGCATGGTCAAGGCGAGCTGGTAGGAGCGAGAGAATGGTCAACGATCCTCTCGGAGACATGCTGACCCGCATCCGCAATGCGCAGATGCGGCGGCAGACGAAAGTCGTCACGCCGGCTTCCAACCTGCGCGCGCGCGTCCTCGACGTGTTGGCGGAGGAAGGGTATATCCGCGGCTACACGCGCGTCGAACGCGGCGGCAAGGCGGAGCTCGAGATCGAGCTGAAGTATGCGAATGGCCAGCCGGCGATTCGCAAGATCTCCCGCGTGTCGAAGCCCGGCCGCCGCGTCTACTCGCCGGTCAAGGAGCTCAAGACCGTGGCCAACGGCCTCGGCGTCGCGATCCTCTCCACGCCGAAGGGCGTCATGCCCGACTGGCGGGCGCGTGAGGAGAACGTCGGCGGCGAGGTCCTCTGCAACGTATTCTAAGGGCGGGAGCTGAGGAAAAGTCATGTCACGCATCGGCAAGAAGCCGGTCCCGGTGCCCGCGAACGTCACGGCGACGATCACGGGCCAGACGGTGAAGTTCAAAGGCCCGAAGGGCGAGCTCGAGTTCACCCTGCCAGATAAAGTCAGGGCCTCCCAGAGCGAGAACGGCATCGAGGTCAGCCCGGTCGACGATAGCAAGCAAGCGCGGGCCATGTGGGGCATGTCGCGTACGACGCTGGCCAACCTGGTCAAGGGCGTAACGGAAGGCTACTCCCACACGCTCGAGATCCAAGGCGTCGGCTTCCGCGCGCAGCTCAAGGGTAAGGACCAGCTTCAGCTTACGGTGGGGTTCAGCCACGACATCGTGCACAAGATCCCGCCGGGGGTCGATGTGGCGGTCAGCGGAGCCAGGCAGGAAGTGATCACCGTATCCGGCATCGACAAGCAGCTCGTCGGGCAGGTTGCGGCGGAGATCCGCAGCTACAGGCCACCTGAGCCTTACCAGGGCAAGGGCATCCGCCACCAGGGTGAATTCGTCTTCCGCAAGGAAGGCAAGAAGAAGTAAGGACGGAATCCATGGTCGCGCTCACACAGTCTGAACGGCGCAAAAGGCGCGTGCGCAGCGCGCTGAGGAAACGCACGAAAGGGCGGCCGCGCTTGTCCGTGCACCGCTCTTCCAAGCACATCTATGCGCAAGTCATCGACGACTCGAAGGGCCACACGGTGGCGACTGCCTCGAGCCTCGACAAGGACCTCAGGGGCAAGCTCAAGACCGGCGCCGACAAGGCGGCCGCTGCCGAAGTCGGGCGGCTCGTCGCGGAGCGAGCGATAAAGGCTGGTGTGGCTGCCGTCGTGTTTGACCGCGGCGGCTTCAAGTACCACGGCCGTGTCAAGGCGCTCGCCGACGCCGCCCGCGAGGGCGGACTTCAATTCTGACGAAAGGACAAGGATCCGTGGCACGTTTTCCAGGAAGAGACCGCGGCCGCGATCGCGAGGAGCGCGAGAGCGAGTTTTCCGACAAGCTGGTGCACATCAACCGCGTCGCGAAGGTGGTGAAGGGCGGTAAGCGCTTCGGTTTCGCCGCGCTCGTCGTCGTCGGTGACCACAAGGGCCGCGTCGGCTTCGGGCATGGTAAGGCACGCGAGGTGCCCGAGGCGATCCGCAAGGCCAACGAAGCGGCGCGGCGCGGTCTGATGCGCGTTCCGCTGCGCGAAGGCCGCACGCTTCATCACGACAGCGCAGGCCGCCATGGATCCGGCCGGGTAATCCTGCGGTCTGCGCCTCCAGGCACCGGCATCATCGCTGGCGGCGCCATGCGCGCTGTGTTCGAGATGCTGGGCGTGCAGGACGTGGTCGCAAAATCGCTCGGCTCCACGAATCCCTACAACGTCGTCCGGGCAACCTTCGACGCTCTGAAGGTGCAGGAGAACCCACGCGGCGTTGCGGCTCGGCGCGGCAAGAAATACGGCGAGATCGTTGCGCGCCGTCGCGACGGAACTTCGGAAGCCGAGGCCGCCCCGGCCGAGGCCTGAGATTGACAGGGCGCCTGCGGCAAGCTGCAGGACCGCCGAACGGGAATGACGTGACATGGCGAACAATTCCGGCAGGACGATCACGATCGAGCAGATCGGCAGCCCGAGCCGCCGTCCGGAGCGGCAGGAGCAGACGCTGATCGGCCTCGGTCTCAACAAGCTTCACCGCCGCCGCACGCTGGAGGACACTCCGGCCGTGCGTGGCATGATCAACAAGGTCCAGCATCTCGTGCGCATCGTCGACGAGAAGGCCTGACAGGCTGGGAGCCAGACTGATGCGTCTTAACGAACTCAAGGACAATCCAGGAGCCAACAAGCTCCGCGTCCGCGTCGGCCGCGGCATCGGCTCCGGTGTCGGCAAGACCGGCGGCCGTGGTGTCAAAGGCCAGAAATCGCGTGCGGGCGTCAGCATCGGCGGCTTCGAAGGCGGCCAGATGCCGCTCTATCGCCGGCTGCCGAAGCGCGGCTTCGACAAGTGGCGCCAGAAGGACTGGAACGAGCTGAGCCTTGGCCGCCTGCAGCAGGCGATCGATGCCGGCAGGATCGACCCGGCCCAGCCGATCGACGTCGCCGGCCTCGTGGCAGCGGGCGTGCTGCGTCGCCCCAAGCATGGGGTCCGCCTGCTCGGCACGGGCGAGCTCAAGGCAAAGGTCGAGATCACCGTCAATCACGCGACGGCTTCTGCCCGCGCGGCGGTCGAGAAGGCCGGCGGCAAGGTCAACCTGATCGAGGAGAAGGTCCTGGAAGCCGACGAGGAAAAGCGCAAGAAGTCAGCAGCCAAAAAAGCGGCATCCGGAAAGGGGACCAAGAGCGGCGAATAGACCCGGCCGCAGCGGAGTTCAACGCCTTTCGGGCGAGGGGCCTGCCGCGTTATGCTGGTGACCAGAAGCGCGGGTCGCTCGCCCATGCAGGGAAGATCGGCCGCCGCGAAGCGCCCGCCGGACATGCGGACCGATCGCCGCCGGGGCTGCGTCGAACTTCGGGAGAATTGAACGAAAATGGCATCCGCCGCCGAGCAACTGGCAGCAAATCTGAACTTTGGCGCATTCGCCAAGGCCGAGGAGCTTAAGAAGCGCATCTGGTTCACGCTGGGTGCGCTCGTCGTCTATCGCCTCGGCACGTTCATCCCGATCCCAGGCGTGGACCCTGTCGCATTCGGGCAGGCCTTCCAATCGAGCCAGAGCGGCATCCTCGGCATGTTCAATGTGTTCGCGGGCGGTGCCGTCGAGCGCATGGCGATCTTCGCGCTCAACATCATGCCGTACATCTCGGCCTCGATCATCATGCAGCTCATGTCGTCGATCAATCCGACGCTCGAGCAGCTGAAGAAGGAGGGCGAGCAGGGCCGCAAGCAGATCAACCAGTATACGCGCTACCTGACGGTCGTTCTCGCTGCATTCCAGGCTTACGGCATCGCCATCGGCCTCGAAGGCACGCGCGGGGCGACTGGTAGTGTGGTCATCGAGGCGGGCTGGTTCTTCCGGCTGACGACCGTCGTCACGCTGGTCGGCGGCACGATGTTCCTGATGTGGCTCGGCGAGCAGATCACCGCCCGCGGTGTCGGCAACGGCATATCACTCATCATCTTCGCCGGCATCGTGGCGACGCTGCCGAGCGCGATCGCCGCACTGTTCGAGCTGGCACGTACGGGTTCGCTGTCGACCCTTATGCTCCTCGGCCTGCTGGCCCTGATGCTGCTGGTCGTCGTCGTGATCGTTTTCATGGAGCGAGCGCAACGGCGTATTCCGATTCAGTATCCGAAGCGACAGGTCGGCAACCGCATGTTCCAGGGCGACAGCTCGCACCTGCCGCTGAAGCTGAACTCGTCTGGCGTCATCCCGCCGATCTTCGCCTCATCGTTGTTGCTGCTGCCGATCACGGCCGCCCAATTCATGTCGGGGTCGGGGCCCGAGTGGCTGAACACGCTGGTCGCATTGCTGGGCCAAGGACAGCCGCTGCATCTGGCAATCTATGTGTCGCTGATCATCTTCTTTACGTTCTTCTATACGGCGGTGGTGTTCAATCCGCAGGAGACGGCGGATAACCTTCGCAAGTACGGTGGCTTCATCCTTGGTTACCGTCCGGGACAGAAGACGGCCGAGTACATCGACTACGTGCTGACCCGCATCACGGTCGTCGGCGCGATTTATCTGGCCGCAGTCTGCGTCTTGCCTGAGATCCTCATCTCACGCGCAGGCGTCCCGTTCTACTTCGGCGGCACGTCGCTGCTGATCGTCGTGAGCGTGACGATGGACACCGTCGCACAGGTGCAGAGCCATCTGCTGGCCCACCAGTACGAGGGCCTCATCAAGAAGGCTAAGCTCAGGGGCGCGACGAGGGGGCGGCGATGAATCTGATACTGCTGGGTCCGCCGGGTGCAGGTAAAGGCACGCAGGCGGCAGCCATTGCCAGGACGCGCGGACTGGTCCAACTCTCGACGGGAGACATGCTGCGAGCCGCGGTCAAGGCCGGCACCGAGGTCGGCAAGCAGGCCAAGGCCATCATGGAGCGCGGCGACTTGGTTCCCGACGAGGTAGTGATCCGGATCATCGACGACCGCATCGCTCAGCCCGACTGCGACGCCGGCTTCATCCTCGACGGCTTCCCCCGGACATTGCCGCAGGCCGCGGCGCTCGACGATCTGTTGGCGAGAAAGGGCAAGCAGCTTGACCTCGTCATTGAGCTCAAGGTCGACGACGCGGCCCTCGTCGAGCGCATTTCGGGGCGGTACGCCTGCGCCAAATGCGGGGCGGGCTACCATGACAAGTTCAAACAGCCGAAGGCGCCTGGCGTCTGCGACGTGTGCGGCTCGGCCGAGTTCGTGCGTCGCGCCGACGACAATGCCGAGACGGTCAAAAACAGGCTGATGGCCTACTACAAGGAAACATCGCCGCTGATCGGCTACTACTTTGCCAAAGGCAAGCTGAAGTCGGTCGACGGCATGGCACCCATCGAGCAGGTGACGCGCGAGATCGAGCGTCTCCTGGACGATGTCGTGGCGGCTTGACGCGGGGTGCGTGCATTGACGCGGGGGGCCCGAGAGGGTAAAAGCACCGCGATTACATGCCGCACCTTGGCGAGATCGGAGCTGGTGTCGAAGCGCCAGAGGCCGGTTTTTGCTGTTTAGGCTGCCGAAAATTCAGAAATATGTCGCTCGCCGATGCGGTGGCTGAGCGATCTGTCGTCATACCGCATGCTCGCAGGAGAAACACGTGGCCCGTATCGCTGGCGTTAACATTCCGACGCAGAAGCGCGTCGTCATCGCTCTCCAATATATTCACGGTATCGGACCCAAGTTCGCGAAGGAGATCTGCGAGAAGGTCGGTATTCCGCCAGAGCGGCGGGTGAACGAGCTCACCGACGCTGAGGTGCTGCAGATCCGCGAGACGATCGACCGCGACTACATGGTCGAGGGCGATCTGCGGCGCGAGGTGGCGATGAACATCAAGCGGCTGATGGATCTCGGCTGCTATCGCGGCCTGCGTCATCGCCGCGGTCTGCCGGTTCGCGGCCAGCGTACGCACACGAATGCGCGGACCCGTAAGGGCCCGGCCAAGCCGATCGCCGGCAAGAAGAAGGCTTGATCCGCTGGCCGGCGCGCAGACGCTTGATAATCCGACAAAACAGACCAGATTCCAGGAACCGCATCACCCATGGCTAGAGAGCAGCAGGCCCGCACGAAAGTTCGCCGCAAGGAGCGCAAGAACATCAGCTCCGGCGTGGCGCACGTGAATGCCAGCTTCAACAACACGATGATCACCATCACCGACGCCCAGGGCAACACGATTGCCTGGTCGTCGGCAGGAACGATGGGCTTCAAGGGCTCGCGCAAATCGACGCCTTATGCAGCCCAGGTCGCCGCCGAGGACGCCGGCAGGAAGGCGATCGAGCACGGCATGAAGATCCTCGAGGTCGAGGTCTGCGGACCAGGTTCGGGACGCGAATCGGCGCTGCGGGCCCTGCAGGGCATCGGCTTCCAGGTGACAGCCATCCGTGATGTGACGCCTATTCCTCATAACGGGTGCCGGCCGAGAAAGCGCCGCCGCGTCTGAGGGTTGGCACGGATTGCCTGGGCGGCCGAAGCATGCTTCGGCCCCGGCTGCATTTTGCTCATCAATTACCCCGGCGGCGCTCCGCGCAGGCGCCGCTTACGCTGATAGTGAGGCCTACCGTGGCGAACATTCTCCAGAAGAACTGGCAAGATCTGATCAAGCCGACGAAGCTCAACGTCCAGCCCGGCCGCGACAGGGACCGGTTCGCGACCCTCGTGGCCGAGCCGCTCGAGCGCGGTTTCGGCATGACGCTCGGCAATGCTCTGCGCCGGGTGCTCCTGTCGTCCCTTCAGGGTGCGGCGGTCCGCACCGTTCAGATCGACGGCGTGCTGCACGAGTTCTCGTCGATTCCCGGCGTTCGTGAGGACGTCACGGACATCATCCTGAATATCAAGGAGATTGCGCTGAAGGTGCACTCCGAGGGCATCAAGCGCATGGTGCTCAGGAAGGAGGGCCCCGGACCGGCTCGTGCGGGGGACATCGAGGCCAGCTCCGAGGTCGAGATCCTGAATCCCGATCACGTCATCTGCCACCTCGACGAGGGCGCTTCCGTCCGCATGGAGTTCACGGCAGATATGGGCAAGGGCTACGTCCCCGCCGAGCGTAACAGGCCCGAGGACGCGCCGATCGGTCTGATCCCTGTCGACAGCCTCTATAGCCCCGTCAAGAAGGTTTCCTACAAGGTCGAGAATACGCGTGAAGGGCAAATTCTCGACTACGATAAGCTGACCATGACCGTGGAGACGGATGGCTCGGTGCGCCCCGAGGATGCCGTGGCGCTCGCTGCCCGCATCCTGCAGGACCAGCTCGCCGTGTTCATCAACTTCGAGGAGCCGAAGCGGCACGTCGAGGAGGAGCGGCATCCGGATCTCAGCTTCAACGCTGCGCTCCTCAAGAAGGTCGACGAGCTTGAGCTGTCGGTCCGCTCGGCGAACTGCCTGAAGAACGACAACATCGTCTACATCGGCGACCTCATCCAGAAGACCGAGGCGGAGATGCTGCGCACGCCGAACTTCGGCCGCAAGTCGCTGAACGAGATCAAGGAAGTGCTGGCCTCCATGGGCCTGCACCTCGGCATGGAAGTGCCCAACTGGCCGCCGGACAACATCGAGGAGCTGGCGAAGCGGTT
>DASVDU010000157.1:0-8067 GCA_036380915.1 Hyphomicrobiaceae bacterium | reverse complement strand
CCGAACGACACATCGCTGCGCCAGCCGAGTTCCGACTCTTTTTCGTTCACGGTCAGGGGTCTCTCGCGCACCGGAACCTGGTCGGCTGGCGTACCCGGCGGGACCAGGTCCGGGAAGGCCTCGCCCTCAGACGACACGCGGTCGCGCTCACGGTAGTAAATACGGTTTGTCCATTCGCCATCATCGCCAAACAACCTCCGCCAGGTGCCACCGACGAGCGCGAGGTCCTGGTCTTCGTTCTGCAACGTGACGTCCTCGATGGCCTCGCCCTCCTCCTCGGCAGCGAGGATGTGGTTAACGTCCCGCGTGTACTCCTCAGGCGCGTATATGGCGAGAAACTCGAACTCGTCGTCATCATCGAGACGTGTATGCGTCTTCAGGATCACGTCCGTGGAAACCGGCGCACCCAAAGACTCTTCACCAATAATCTCGAAAAACTGGCCGAAGTCGAAGCGCCGCGCCTGCAGGAACATCGACGTGTCGTCGTGGAAGCCGCTCGGTCCCTCGTAAAGGAGTTCAGCGCCGGCGAGATCGAGACGCAGGCTGCCGACAGGCGACGGCGCGCCATCCACCACCTCGAGTTGCAGGAGCGACGCGTCGCGGCCGCCGAATTCCGCGCTCCAGCCGCCAGGCGAGAATTCCGCTCCGGCAACGGCATTGGGTGCAAAGATGGAGTAGCGGCCGCCATTGATGATCTCTTCCTCCTCGCCCAGCGTCTGCTCGAAGTGCACGACTTGCTGGAACGGGAAACCATCGACGTAGATGAGGTTGCTTTTGGGGCCATGGCCCCGCACGGAAAAGGCCGCAAACTCGCCGTTGGAGACGACCCCTGGCAGACCGCTCAGCGCGCGCATGACGTCGCTGCCACTGCCCGGCGCGTTACGCAGCTCGTCGCGGCTCAGGAATGTGCTCGAGACGGCGCCGAAGGGGTCTGCCTCGCGTGCACTGCCGACAACGACGATCTCGTCCATCGGCCCGGATACCGGCTGCAGTTCGAAGCGGAGACGGCGTGTCCGTTGTTCCAGTACTCGGACCGCGGGCTCGACGGCCGTGACGTATCCCGCCGATTCGGCGCGAAATTCAAAGAAACCGGCCTCCAGGCTGTCGAGCAGCGCCCGGCCTTTATCGGTCGTTGCCGAGCGCACATCGCCGTCACGCGATTCGGCCGTAATCTTCGCACCATCGACGGGCCGGCGCGTCACGGCATCGACGACCTCTATCGAGATCGCGCCTGGGTCGGCAACAGCGGGCGTTGCCGCGAGTAGCAAATAAATGGCCTTTTGTATTCCGAAAACAGCTTGATGGAAACGACGTAACATGGGGAGACCTCGTGAGAAGTGGTGACTGCGAGGTCAATCTTGTGGCGCCGGGGCTCGCGGCAGGGCGGCCGCGAAGACCTCGGTCGACCAAGTCCAACTTCGCGTTCTGCGGCCGCATCTGCCTCGTCGCCGCAAAATCAACTTCGGCATCGTCGTCGCCGGGTGGGGTCCGCGAGGTCGATGACCAGGTCTGGCAGGTCAGCTTCCTCGGGTATGACCTGGGCTACTTCGACACGGACAAGGACCGCGTCGAGCAGATCCCAACCCGTTCACCCCGGAGAAAGTTTGGCCGTCCGGAATAGGAGGCAAACCATGTGCCAAGAATGCATCTGATTTGATCGGTGGCCAGGGGCAAATTCGAACCACCGACACGCGGATTTTAGACCGCCTGAGTGGTTGAGGCTGCGTATTTCTTTCAACCAGGATCGTTTACCGGAACGTCCGTTGCGTGCCTTTGCGCCTCTTGCGTTCACGGACAGCGTCTGCGAAACGACGGTACTCCTGCTCTGACTCTCCTTCGTCGGCGAACCAGGCCTTCAGCACCTCCCAGTCGATATCCTGATTTGCTGCAACCATAATCGCCTGGTCACGCGACTGCGCGTCCTTCCACGCGTAGGCTGCCGCCAGCCTGTCCATCACGGATTGAGTCGGCGTAATGATGCGGAGCCTGCCGACGGGAAGTTCGAGCACTGCGCAATCTGCGGGACTCACGTACAAATGTCCGAACATTAGCGGTGACGGCGGGAACTCGACATACCACTTGACCTTCGGATGGCTGAACTGCGACAGCCTTGGAACGCGCGTGTTTTCGAAACCGAGGGTCTTCAGTACGGGCTCGAGATCGGCAACCATGACTGAAGTCACGAAGTCGAGATCCCGGGATAGGTAGGCGTTGTTCGAATAGATCGTCACAGCGCCGCCGCCGGAAAGCGTCGCTGTTATGCCGGCATTTTCGAGGGCGTCCGAAACGATTGCTGCCACCTCTTCGACGGTCGACTGTTCGATGATTTCCGGCATTCAAATCGCCTTGCCTTGGCGCCTCGGGCGTTGCCGTTGCCGGAAGTACAGTTGGAGTGTCTTTTCGGGAATCCCTCGTTCCAGCGTTTGTCGCAACAGCTCTCGCAGGCCGCCCAAAGCCGGATCCCGGGGATTCCAGGTGTAGATTCGGCTGGTACCGACCATCCGGCTGACCAGAATTCCAACCTGCTCGAACTTTTGCAGCTGCTTCTGCACCTCGCTTAATGGCATGTCGAAGGTCTTCGCGATCCGCGAGGCGTAGCCGTCGCCATAGTTCTCGATGAATAGCAGCACTTTCGCAGCCGCTTTGCCGCCGAACAACACCTCCAGTGTCGCCTGGGTCGCCATCTTCCACCTACCAGGTAGGGCATATACACCTATTTGAAAGGTAGAATATGCCTACCACATAGGTAAGTAAAGGCCCACGCGCACACCGTGCAAAAGTCGAAAAGCCAGTGTCAGTTACAGTCAAGAAAGGCGATCCGCCACCGCGCCCGCGGGTCGTCGAATTTGACGGTCCCCGCCAGGAAGCCGTCTGGATCGTACGAGCCGCCGAGCCACTCCAGCATGGATTGGTGTCTCGAAAACGATAGGCGATATCGCGCATTCGTCAGCCTCGCGAGTTTGGCGCCTTGCAACTCAGCAGACGCCAAGAATCCACCCTCCAAGCATTGTCTGGCGGGACTCGGGCAGGTTGAGAGGGAATCGTCGGAGTCGAATACATCAGGCATTCCATCCCTCCTCAACCCCGGCCGCTGAGCCGGAGCTCATTTCGCCCGGCCTGAGCCGGGCTCGATGTTCCGGTTCTCGACTGCTTTAAAAAGCTTCCTATTGGGGTTAATCTGCCTTAAAAAGCAGATTATGCTTGGCGCGGTCGCGAATCGTTGATATGCTTTAAAAAGCAGATCAGCAGCGGTAAGCAGCTTTAAAAGGCGCATGGCAAGGAAGAATACACTCACAGAGGCCCCGCCCTACGCGGTCGAACAGGCGATCAGGCGCCTGGGCGCGAACCTGCGTACGGCCCGGCTGCGCCGCAATCTGACCATCGGGGAGGTGGCGGAGAAGATCGGGACCGGCCCCCGGGCCGTATCCGACGCCGAGCAGGGGAAGATCACGACAGGCATCGTTGTCTACACGGCGCTGCTGTGGGCTTACGACCTGCTTGAGCCAATAGAGATCCTGGCCGACCCGTCAAGAGATCCTGAAGGCCTCTCCCTGTCCAGCCAGCGCGAGCGCGCCCGCGCGCAAAAACCCGGGGAGCTCGACAGTGATTTCTAGGGAATGCTTCGTCTATATCGTCCTGCCGGGCGAAACGGAATTCGTCACGGCAGGGCGCTTTGAGCGCAGCGTGGACCGGCACGGCGTTGCCACGGGCCGTTTCATCTACGGCAAGAGCTATCTCGCACGCGAGAACGCCGTGCCGATAGACCCGATCGCGCTCAAGCTTTCGATGAAGACTTACGAGACGAGACTTCTCAAGGGCGTTTTCGGCGCGCTGCGCGACGCAAGCCCCGACCATTGGGGCCGCCGCATCATAGAGCGCCATTTCGGCTCACCGGGGCCCGATGAACTCGACTACCTGCTGCATTCGCCCGATGACCGCGCCGGCGCGCTCAGCTTTGGCCTGAACCGTGAACCGCCCGCCCCGAAACGAGAATTCAACCGCACTATGGCGCTTGAAAAGCTCCAGGCCTTCGCCGATGCAATCATCAGAGACGAGGAACTGCCGCAGGACGCGGACGCACAGCAGGCGCAGGACCTGATGAATGGCGGCACGTCGATGGGCGGTGCCCGGCCCAAGGCGGTTGTCGAGGATGACGGCGCGCTCTGGGTCGCGAAGTTCAATCGCGAGGATGACAAATGGAATCACGCACGGGTCGAGCGCGCGATGCTGATGCTCGCCCGCGAATGCGGCATCCGGACTGCAGAAACCAGAGTCACGACGATCGGCGATCGCGACGCGCTGCTGGTAAAGCGCTTCGACCGGGAACGAACGGAACGCGGCTATCAAAGGGCGCGCATGCTAAGCGCTCTCACACTGCTCCGCGCCGAAGACACGCATCAGGACCGCAGCAAATGGTCCTATGTGCTTCTCGCCGAAGAACTGCGCCGGGTTTCAGTGCAGCCGAAGACCGATGCGCCCGAACTGTTCCGGCGCATGTGCTTTAACGCGCTCATCAGCAATACGGACGACCATCCGCGCAATCATGCGGTGATCGCGATGCGGACCGACTGGAAGCTCTCTCCGGCCTATGACCTCGTTCCCAACATGCCGATTAGCCTCGAGCGCCGCGATCTCGCGCTTGAATGCGGCGACATGGGGCGCTACGCCCATGCCGACAATCTTCTTTCACAATGCGCCCGCTTTCTGCTCAAACACGATGAGGCCAAAGAAATCGTCGATACGATGGAGCGAACAGTCAAAGACCGCTGGCACGACATCGCCCGCAGGGAAGGCGTGACCGAAAAGGACTGCGAGACCATCAGCCCGGCCTTCGCTTATGAAGGGTTTCGGCTGACGCTGGCCGAGCAGAGAACCTCGCAATTGATCGAGAATATTTGAGCGCACCTGTGGCCGTTGTAGATGAATGCCGCTCTTGTGAATCGATAGCGACCAGGTGACGCGACAACAATCATGATGCTCACCGCCGGAATAAGGTGTAGACCATGTGACCGGAATACACCCTGAAAGATTGGTGGCCAGGGGCGGAATCGAACCACCGACACGCGGATTTTCAGCTTTCGGGTGAAAGCCTCGTGGCCATGTTTTCAACCAGTTACCGGGGCGTCCGTTGCTCAATTTGCAGTACGATGCATGACCGCGCACAGCTCAATGACGCAAATCTCACGCACGGCTTTCGCCCACCTGCTTCTAATGTGACGATTTATTTCGGGCGGCCGCTCTTTCGCGAGTCAATCTTTTGCCAGCAGTTCGTCGACTCGCGCCGTAGCACCGGTAGCTTGTTCTCCACGATATCCCAGACGAGCCGGTCGTCAATTTCCGCGTACCCATGGATGAGAATGTTTCGAAAAGCGATGATTCTCGCGTGCTCGCCGATGCCGGACGTTATCCCCGAGTCGAGCTTGGAAAGCTTTGAAAGCGCCTCGCCGATGATCTCGAACTTACGCTCCACGGCGGCGCGCAGCATTGAGTTCTCCTCGTAATCCGTAAACTGCTGCCCGGCGGTAAACTCCCCGAGCAGGTCAGCAGCTTGCTTGATGTCGTAGAGGTACTTCCGGGACTCAAGCCGCATATAGCAGCGCCTTGTTCCGGTCTACCGCTTCGCGGAAGTAGGGATTCCTGATGGCAGAGTCGACAACCAGATCCACCGGCCGCTTGAAAAGACTCTGCAGGCCTTCAAGCAGTCCGAAATACCTGTTGGCATAGCCTGAGGCCAGCGGGGTCCGGAACTCTACGAGGAAATCCAGGTCGCTACTGTTCGCTCGAAGGCCGCCAGTTGCAGCCGAGCCAAACAGCGCCAACCGCTCAACGCCGTACTCACGACACAGCGCTTCAATTTCCCCGCGGTGTTGTTCGATTTCCGAAATCATGGTCGTACTCCGCGTGCCATTTTAACCCAGAATGCCATGCCACGGCGGACGTCACGTTAGGAAGGGAGCTGCTCGCGACGCGGCCATTCGCCCAGGATCTCGTAACCGTGGCCTCGCGCCGGTATGTCGAGCGCCACGAGGTTACCCGGCATCGCCACCTTGTTGAGGCCGATGCAACGAACGCCGGCAATCTCCGAGTCGAGCCGAGTGTGGTGATGGCCGAAAAAGCAGACCCGCGGGCGGGCGCGGGCAACCGCCTGGGCGAGCCCTTCCGCCTCGCTCCGGTACCGGCGACGGACGGAGCCGTCCTTGCGTCTCCAAGTGAACTCGACCCCGGCGGGAGCATCATGAAGGAGGAGCACGTCGACGCCGCCGTGGCTGCTCATGCGCTCGCACTCGTCCTGCGTGAAGTGACGCTTGGCCAGTCCCTGTAGATCACGAGAGCGACGCTCGTAGTTGGATGGACCGTGACACCCGCCGATACCGCCAATGCGGATCCGCTCGCGGTCTTCGCCGATATCGATGACGTCGCCACTCGGCAGATATGTCAGGCCCGGTAGAATCGCGCGCCGACCGGCCTTGAGCTGCTCGTCGAGCCAGACGAAGTCTTCGTGATTCCCCTTTATGAAAACCGTGGCGCGAGGAGCTGCACGATTCTCGGCGAACCAGACCGGGAAATCCCCCGCGCCGTCGTGATTACGCGTCGCCTTGTCGACCCGGTCGGGATCGGGCCAGATGCCAAAATCGCCGACGTGAAGCACGTAATTAAAGCGCACGCCCAGCGACTCCTCGAAGGCGAGGACGTCCTCGTAGAGACGATCCATGGCTCCATGGATGTCGCCGGCGGCGCAGATGAACATGACTTCCTCGTCGTGCTTCCTATGAATCCGCGTCGGGGTTGAAGCGCAAAAGTCTACCCGACGACGTGTACGTTAGACGGTCACGGTGAGATCAGGTTTGAAGCCGGCATGGCCGTACTCTCCCGGATACCCCCGCGGATTGCAGACGACCCGGGTTCGGAACAGCTCATAATCACAGGCATCGTGGGTATGGCCGTGAATCCAAAGTGCCGGCTGATACTCGTCAATCAGGCCTTCGAGGCGGCTCGCGAATGCCGGGTTCAGGGCATCGTTCGCGTAGCGCGGCGCAACGGACTTCAACGCAGGCAGATGATGCGTGATAACAACGGTCGGGCCGTCGAAAGCCTGCTCGAGCTGGCGCTCGAGCCATGCCCGGCTCGCCTCGTGAAGCACGACCGAATCCTCCGGCCGAAACGTGTGCCCGCCCTGTCTGATGCGGAAGAAGTCGTTCATGGACTGCCTGGCGCGTTCGCGGGCAAACCAGGCTTCACCTTCCCCGTGCAGCTTGAAGTCAGTCCAAAGCGTGCTGCCAAGGAAGCGGACGCCGTCCAGAACCAGAACATCGTCACTCAATAGAGTGATGTTGTCCGGCGCTGCCGCGTCGAGCTCCGCGGTCAGGTCGATGTCATGGCCGTAGAACTCGTGATTGCCGGGAACGTAGATGACAGGCCTAACGGGAAAGTGGCGCGCCGCCCAGCGCATACCCTCCACGCCCACACCAATGTCGCCTGCAAGAATCACCGCTTCGGCATCCGTTTCGGGTGGCACGAAGTCCGCGAATTCGGTGTGCAGATCGCTCAGGATGTGGAGTTTCATAGTAGTGCGCGCCGCGTCGTGCCGAAGCGTAACACCCGGCAAACGTCGCATTGCAAGCGTCAGTCGGGGAATTGTTGCCGCAAGAGCTCTTGTGTTGGCACAGGCAGGTTTCCGGTCAAAAGACCTGGGGCCGCTCGGGGTTCACGACGAGGTTACGATCTCCCGCTCGCCGGCGACATAGCCAAGATCCTGTCGCTGACGACGCCAATGCAGAAGCACGGCTGTCTCCAGCTTGCGGGCCACGTGCGATCAGGGTGCTGGCCAGAACATATTTGAAGTTTCCTTTTCCACAAGGAAAGGACAGCACGTCCTTTCCCTTTGCCCAAGGAAAGGGATGATAGGCGGGCAAGCCCTACTTTGACGATTCGCGGAATTACGACACACTATTCGGCGGCGGAGTTACCGAAGCTGATCGATGCCGCCAACAGCGTATGTAAGAAACGGTAACGCCCGAGTTGGTGGTTCTGCGGCGAATCAACGTGAGCTGAAAGGGGTCACGCGAA
>DASVDU010000156.1:0-4487 GCA_036380915.1 Hyphomicrobiaceae bacterium | reverse complement strand
CCATGATCAAGGCCGCGGCCCATGCGGCAAATACCTACACCATGGCCCGCTATGACGCCATGAACGCAGCTGCCCTGAAGCGGCTGGTGGCGAACGGGACACAGCTGCGGCCGTTCTCAGAAGCCATTCTCGACGCTTGCTTCAAGGCGACGAATGAGACCTACGACGAAATCGCTGCGAAGAACGCGGACTTCAAGAAGATTTATGAGGCCATGAAGGAGGTCCGCGGTGACGGCTATCTGTGGTTCCAGATCACGGAGCACACCTTCGACAGCTACATGATGATCCAGCAGCGCAAGCGTGCGCTCTGATCCGAAAGCTCAGACGAGACCAGAAAAGGAAAGCCCGGCGAAAACGCGCCGGGCTTTTTCGTGCGCTCAGTTTCCGCCGCCGCCAGCCGGCTCCTCTTTTTGCGCAGGAGGCGCAGGTGTGCTCGGCGTCTCGAAGGCAGGCGGCGCGCCGAACACAGGTGGCGCGCTCGGGAAAGCCGGTCCGCCCGGAGGCCCGAACGACGGGGGCGCGCCAAACCCGCTCGGGCCAGAGTCGAAGCTCGGAAGCTGAATCTCGATCTTGCTTGGATCGATCGTGGGCGCCGCCCCCCGGTAATGCGTCACCATGCTCGGGAATGCGATCACCAGCCCAATCATGATCACCTGGATGAATACGAACGGTACCGCGCCCCAATAAATCTGGCCCGTCGTAACGGGATCGGTGAGCTTGCCGGTGATCTTGTCGATGAAGGCTTCGCGCGGCGCAACCGAGCGCAGGAAGAACAGCGCGAACCCGAAGGGCGGATGCATGAAGCTCGTCTGCATGTTCACGCTCAGCATGACACCCAGCCAGATGAGATCGATGCCGAGCGTCTCCGCTGCAGGCACGAGCAGCGGGATGATGATGAACGAGAGCTCGAAGAAATCGAGAAAGAAGGCCAGCACGAAGACCAGCACGTTGATGAAGATGAGGAAGCCGATCTCCCCACCCGGCAGAGAGGTGAGCAGGTGCTCGACCCAGACGTGCCCATTCACGCCGTAAAAGGTCAGCGAGAAAATACGAGCACCGATCAGGATGAACATCACGAAAGCCGACAGCTTCGCGGTCGCTTCGGTCGCAGACTTCACGATCGCGAAATTGAACCGCTTCGGGTTGCGATCCGTGATCCGCTTGCCGAGCGCGAGCAACATGGCGCCCACGGCACCCATTGCACCGCCCTCGGTCGGGGTCGCGACGCCGATGAAGATGGTGCCGAGCACGAGAAACACGAGGAACAGCGGCGGCACCATGACGAAGGTGACCTGCTGGGCCATGAGGGACAAAAATCGAAAGCCCGTCACCTTGTGGAGGGCCCAGTTCACGATGGCCACGGCGAACGCGAACAGGATCGCCACGGCCATCGTCAGGATGACGAAGTCGGCGCTGCGGTACTCCGTTTCCCTCATGAAGTACCAACCGAACACGGACGATACGACGGTGAGGATCGCCAGCGATGTCAATCCGCGCGAACCGTTCTTTTCCTTGAAGCCGATCGCCTCCGGCGGCAGCCCTGGCGTTGCTTTCGGCCAGATCAGGCTCACCAGCCCCACATAAGCGGCGTACAGGCCTGCCAGCACCAGGCCGGGAACGAACGCTCCCTGGTACATGTCGCCCACCGATCGACCGAGCTGATCCGCCATCACGATGAGCACGAGCGAAGGCGGAATGATCTGGGCGAGCGTTCCCGAGGCCGCGATGACGCCGGATGCGACCCGCCTGTCATAACCGTAGCGCAGCATGATGGGCAGGGAGATGAGCCCCATCGAGATCACGGATGCGGCCACCACGCCTGTCGTCGCCGCGAGCAGCGCGCCGACGAAAATCACAGCGAAAGCCAGGCCACCCCGCACGGTGCCGAAGAGCTGACCGATGGTGTCGAGCAGATCCTCGGCCATGCCGGAGCGTTCGAGGATGAGCCCCATAAAAGTGAAGAACGGCACCGCCAGCAGCGTGTCGTTGTTCACGATGCCGAATATGCGTTCGGGCAGTGACTGCAGCAGGGGCCAGGAGAGGTTGATGGCGCCGTCGGAAAGCGGCGCGAGCTCGACGCCGATGACGAAAAATATGAGGCCAACTGCGCCCAGCGAGAAGGCAACTGGATAGCCGAGCAGCAGAACGACGACGAGCGCCACGAACATGATCGGCGCAATGTTCTCTGCTATGAATGCGGCCATCTAAAAATCTCCCGTGGGCGCCCTTGAAAATACTTCTGAACCGGCGAGTCTAGACGCCGCAACAAGCCCCCCGCCGCCCTTTAGGCCAGTGGCAGCATGCCGTATCGGCTAGCCCGACTGCGCACCGTCCTCGAGAAGCCGCTTCGCTTCGGCCTCGGCGGAAGCTTTGTGACCGCCAGGCGAGGAACCTTCTTCCTCCAAATCTCCGCGCATGATCGCGATGCGCTTTATCAGCTCGGAAATGGCTTGCAGCAACAGCAAAGCGAAACCGAGCGCAATGAGCAGCTTGGGCGGGTAGAGCGGGAGACCGCCCGCATTGGATGATTGTTCATTCTGCTCCCAGGAACGCAGGAAGAATGGAATGGAGGTGTAGAGGATCACCAGGCACATGGGCATGAGGAACAGCAGGTGGCCGACAAGCTCGATGATGTTCCGGGCCGATCGGGAGAGATGATTGTTGACGATATCGATGCGGATATGCTCGTTTGAGGAAAGCGTCCAGGCGGCGCAGAGCAGGAATACCGCCCCGAACAGCCACCACTGCAGTTCGAGCCAGGCGTTCGAGCTGGTGTCGAAGAGCTTGCGGACGCTAGCGTTGCCGGCGCTGATGAGAATGGCAGCGACGATGAGCCAAGCCACCGATTTGCCGACCCACCCTGTCGCGCGGTCGACGGTGCGACTGAACGCCAGGAGTCCCTTCATCATTCGCACCTCCGACAGATATAGTTCATACCGTGCTGCGCCCTCGCTGAGGCGTGTATAGCGGGGGCATCGAGCGACTTCCAGCGACACAACTGCCGCGTGGACGATGGACGTAAGCGAATTGGCCCCCGGGGAATGAATCGACGCCCGCGACCAGCGTCGAAGGAGAAAGAGCATGTCCGTAACGAAGGATCAGGTGCTGGAGCAGCTCCGGCGTGTAAAGGGACCGGATCTCGAAAGCAATATCGTCGATCTGGGTCTCGTTTCTGAAATCCTCATCAAGAACGGGCGCGTCTATTTCTCGATCACCGTACCGCTCGAGAGAGCCCAGGAGCTCGAGCCGTTGCGCCAAGCGGCCGAGAAGGTGGTGAAGGAGGTCCCCGGCGTGTCCGGCGTGACCGCCGTGCTGACGGCCGAAACCAAGGGGCCCAGCGCCACGCCTCCCGCCGGCGCGAACGGCAGCCGCAACGTAGTGGAGCATCCGCGCGTGCAGCAGGCCCGGGCAGCGGCCCAGGCCGGGGCCGGTGCGCCACGGGCGAGGGCGGGCGGCGGCCGGCAGGTGGCGGGCGTTCCCGGCGTCAAGCATATGATTGCCGTCGCTTCGGGCAAGGGCGGCGTCGGCAAGTCGACAACCGCCGTCAATCTCGCGCTCGGGTTCCGCGCCATCGGCCTCAAGGCCGGAATTCTGGACGCCGATATCTATGGCCCGTCCCAGCCACGGCTGCTGGGCCTGACCGGGCGGCCGCACGTGGTGGCGGGAAAAACGATGATGCCGATGCAGGGCTATGGCCTGCAGGTGATGTCGATGGGCTTCCTGGTCGATGAGGGGACGCCGATCATCTGGCGCGGGCCGATGGTCGTCTCGGCCCTCAACCAGATGCTGCGCGAGGTCGCCTGGGACGATCTCGACGTCATGGTCATCGACATGCCGCCGGGCACGGGTGACGTGCAGCTCACCATGGCCCAGCAGGTGCCGCTGTCGGGCGCCGTGATCGTCTCGACACCCCAGGACCTCGCTCTGATCGACGCCCGGAAGGGCCTCAACATGTTCCGCAAGGTGGACGTGCCCGTCCTCGGCATCATCGAGAACATGAGCTACTTCATCTGCCCGAAATGCGGCGAACGCTCTGACATATTCGGCTCCGGCGGCGCGGAGATCGAGGCAGACAAGCTCGGCGTTCCCTTCCTCGGCGCCGTGCCGTTGCACATGGAGATCAGGTCACGGTCGGATGCCGGACAGCCGATCGTCGCCACCAATCCGGACAGCCCGCACGCTCAGATCTATCGCGAGATCGCCGCCAGGTCCTGGGCGGAGGTTCAGGCCGCGGAGGGCACTCGCGTCAAGCCGCCGAAGCTCGAGATCAGCCCGAACCGGGACGCCCTGGCCGTCACCTTCGACGACGGCGAGAGCTACGAGCTGTCTGCCGAAATGCTCCGCGTCATGAGTCCGTCCGCCGAGGTGCAAGGCCACAGCCCGGATCAGCGGGTGACGGTCGCACGCAAGCGGAACGTCAAGATCAGGGAGCTGCGGCCGGTCGGCAACTACGCCGTGCGGATCGTGTTCGACGATGGTCACGACAC
>DASVDU010000155.1:0-4424 GCA_036380915.1 Hyphomicrobiaceae bacterium | reverse complement strand
CATCGGGTTCCTCATGGCGCTCATGGGTGTCTGGGCGGCCTGGATGAGGTGGAAGGGACGGCTCTTTGACTCGCCGGCACTCCTGCGGTCAGCCGTCATCATGGGCCCCTCCGGCTTCATCGCGGTGTTGGCCGGCTGGATTGTCACGGAAGTCGGGCGACAGCCGTACACGGTGTACGGATTGCTGCGCACTGCGGATTCCGCATCGCCGATCGCCACGACCGGTGTGGCTGCTTCCCTGATTGCGTTCTTCGTCGTCTATATGGTCGTTTTCGGCGCAGGCACCGTCTACATGTTCCGGCTGGCTGGACGGCGCCCTGAACCCACCGAGCCGGAGGTGCCCCACGTGCCGATCCGAACCGCGGGGATCACGCCGGCTCCCGCGCTGACGGAGAAGGGTTTCGAAGAAGACGAGCAAGAGCCCGCAAGAACGCAAGGAGGCGGTCGTGGCGATTGATCTCCCCCTCATTTTTGCCTTCGTCATCGCGCTGGCGGTGCTCATTTACGTCATTGTCGACGGATTCGATCTCGGGATCGGAATTCTGTTTCCCTTTTTCCCGGCAGAAGATGACCGCCGTCGAATGATGAACTCGATCGCTCCCGTATGGGACGGTAACGAAACGTGGCTCGTCGCAGGTGGAGGTGGACTTCTGGCCGGATTTCCTTTGGCCTACGCTGTCATCTTTTCCGCTCTCTATGCGCCCATCATCGCCATGCTTCTGGCTCTGATTTTCAGAGGCGTTGCCTTCGAGTTCCGCTTCCGGTCGAGGCGCAACAGGCATCTCTGGGATCTCGGCTTCGCAGTGGGCTCGATTGTCGCCGCATTCTCGCAAGGGATGATTCTCGGTGCGCTCGTCCAGGGGATTCCGGTGGCCAATCGGGCGTATGCCGGCGGATGGTGGGACTGGCTCACGCCGTTCAGCATCCTTACGGGAGTGGCATTGGTGGTGGGCTATTCCCTGCTCGGGGCGACATGGCTCATCATGAAAACCGAAGGTGATCTACAGAGCCAGGCCTATCAATGGGCTTATCGGGCCGCAATCGGCACGCTCGCCGGAATAGCGTTCGTCAGTATCATCACGCCGCTCCTCAACCCTGTCTATGAGCAGTATTGGTTCAGCTGGCCGGCGATCCTCTACACGATGCTGGTGCCGATCCTGGTGATCGTCGCCGCCTACTTCCTCTTTCAATCGCTTGCCCAACGCCGGACCTATGCACCCTTCTTACTCTCCATCAGTCTGTTTCTGCTTTCCTACATCGGGCTCGGAATTAGCTTCCATCCTTACGTGGTACCGACGAGCATCACGATCTGGGAGGCCGCCGCTCCGGATAGCAGTCTGATCTTCATATTGCTGGGCGCGGCGTTCATGCTGCCGCTCATCGTGGTTTATACCGCCTATTCCTACTGGGTCTTCCGCGGCAAGGTCGATGTCGAAGGGGGCTATCATTGATGCAGCCGCCCGACCCGCGGCAGGAACCCCCACATGGGCTTCTTTACCGGTTGGCGTGGTTTGTTGGCTTATGGCTGGCCGGAGTGGCCGTCGTCGCCGCGGTGGCATACGCGATCCGCTGGGCAATTGCGCCTTGACGCGTGACCCGCCGGGCTGATCACGAATTCGGCAACCAGCGTCATCAGATCTCGAGAGTGCCGGCCTTGGCGCGACTGTAGCGCTCGCCAATCGACTGCCAGTTCACGACATTCCACCAGTTCTTCAGATACTCGCCGCGCCGGTTCCGGTATTTGAGGTAGTACGCATGCTCCCAGACGTCATTGCCGAACAGCACGTGACCACCTTCCATCAGCGGCGTATCCTGGTTCGGCCGCGTGGTGAGCTCCAGGCGGCCGTCCTTGTCCACGGCGACGAGAACCCATCCTGACCCGAAAACACTCTCCCCGGCGCTGTTGAACCGGCTCTGCAACTGGTCCAGCCCACCGAAGTCCCGCTCAATCGCCTGCTGCAGCTCGCCCTGGGGTTGCCCGCCGCCGCCCGGCCCCATCACCAGCCAGAACATCGAGTGATTGGCGTGGCCGCCCCCGTTGTTGCGCACCTTGGTGCGGATGCTCTCGGGCACGTTGTTCAGGTTGGCCAGGATGTTCTGCAGCGGCTGTCTGGCCAATTCGCTATGGTCACGAACCGCCTCGTTCAGGTTGTTCACATAGGCTGCGTGGTGGCGGTCGTGGTGAAGCTGCATCGTCTCGGCATCGATATGCGGCTCGAGGGCGTTGTACGCGTACGGCAGCGGGGGAAGCGTAAACGGGCCTTGTGTCGCCTGTCCCCAGCTCCGGTCGGCAACCACATATGTCGAGAAGGCTGCGGCGCCCGCGAGGAAGGCGCGGCGATTGAGCGTGGGCATCGGTCAACTCCATGATCTACTGGTAGTCCGGCAATGCGCTCTTTCGGCCGGACGGCGCATGGGCCGGCGTGGCCCGGTACACCAAGGATGGTTGGGCCAGTAACGAGCAAGGAGAAGGATGGTTCGGACGCGACTCGATCGGCTTCTGGTTGCACGGGGACTGGTGGCGACCCGTTCGCGCGCACGTGATCTGATCACGCGCGGCAAGGTCACCGTCGACGGCGTGTCGGTCGCCAAGCCGGGGTTGGAGATTTCGGAGGATGCGGAGGTCTCGATTTCCGACGGCGCCAATGAGTTCGTGTCCCGCGGTGCGCAGAAGCTGGAGGCTGCGCTGGCGCATTTCGGCTATCGGCCCTCGGGCGTGACCGCCCTCGACATCGGGGCCTCGACGGGAGGTTTCACGCAGGTTCTGCTCGAGGCTGGTGCGCGGCGCGTCTACGCCGTCGATGTCGGCCGTGGCCAGCTCGATCGGTCGCTGTCGGATGATCCCCGGGTGATCTCTCTAGAAGGCACGGACGCGAGGACCTTGAGCAAGGAGCAGATTCCCGAGCCCGTCGGTGCCATTGTTGCCGACGTGAGCTTCATCTCCTTGACCAAGGTGCTGTCTGTGCCGCTGTCCTTCACCGTTCCGGGGGCCTGGCTCATCGCGCTGATCAAGCCGCAATTCGAAGCTGGTCGTGAGGCGGTCGGCAAGGGCGGCATCGTGCGCGATCCGGCCGACCGCGAGCGTGCCGTGAGCATCGTCCGCGCGTGGCTTGCCGCGCAGGCCGGATGGTTTGTCGACGGCGTGGTCGCGTCACCCCTGCTCGGCGGGTCGGGAAACGAGGAATTCCTGATCGGAGCGCGGAAAGATGACTGACCCTGTGAGGGATCGAGTGGTCGAGGTCACGCGGCTCGGCGCACAGGGCGACGGCGTCGCCGAGACGCCGGGGGGCGCGGTCTACCTGCCGTTTGCGCTGCCGGGCGAGCGCTGGCGCATCGCCGACGGGCGGCCGGCCGAGCGACTGACGGCGAGCAGCCATCGCCAGCAGCCGTTGTGCCGCCACTTCGGCCAGTGCGGCGGCTGCGTGGCGCAGCACATGACACCGGAGCTCTACCGGAGCTGGAAGGAAGCGGTGCTCGTCAACGCTTTCGCCCACCGGGGAATAGAGGTCACGCCCCGGCCGATGCGGCTCGTTGCTGCGCAATCGCGACGGCGGGCGTTCTTTGGGGTTGCGCGGCGCGGCGACGAGGTGGTGCTTGGATTTCGAGAAGAGGGCCGCCATGCCCTCGTCGACCTCGCCGAGTGCCCTGTGCTCGATCCGGCGATCACGACTGCGTTGCCCCTGCTGCGCGAGCTGGCACGCATGGCGCTGCCGCCCGAAGCCGGCGGCCGGCTGATCGTCACGCGCGCGCAAGGTGGGCTCGACGTTGCCATCGAGAACGGATCGACGCGTCTCGCTCCGGAGGCGAGGGCTGACCTGGCGCGCCGGGCGGCCGCCGCCAGGGTGCAGCGACTCACAGTGTTCGGCGACGTGGTCTACATGGAGCAGACGCCGTGGCTTACTCTGGGCGGTGTGCGTGTCGAGCTCCCGGCCGGCGCATTTCTACAGGCCGTGCCTGAGGCCGAGGCCGCGATGATCGAGCTGGTCACGCAGGCCGTATGCAGGGCGAAGTCCGTTGCGGATCTCTTCTCGGGGCTCGGAACGTTCACGTTTCCGGTGGCGCGAAAGGCCCGGGTGCTGGCTGTCGATTCCGAGCGCCGGTCCCTCGAGGCGCTCGAGAAAGCCGCGCGCGGGGCGACAGGTCTGAAACCGATCACCACCCGCATTCGTGACCTGATGCGAGAGCCGCTGTCGAGAGGGGAGCTGGAGGGCTTCGACGCGGTGGTGCTCGATCCACCGCGCGCAGGCGCGAAGGCCCAGGCGGAGAGTCTAGCCAGATCGCGCGTGCCGACCGTAGTGATGGTTTCATGCAACCCGGCGACTGCGGGGCGAGATGCGCGCATTCTGATCGATGGTGGCTACCGGCTCGAGTCCCTCACGCCCATCGACCAGTTTCTCTACTCGGCACACCTGGAGCTGGTGGCC
>DASVDU010000154.1:0-6130 GCA_036380915.1 Hyphomicrobiaceae bacterium | reverse complement strand
CTTACCTGCGTGGTATGCAGCGAGTGAGAGGAGATCGCGAAAAATGGCCGAGATCACATTGACCTTCCCGGATGGGGCGAAGCGGACATTCCCGAAAGGGATCACGGGCAAGGCTCTGGCCGAGACGATCTCGAAGTCGCTCGCAAAGAAGGCCGTTGCCATGAGCGTCGACGGCCGGCTCACCGACCTTGCCGACCCCATCGAGGCGGACGCTGAGGTCAAGATCATCACGCGCAACGATCCGGAAGCCTTGGAGCTCATCCGGCATGACGCCGCGCACGTCATGGCAGAGGCGGTGCAGGAGCTCTTCCCCGGCACGCAGGTGACCATCGGGCCGGTGATCGAGAACGGCTTCTACTACGATTTCTTCCGCAACGAGCCGTTCCATCCCGACGATCTGGCCAAGATCGAGGCGCGGATGCACGAGATCATCAAGCGCGACAAGCCCTTCGAAAAGGAGGTCTGGAGCCGCGAAAAGGCCAAGGCTTACTTCCGCGAGAAGGGGGAGAGCTTCAAGGTCGAGCTCGTCGACGCCATTCCCGAGAACGAGGATGTCAAGATCTATCGCCAAGGCGAATGGCTCGACCTCTGCCGCGGCCCGCACATGACCTCGACGGGGCAGATCGGGAAGGCGTTCAAGCTGCAGAAGATCGCCGGCAGCTACTGGCGCGGCGATTCCAGCAAGGCCCAGCTCCAGCGCATCTACGGCACGGCGTGGGCCAACGAGCAGGACCTCGCGGCCCATCTCAAAATGCTCGAGGAGGCCGAGAAGCGCGATCATCGCCGGCTCGGGCGCGAGATGGACCTCTTCCATTTCCAGGAGGAGGGGCCGGGCGTCGTGTTCTGGCATCCGAAGGGCTGGACGCTCTTCAAGACCCTCGAGAACTACATGCGTCGCCGCCAGGGCGCCGTCGGCTATCGCGAGGTGAACACGCCGCAAATCCTCGACAAGAGCTTGTGGGAGACCTCCGGCCACTGGGAGACCTTCCGCGAGCACATGTTCACCACCACCACGGAGGATGAGCGCGAGTTCGCGATCAAGCCGATGAACTGCCCGGGCCATATCCAGATCTACAAGCACGGGCTGCGGTCCTATCGCGAGCTGCCGTACCGGCTCTCCGAGTTCGGCTGCGTACATCGTTATGAGCCGTCTGGCGCGCTGCACGGGCTCCTGCGCGTGCGCGGCTTCACGCAGGACGACGCGCACATCTTCTGCACGGAGGATCAGATCGCGGACGAGTGCTTGAAGATCAACGATCTCATCATGGCCATTTACCGCGATTTCGGGTTCGATCAGGTCGTCGTGAAGCTGTCGACCCGGCCCGAGAAGCGCGTAGGCACCGACGAACAGTGGGATCAGGCCGAGAAAGCCATGATGGCGGTGCTGGAGCGGATTGCGGCCGACTCCGGCGGCAAGGTGAAGACCGGCATCAACCCGGGCGAAGGGGCGTTCTATGGTCCCAAGTTCGAATACGTGCTGCGCGATGCCATCGGCCGCGACTGGCAATGCGGCACCACGCAGGTGGACTTCAACCTGCCGGGCCGCTTCGGCGCCTTCTACATCGATGCAGAGGGCCAGCGGCGGACTCCTGTCATGATCCATCGCGCCATCTTCGGCTCGCTGGAACGGTTCGTCGGCATCATTCTGGAGAACTACGCAGGCCACCTGCCGCTGTGGCTCGCACCCGTCCAGGCGACCGTCTGCACGATCGTGTCGGATGCTGACGGGTATGCCAAAGAGGTGCAGCGAGAGCTGCAGGAAGCGGGCCTGCGGGCCGAGGTCGACCTGCGCAACGAGAAGATCACCTACAAGGTGCGCGAGCATTCGCTGGCCAAGGTACCGGTGCTGCTGGTGGTCGGCAAGCGCGAGGCCGAGGAGCGGACCGTATCGATCCGCCGCCTCGGGAGCCAGCAGAGCCGCGTGATGCCTCTCTCCGAGGCGGTCCGCATGCTGGTCGAGGAGGCGACGCCGCCCGACCTCGTCAAGTCCGAGGCGCGCGTCACAGAGGCTGCATGATGCGGCCTGTCCTGCTTCTGATCGATTTCCAGAAGGGTTTCGATTTCATCGCGGCCCGCACCCGCCGCAACAACATCGAGGCAGAGGCGCGGGCGATGGCGCTGCTGACCTTGTGGCGCGAGAAGGGCTGGCCGGTGATCCATGTCCGCCACGACTCGACCGAGCCGCAGAGCCCGTTTCGTCCAGGCTCCGTCGGCAACCGCGCGATGGGCTTTGCCGAGGAGCAGGAGGGTGAAGCGGTCGTTCGAAAGACGGTGAACAGCGCCTTCATCGGCACGGATCTGGCCGAGCGCCTCGACGCGCTCGGCCGTCCTCAGGTCGTGGTGGCCGGCGCGACGACCGACCACTGCGTATCGACGACGGTGCGCATGGGCGCGAACCTCGGTTACACGATGACGCTGGTCGACGATGCCTGCTTCACCTTCGACCGGATGGCTCCGAATGGAGACGTGATACCGGCCGAGGCGATCCACGCCGCGCATGTCGCGAGCCTTTCGGGCGAGTTCGCGCGAATTGCGACCGCGGCCGCGATGATCGCCGAGCTGAAATAGCGTTCCTCAGCGGGGCATCGTTTCGGAGTAGAGGTTGATCACGACGACCCCTGCAATGATGAGCGCGAGGCCGAGGATCGCCGGCATGTCGAGGGACTGGCGGAACAGCACAAAGCCGATCACCGAGATCAGGACGATACCGACGCCGCTCCAGATGGCATAGGCAAGTCCTATCGGAATTGTCCTTAGCGTCAGGGACAGGAAGTAAAACGCGGCCAGGTAGCCTGCCGTCGTGATGATCGTCGCGACGGGCCGCGTGAAGCCCTCGGAGGCCTTCAGGGCTGACGTCGCAATCACTTCCGCCACGATCGCGAGGCACAGGTAGACGTAGCTCATAGCGGCGGTTCCTTTCGGGAGCTATCCGCGGCCGCGATACGGCGCCACGCCCTGGTCAGGCAGCCAGACGCCTTTCGGCAGCTCGCCCGTCTGCCAGAACACATCGATGGGAATCCCGCCACGCGGGTACCAATAGCCGCCGATGCGCAGGAAATGCGGATCGAGCAGCGCAACGAGCCGCTTACCGATCGCGACGGTGCAGTCCTCGTGGAACGCACCGTGGTTGCGGAATGCGGACAGGTAAAGCTTCAGCGATTTCGACTCGACGATCCAGTCCCGCGGCACGTAGTCGATGACGAGGTGCGCGAAATCCGGTTGGCCGGTCACAGGGCAGAGCGATGTGAACTCCGGTGCGGTGAAGCGGGCCACATAGGGCGTATCCGGATGCGGATTCGGCACGCGCTCGAGCTGGGCGGCTTCCGGGCTTTCCGGGAGGGCGGACGGACGGCCGAGCTGGGTCAGTTTCGAGGTGTCGGTACTCATAGCGAAATCTTTCAGGCAGGGATCAGGCCCAGTCTGGCATCTCGCCGGCGCAGCCAAGCAATCAGGGGCGTGGCGAAGAGCACCATCCAGGCCTTGCCGATCACTTGCCCAGCCAGGAACTCGAGGCTGCCGAAGGCGAGGTAGAGAAAGACGGCACTGTCCACGACCAGCCCGACCACGCTGCTGGACACGACCGCCAGCACCAGACGGCGCCGCTGCAGAGGCGTGTAGACGGCGAGGTCGGCGAGCTCGGACAGGAGGAATGCGACGGCAGACGCAACAACCAGCGAGGGCGGTGCAAAAAGGGCAGAGAGGATCGCTCCGGTCAGAATCGCGCCCCCGGCCCAGCCGAGGCCCAAGCGCCGCTGCACCAGATCGCGCAGCACGAGCGCCAAGCCGACCATGAGCACGCCGCTCGGGGCCATCAGGCCGGGCGCGACAGGGATGAGGCACGGGCTATCCGCTGGGCAGACGGTCCCCGCATTACCGATCAGCCAGTTGGCTGCCGGAATGCAGAGGCCAAAAGCGGCAAGGAACAGAAAGCCCTCGAGCCGCTGCCGCGCGGCGAGCGTCTCGTCCATCACCTCATCTCCTTGTTCTTGAAAGCCGTTTTACAGGCCCGCAGCGGCATCGCAAAGCCCGGCAGCCGACTCGTGCCGCGGCTGCGCCCCCTAGTCACGGGATCACCTCGCGATCCCGCCACTGGTCACGTTGTCGCTTGGGAGCTCGACGGCGGCAAGTTATCGCCTTCGCTGTTGCCGAAAGTGCCCCAGTGGTTCACCCCCGGCGGCTCCTTTCACGTCTGATCGTGCTGATCTGACCGTTTCTTTCGAAAACGGCTTCCTGCACGCTGCCCAAGTCTCGCAGACCGGAGCGCCTGGCTGCTTCCTCCAAGTCCCCTTCGCTGATCCCATATCGGAGCATGTTCTTCCGCTCGAATCGACCATCTCGCATCAGTAGAACGGGAGAGCCCTTCACCAGCCAGCTGAGCCAGTGCCAACGTATGGCCGCTTGATCCAGAAGCCAGAACAGGACGACGAGAAGGGCCGTTGCGGCCAGCGTCGGCAGGAACGGCGCGTTGCCGGTGAGCGCCCGGCTGAGGTTCGAGCCGATGATGATGGCAAGGACGATGTCGAGCGGCGTCTGCATGCCGAAAGCGCGGCGCCCGAGAAGGCGGATCAGAACCAGCCCGAACAAGAAGACGAGAATGGCTTTGATGCAAGTCTGCCACCAGAGGGCATCTCGCCCGGCGCCGGTGAGGAAATCTACGTTGAATGCGGCCCAGTCCACTTGGCTCATCCAGCGCGGCAGGTTCTACGAAGGATAGCTCGGCAATCCTTGATCGGCAGATTTGGTTCCAATGGCTGCGGACTGAGGCGTTCATGCAGCCCGCAGAGGCCGGGGCTGCTCTAGGCGCGAGCTGACGTTACCCGGAAAATGCGCAGATGAACGACGTTCTGGGGATGGGTTCTGGACATGAAATCGAGGGCTGTCCGGAACTCCCAGTCTACCCTTGGCCCTGGCTCCACACTTTTTCGGCGTCGACGACAAGATTAGACTCCGGTGCGTCATCAGGCTGCCGCGTGAGTAGCGCGTTCTGTACTCGAATGAAGCCTGCAGGGAGACTGTCGTCTGGCGAAGGGCCGATCTGGCCAGCGCCGAAGTTGAACTCAAAGCCGAGTATCCATTTTCCATGCTTGATGCCCTGAGCCCGAATCAGGGCAGTCGCAACCTCCTTCAGGTCGAAGGTGTACCGAGTTGGATTTGCCATGCTGCGCCTCAATCTGGCTTCACGAGCTCTCCTCTAGATGTCAGGAACTGCTGATCATCCGGGGGGAGTGCGCGTCTTGTGAAACAGATCGGCTGTTGATGCCGTGTATTCCGGAGCGGAAATCAAGACGTAGAATGCTTGGTCAGAACCTTCGTATCCGCGCTTTTCGAAGTGGGCGACGAGATCGCTCCCTATGCTGCGCCACCTCCTCCATTGTCTCCTGCCGAGCAACCAATCTTCTAAGGTTTCCATGATCGTTCGCTCAGCAGCACGCCGCGATAGGAGTGAAACTATGTACTGGTTCAGGCTGACCCCCTCGTTGTCGGCCTGCTTTGCCAGTTGGGCATGGAGACTGCGCGGCATCCGAAGGAGAACGCGACCGCTGGGGCTCGCGGCGGAAGGTCGTGACGGAGGCGGAACGTCATTGCCAACGGCGCGCGCCGCCGAAATCCAGCCTTCAATCGCGGTCTGTAGTTCTTCCAGTGCTTCCTGCTGGGTGCGACCAAAAGCTGAGCAGCCAGGAAGGTCTGGCGCGATAGCGATGTAGCCACTATCGTCGTCGCTCCAGAAGATCTCAGCGGGGTAATGTGCTGTTTCCATCATGTAAGGCCCAGCTCTTCTAGTACATCAATCAACTGCTTGGCTTGGTACGTAGGTATTCTACCGTCCCCGCGGTCCTGGAAATTGAGGACTAAGGGGAATCCTGGTTTTGAAAAGAACCTATGCCGCCCTTTACCGCCCTGTTCTTCGAAGCCTGCCCATCGAGCAATCTTGCAGGCGTCCTCGACCCGAACATCCTTCGGGTTGTTCAAGAGCCCCCGGATCAGCTTACCTTGCTGCGCCATTGTGGTGATACTACATGCAGTATCACCACATTAACAGATAGTCGTTGAAGGCTCTAACGGGAAGTGGCCAGCACAAACCGCACCGCCCGGCGTGGGAAGCGACAATTCGAGCCGGGTTCGGCAACCG
>DASVDU010000153.1:0-47591 GCA_036380915.1 Hyphomicrobiaceae bacterium | reverse complement strand
ACATCGACGATCAGCTCGTCGAAGAAGGGCATGCGCTTCGAGCACACCACCTCGCCGAGGTACACCTGATCCACCGGGGCCTCGTCCGCGATCCGGGCGTAGAAATCGCGCCATGCCTCCGGCTGCCAATTGAAGAGAACGGGGCCGAGCGTAATTCTCACGGGATTTGACATCTGCACCTACCTCCAGGTCTTGGCGTAGGCGCCTTGGGTCGACGACTGGCCCTCGGCAAGCGCGAGCAGCCGGTCGAGGTCGACGGACCGCCCCTCGGCCAAAGCGTCGACCGCCTGCCGGAACGCTTTGACCACCGCGGCGATGTACGCGCGCCCGCGCTGGCGACCCTCGATTTTGAGCGCCGTCACACCGGCTTTTGCAAGACCGGGCACGAGTGTGCCCGCGTTGAGGCTGACGGGGTCCTCGAAGATGTAGCCGGATGACTTCCCCGCTACGAAACGGCCCTTGCACAGGGTCGGGTAGGCCGCAGGCTCCGAGCGCGGAATCCGGTTGATCGTGAAACCGCCGAGGCGGGGGACCAGCTCGTCGCCCTCCTCATGATAGCTGACGTGGCTCGGCGGCGAGCAGACGCCATTCATGTTCGGCGACTTGCCAGTCGCGTAGGACGACAGCGAGCAGCGCCCCTCGGCCATGACGCACAATCCGCCGAAGACGAACACTTCCGTCTCGCAATCGATACCCTCGTTTATGCTGGCGATCTCGGAGACGGTGAGCACGCGCGGCAGCACGACCCGCTTCACGCCGAATGATGCCGTATAAAAGCGGATAGCTTCCGGGTTCGCCGCGGCCGCCTGCACCGACAGGTGGAGCCGCGCTTTCGGATGCTTCGTCGCCGCGTAGTCGAGCAGACCGATGTCGCACAGGATGAGAGCGTCGGCACCGAGCGCAACCGCATCATCCACTGCCCTCTGCCAGAGCGCCACATGTCCCGCCCGCGGGAAGGTGTTGATCGCCACCAGCACCTTGCAGCCGCGGGCGTGGGCGTAGGTGACTGCTTCCTTCAGCTCCTCGCGGCTGAAATTCAGGCCGGGGAAATTGCGCGCGTTCGTTTCGTCGCGGAAGCCGCAATAGACTGCATCGGCTCCGGCATCGACGGCCACCCGCAGCGCCCCTGGCGTGCCGGCGGGGCACACGAGCTCGAGACGGGACTGTGGCTTCAAAACGGGGTCTCCTCTGCCGGTGCGGTCTGAAGAGCCGATCGCAGGAGGTTGAGGCAACGCCGGCCGATCAGCTCCGGGCCGGCGGCGAGTATCCCGAGCGGTGCCGTTGCCTCCCTGATGAGATCGAGCCCTTCACCGTCGAGTGCATTGCGCAGTGCAAGGACCGCCTCGACGTCGCCCTCGATGCGAATGTCCCGCGAGAAGAAGAGCGCATCGCCATCGAGCCGCCCCTCGGCCATGTCGACGAGGGCGAATAAGGGTCCGACGATCGATGCATCGCAAGCGGGCGCCGAGTCCGTCCGCTTCACCTCGACACGCGGCGCTTCCCGATCCGGCATCAGCACGAAGATCACCGGAACATCCGTTGGAGCGATGCCGATGGCCTTGTGGGAATGCTCACCCAGGCGATCGAACAGGTCAGGATGACGCTGTGCGATCGATTTCGTCAGCCGGTCGAGCGCCAGCTCGAGCGGCTGCGTTGGCAGCAGGCGCATGGCGCTGGTCAGAAGGGCCGGGAGCTGAGGTGCGTTCGGCATGAGGTGCTTGGTAGGTCAGTCATCCGTGCGCCTCCTTGACCGGGGTTAAGGCGCGCTCCCGGGCCGCCGCCCAGGATCGCGCCGGAGGTGCCTTGGGTGTCGCTACGCAGCCTGCCGCCATTCCCCGATCTCAGAGCCTTCATCGCCCACCTTGACCGGTCGGGCCAGCTGATGCGCGTCGACGAGCCGGTCTCGCTGGTTCATGAGATGACGGAGGTGCACCGGCGCATGTTGCGGGCCGGCGGCCCCGCGCTCCTGTTCGAGCGAGCCGTCATGGCTGACGGCCGAACCTCGGACATTCCGGTGCTGGTCAACCTGTTCGGAACGCGCGAGCGCGTGGCCATGGGCCTTGGCGTCACGCCCGACGGTCTGGATGCCCTCGGGGAAGCGATGGCGTGGCTGCGCCAGCCCGAGGCGCCGAGCGATTTCCGCGATGCATTTCGCCGATGGCCATTGCTGCGCGCCGCACTGGCGACCCGCTCGGTGGCCGCACGATCGGCACCCGTGCAGGAGGTCGTCTGCCAGGGTGACCGGGTCCATCTATCGACACTCCCGATCCAAACCTGCTGGCCGGGCGAGCCGGCGCCGCTCATCACGTGGCCGCTCGTCGTGACATCGCCGCCGGGCGACTACGCCCCGGGCCGAACCAACGTCGGCGTCTATCGGCTGCAGGTGCTGGGTCGCGATCGCCTCATCGTGCGCTGGCTGGCAAACAGGGGTGGCGCGCGCCATCATGCGCAATGGCGGGCGAAGGGTGAGGCGATGCCGATCGCCATCGCCATCGGTGCCGATCCGGCTCTGATGCTCGCCGCCGCCATGCCAATTCCCGAAGCCATGTCCGAGCTCACCTTCTCAGGTCTGCTCCGTGGCCGGAGCACGCGGGTTGCGCCGGGGATAACCGTGCCGGTGCCCGTTCCTGCCGACGCAGAAATCGTCATCGAGGGGACCGTTTCACCCGGCGAGACCGCGCCCGAAGGGCCGTACGGGGATCACACCGGCTATTACAACTCGGTCGAGCCGTTTCCCGTGATGCAGGTGACGGCCATCACGCACCGGCGCGCGCCGATCTATCTCTCCACCCACACAGGCCGGCCACCCGACGAGCCGTCGGTGATCGGTGAGGTCTTCGCCCGCCTGCTGGTGCCGTTGCTGCGCAAGCAGTTTCCCGAGATCGAGGATTTCCATCTGCCGCCGGAGGCCTGCTCCTACCGTATGGCCGTGGTCTCCATCCGCAAACGCTATGCGGGGCAGGCCCGGCGGCTGATGCTGGGGCTGTGGTCCGCGCTGCCGCAGTTCACGCTGACCAAGATGATCGTGGTGGTGGACCCGGACATCGATGTGCGCAATTGGGCCGATGTGATCTGGGCCATCTCCACAAGGGCCGATCTGGCGCGCGATCTGGTGACCATCGCGGACACGCCGATCGACTATCTCGACTTCGCCTCACCGAAGCCGGGGCTCGGCGGCAAGCTCGGGATCGACGCGACGAACAAGATCGGCCCCGAAACCGAGCGCGAGTGGGGCCGCGTGCTGACGATGAGTCCGGAGGTCGTGCAGCGGGTCGATGCGATCTGGCACAGGCTGACAACAGGACGCGGCTGATTGAGTGCAGACTGCCTGTCGTCGTGCCGTCGATCTGCTCACCAGCTGCGGTCCGGCAAGGACAGTATCGGGCTACGGACCTGCGGCTAGAACATTGCCACTGCGATAGCCCATGCCGGCGATCACCTGATGGCTCGTGAGGCGGGTCGTCAGCCAGCCGCCGGCCGGCTCGCTTCCCTCCCACCAGCGCAGGAACTGGTGCCAGAGATCCGCGAAGGCCAGGCTGCCGTCACGCAGGTGCAGCGGCGCGCGGTACGGCGCAATCGTGAATTTGTACTCTACGAAGTAGGACAGCCGCGGCACCCGGAGCTCCAAGCCGCCGACCACCTGCAGAACAGGGCCGGTGAACTGATATTCGTACGTGCGCCCGCGCTCGCCGCGGAACTGCACCTCCGTGTGCGGAACTGAGATGCCTGCCCCGAGGCCGACGTAGGGCTTGATCGCGCTGGTGCCCCACGGCAGCCGGAACAACCCGTTCAGGGTCAGCATGTTGTGCCCGTGCGTGAACTCGAGCTTATGGAAGATGTCGCTGATTTTCTTCGTCTCTGGCTCGCCTTTCCCGGTAACGCTCACCTCCTGCTCGGGCTGCGAATAGGCCTTCCCGTGCGTGAAGTCGAACATGCTTCCGATCCGGGACATGGCGGTCCAGCGGATCACCCTCGCGCCGTAATAGATGGGATCGTCGAACGGCTTGCCGTCCCAGGCCACGTCGTTGATCGTGAGTTCCGAGCCGTCCGGCCTCTGGAAATGCAGGTTGCTCGAATACGTGTAGGGCGCGCCTGTATAGGCGCCGATGAAGGTCTCGCGATCGGTCAGCGGACCGGTGCGGGCGACTGCCGCTTCAGGTGCTTCCTGCTTGGCTTCGATGACCGGCAGCGTGCTGGTCGCGCATACGGCGGCCAGTGCGGCGAGGGCCACCACCGCTCCGACCTTGTCGGAAGATGAGGCGGAACGGCTTCTGGGGTGCGCCTCGCCGCGCCAAGCGATGACGCGAAAATGCCATTGAGATGCGATCACGATTTCCCCCGATCATAGTGCGGCCAGGATCAGCGACGCGTTCTGGCCGCCGAAACCGAACGAGTTCGACAGGACCGTTCTGACCGTGGCCCGGCGCGCCTCGTTCGGCACCACGTCGAGCGGAATAGCTGGATCGGGATTGCGGTAATTGATGGTCGGCGGCACGACGCCCGTGCGGATGGTCAGCAGCGAAAAGACGGCTTCGATCGCACCTGCGGCCGACAGCGTGTGGCCGATCATGGATTTATTGGAGCTGATCGGAGTCTTCTCCAAGTGGTCGCCCAGGACGGCCTTGAGCGACAGGTATTCCATCTTGTCGTTCTCCGGCGTGCTGGTGCCGTGGGCGTTGATATAGTCGATCTCGTGAGGCGCGATGCCGGCGTCCTCGATGGCATTGCGGATGGCACCGATGATAGCGGTGCCATCGGGCCTCGATCGCGTGCGGTGATAGTCGTCGGCTTTCTCACCGCAGCCTTTGACGACGCCGAGGATCTGAGCGCCGCGGGCGCGGGCCCGCTCGTAGGACTCCAGGACCAGCGCGCCGGCGCCCTCTGCCATGACGAAGCCGTCCCTGTCCTTCGAGAACGGACGCGATGCTGCTTCGGGGGGATCGTTGCGGGTCGACAGTGCAGAGAGGAGCGAGAACCGGATCAGCGCCTCGAGCTGCACGGAGCTGTCGGTGCCGATGCACAGCGCGGCATTGGTTTCCCCGCGCCGGATCGCCTCGACTCCGAGCTGGATCGCGGTCGCGCCCGAGGCGCAGGCGGTCGACACGGAGACCGGCAGGCCACGCGTCCCGAACCGGCATGCCAGGTGCTCGGCGACGCTCGCGAACTGGAACTTTTCCTGAAGGTCCGCGTGGCGGCTTTCGCGTGCCGCCGCGAGCAGACGCTTATAGCCCGTGAGCTCGCCGCCAGCGTGTGCTTCCCACAGCAGCCGGCGCTGCGGCCACTCGAGCTCGGCTGGTGGCGTGGCGAGGAACAGAGGCCCGGGAAACGCTCCCTTCTCGCCGATCTCCGCTTCCGCGAGCGCTTCCTCCGCCGCTGCAGCCGCCATGGCCATGGTCAGCGCGGGAGCGGAAAACGGCGTGACATCCAAAAAATCAACCGTGCCTGCGATCGTGGTACGCAGACCATCCGTCGGAAAGCGGCTGATCCGGCGGATGCCGGAGCAGCCGGATGTGAGCTTCGCCCAGTTCTCCGCCTTTCCGAGCCCCAGGGAGGTGACGACGCCGGTTCCTGTGACCACGACCACGGGCCGCCCTTTGCTGTCCCTCATCGTGTGCCCCCTTCGGCAACGGCCTCGATGAGCGCCAGCCCTTCACCGCGCCAATGGCCGAAGCTCGTCACCAACACCCGTCCCGGGTCGCCTTCGAACGGGCGCTCGACCCCGGAATCATCGAGCGGCGGCAGGAAGTTTTGGCGCGAGATCGTTAGCGCTGCGAGGGCCATTCCGGTGGCGAGATGGGCCTCGACGCCATGCCCGACGAGACTGCCGTAGGCGCGGATGATCGGATCGAAGCCGCCCGAATCCAAAGCTCGCAGGAAGTCCAGCTCCTGCTGCGTCACAGGTGCCACCCCGCTGGCGCCGCTCAGCACCGGCAATGGCCCATCCGACAAGCCGCTGCACAGGGTCGCGAACAGCCGTAGTCCCAATTCTGCCGCTTCGCCATGGGTGCGATTGCAGCGATCGGAAACGACGCCTGTCACTTTCGCGTAAGGCCTCGCCCCGCGCGCCTCGGCATGACCGCGGGCTTCGAGCACCAGGAATGCTCCGACGCTTCCCGGCACGAAACCGCCTCCCGCCTCGTGCCGCTCCCACACCGGACGGAACGGTCCGCGCCACAAGTTGTGGCCAAGCTCGTAGCCGAGCAGCAGATCCTCCCGCTCGGCGTTGAGCGAGCCGCCGACGAGGAAGAGGTCGCCCTGGCCGGCCGCAATGCGGCGCACCGCATTCTCTGCGGCGGCGAGCCCGGCCATCTCCTCGCCCATGAAGGTGCGCGACGAGCCGGTGACGTTGTGGACCACCGAGATGTTGCCGGCGAGAAGGTTGGAGAGCTGAGCAAGAAACAGGGTTGGACGGAGCGCGCTTGGCAGGACCTCCTTGGCCAGCACGCCTGTATCCTCCCGGCCGTCGAGCTTTTCGAGCACGGTGCAATCGACCGCCGTGTCGCGCTCGCCGCTCCCGGCGGCGACGACGAGGCCTGTCCGGTCGAGCAGCTCCGCGTTGCCGGCGATGCCCGCATCAGCAAGGGCCAGGCCCGCCGCGTAGACGCCGATGCGCTGCCAGCCCTCCATCTGCCGCTGATCGCTCTTTTTCGGAATTTGCTTTGAGAGATCGAGCGGCGCGAGCGGGTGCACCGAATATGGGGCATAGGCGCTCTCGTTCAGTATTGGGGCCGGACGCGCGGCGGGTGAGAGCAGGGCAGCGTGAGCTTCGATGCCTTCGCCGAGGGAGGAGACGAGCCCGATTCCCGTGACCCAGACTTCTCGCGGATTTCCTGGCATCGAAACGGCCCCGCTCCATGTCACAATGTAAGGATGATCTTGCCGAATACCTGACGGCTCTCGAGCCGCTGCAGCCCCCTTTCGATCTGACCGATCGGGATCACGGTATCGATGACGGGCCGCACTTGGCGCTGGGCCATCTTGGCCATTGCGCTGCGCATATTGGCCATCGTGCAGCCGAAGCTTCCGATTAGCCGAAGCTGTTGCTGGAAGAGCATGAAGAGGTTGATCTTGGCGCTGATGCCGGTGGTCGAGCCGCACGTCACCAGGCGGCCACCGCGCTTCATCGAAAGCATGCTGCCCTCCCACGTGTCTGAGCCCACGTGCTCGAACACCACCTCGACGCCGCGCCGACCCGTGATCTGCCGAACGCGCCTTTCGAAGCGCTCTTCCCGGTAGTTGATAACGTGATCGGCGCCCAAAGCTTTGGCCTTCGCAGCCTTCTCGTCGCTCCCGACGGTCGTGATCACCGTCGCCCCGGCCGCCTTGGCGAGCTGAATCGCAGCCGAGCCGATGCCGCTGCCGCCCGCGTGCACGAGCACCGTCTCGCCCTCCCTCAGCCGGGCGTTATCGAACAGCATATGCTCCGGCGTGCCAAAGGTGATGGCTGCCAGCGCAGCACCCGTCACGTCGACGCCATAGGGCGCCCGGACGGCAAGGCGCGCCGGGATATTCATCAGCTCTCGCGCGAACCCGTCGATATGGAAGCCGTAGATATTGTCCTGCGCCGTGCAGAAGTTGTCGCGGCCCTCGCGGCAGGCTGGACAGATCCCGCAGGTGTGGGCGCCGTAAAGCGCGACGATGTCGCCTGGCCGCAACTGCTCGACGGCCGGTCCCACCTTCACGATCTCGCCGGCGGCCTCGGCACCGGCGATGAGCGGCAGCCTGCGACGCGCGAACGCCATGCCGCGCCAGCCCCAAACATCGATGTGGTTCAAAGCAACGGCGCCGATGCGCACCTGCACTTCACCTGGACCGGGTGCTGGCGGCCGCTCCGTTTCGATGATCGCAAGCTGCCGCTCCCCCCGCACCTCGATGGCGCGCATGGAGGTGCGCCCTGCCTCATCGACTTCCCGCGGCGCCGTCGTTGGATTCACTGTCATTCCGGCTCTCCCGAGAAGACGACGCACGCGTTCTGACCGCCGAAGCCGAACGAGTTCGACAGCACCGTCCTGACTTTTGCGGCGCGCGCCTCGTTTGGCACGACGTCCAAGGGAATTTCGGGATCGGGAATGTCGTAATTGATCGTCGGCGGCAGCAGGCCGTTCTGGAGCGTCAGCACCGAGAAGACGGCTTCGACCGATCCGGCGGCGATCAGCGTGTGCCCGACCATCGACTTGTTGGAGCTGATCGGAACTTGGTGCAGGCGATCGCCCAGCACGGCCTTGAGCGACAGGTACTCCATCCTGTCGTTCTCCGGCGTGCTGGTGCCGTGCGCGTTAATGTAGTCGATCTCGTCCGGCGCGACGCCGGCATCGTCGAGCGTCTTTTGGATAGCGCCGATGATGGCCGTGCCATCCGGGCGCGACCGCGTGCGGTGGTAGTCGTCCGCCTTCTCACCGCAACCCCGCACCACGGCGAGGATCGGTGCGCCACGGGCGCGGGCGCTCTCATAAGCTTCCAGGACGAGGGCGCCGGAACCCTCGGCAATGACGAAGCCGTCGCGATCTTTCGAGAACGGCCTGGAGGCCTTCTCCGGCGGATCGTTCCGTGTGGAGAGCGCCGACAGAAGCGAGAAGCGGATCAAGCCTTCCGGGTGCACCGTAGCATCCGTGCCGATGCACAGTGCGGCATCCGCCTCGCCGCGGCGGATCGCCTCGAGCCCGAGCTGGATGGTCGTCGTTCCAGAGGCGCAGGCCGTGCAGATGGACAGCGGCTCGCCGCGGCAGCCGAAGCGCTCCTTCAGCCGGTCGGCGATGCTGGCGAACCTCAGATGACGCGCCATGTCGCGGTAATTGCCGGTGCGTGCCGCCGCCAGCAGGCGGGCGTAGCCACTGCGCTCCGGCTCGGGGCTTTCGTCATGCAACTTCCGGAGCAGCGGCCATTCGAACTCGGAGGGTGGTGTCGCGACAATCAAAGGGCCTGGAAACGCGCGGCTCTCGATGCGGGCCTCTGCGAGGGCTTCCTCGGCCGTTGCGATCGCCATCGCCAGCGACAGGTCGTGGGCGGAATACGGGTTGACGTCCATGAAATCGACGGTTCCCGCCACAGTCGACCGCAGGTTTTCCGTCGGGAAGCGCGAGATGCGCTTCAGCCCGGATCGCCCGGCTATGACACCTGCCCAGTTCTCGGCCTTGCCGCGTCCAAGCGCCGTGATGAGACCCATGCCCGTCACGACGACGACGCGGCGCCCCAGATGATCTCGGATGGGCCTGGCCATTTCAGTCCCAATCCGCCGCTTCGAGGAGTGCCAGTCCTTCGCCGCGCCAGTGGCCGAAGCCGGTGACGAGGACACGGCGCGGCACGCCCTGGAACGGCCGCTCGACATCGGACGCATCGAATGGCGCAAAGAAGCTCCGTCGCGACACCGCCATTGCCGCGAGCGCCACGCCGGTAATGAAATGCGCTTCGACCGAATGCCCGAGGACGGAGCCATAGGCGCGAACGGCCAGGGGCCAATCGCGCGATTCGAGTTGTTTCAGGAAGGCCCGCTCCTGGCTGGTGATCGGCTCCACGCCGCTGGCGCCGCTCAAGACCGGCAGCGGTCCTGGACGCAAGCCATCGACGATACGATCGAAAAGCTCCATTGCGGTATTGGAAACGGGCTCGGCTTCGCGGCGCGCCCGATCCGATGCGATGCCCGTAATGGCTGCGTACGGCGTCGCGCCCCGGAAAGCGCCGTGCAGCTCCGATTCGAGGACGAGGAAGACACCGATGCTGCCCGGCACGAAGCCGCCGTTGGCGTCGCGCACCCAGACGGAACGGAACGGGCCACGAAGCAGGGAGCCGTCGAGCTCGTAGCCGAGCAGCAGATCCTCGCGTTCGGCATTGAGTGCGGCACCGACCAGAACGACGTCCGATTCGCCGTGGGCGATGCGACGCACGGCATTTTCGACCGCCGCGACTCCCGCCATCTCCTCACCCTTGAACGTGCGCGACGAGCCCCTGGCCTTGTGGATGATCGAGATATTTCCCGCCAGCAGGTTTGAAAGCTGGCCGAGGTAGAGCGTCGGCCGCAGCCCGGTCGCAAGCGCCTTGTTCAGATAGACATCCGGCTGCGCCTCACCCCCGATCGTCTCCAGCACTCGCGCATCGAGCTCCAAGTCACGCTCGCCGTTGCCAGCCGCGGTGACCACGTCGGTGCGATCGAGGAGCTCCGTGTCGCCCGCGATCCCGGCGTCAGTCAGGGCCAAACCCGCAGCGTAGACGCCGGTGCGCTGCCACTGCTCCATTTGCCGTTGATCGCTCGTCTTGGGGATCTGTCGCGCGATGTCGAGCTTCGTCAGGGGGTGGACCGGGTAAGGGGCAAAGCGCGTTTCGTCGACCACCGGCCGCGGCTGCGCGCTGCCGGTGAGACATTCCCAATGGGCCTCGACACCTTCGCCCAGCGAGCTGACAAGGCCGATCCCCGTGATCCAGACCTGATGGGGCAGGGCGCTCATCGGCTGTCCGCCAATCCGAAGAAGCCCAGTCGCTCCCCCTCGCGCCGGACATGCTGCTCGAGCGCGGGCACCGGGAACGGCACCTGCCGGAAGGTCATCTGCGCATCGCTGACGCGCGTGCCGCCGCGCAGAATTTGTGAGCTCATGACAGCGTAGCCGGACCCGGCGTGCACACGCTCCGCCTCGATGACGAGCTGGTCGCCCGGCAGCACGAACGACCTGAAGTTCGCCGACTTGACGTTGGCGAAGAATGGCATGCGCGAAAAGCCACCGAGCGCCAGCAACAGATAGCCCGAGGCTTGAGCCATCGCCTCCAGAAGCAGCACGCCCGGCATGAGCGCATGCCCTGGAAAATGCCCCTCGAAGATCGGGCTTTCCTCGGGCACGGACGCGAAGGCCCTCAGCGACGCGCCCTCCCTGTCGAACGCATCGACCCGATCCAGCATCTGGAAGCGCTCGAGAAGCATGGCCCGATCAGCAGGTCAGGCCGCGGCCGCCCTGAGGCTATCGATCTGTGCACAGAGGTTGCGCAGAACGAAGTAGTCCTCGCTTTTGACCTTTCCCTCGTTGACCTGCTCGAGCCAGCGATCGAGCGGCACTTCGATACCGAACCGCCGGTCGATCTCGAAGGTGATGTCGAGGAACGCCAGGCTGTCGATCTCCAGATCCTTCATGACGTGGCTGTCCGGGGTGATCTGCTCGATCGGAATGTCGCTGGTCGCAGCAATGATCCCGGCGACCGTCTCGAACGTTGATGGCATGAAGCGCTTTCCCTCGTTGAACGCGCGATATGCGCAACGATCGCGACGAAGCCGCCGAGCCACTCCCCCGATGGCCCGGCGCGCGACCGCCGCAATCCGTCCGTCTAGCCTAGTCGCTCAGGCGTGCGCTTAACCGAGGTCAAGTGCTTCCCCCGACTCCCTGGCTAACCCCGTCGCAGGACTCACTTGATCGTGGACAGATGACAGGCAGCCAGGACCGCCTTCTCGAGCTGCAGGTGGGGCAGACCGAAAGCGTGTCGCGGACGATCACGTCCGACGATGTCGCTGCGTTTGCGCGGCTGTCGGGAGACTACAATGCGCTGCACCTCGACGAAGAGTTCGCGGCCCGGACAGAATTCGCGCAAAGAGTCGTCCACGGCTTTCTGCACGCGAGCCTGCTTTCGACATTGATCGGGACCAAGCTGCCGGGGCGCGGCGCGCTCTATACTTCGCAGACCATCGAGTTCACGCGGCCCGTTTTCATCGGCGACACGGTCGAGGCGCGCGCCACAGTCGAGAAGATCGATCGCGATACCCGCCTCGTTACGCTCTGCACCGAAATCCTCAACCAGCACGGGGAATGCGTTCTGCGCGGCCGTGCCCAGGTCAAGGTGCTCCGGCTCGCAGAAGACAGCCACCCGGAGCCGGAGTCGACGCCTCGTGGAGAGGGACTGCTGGCCGGCCGCAAGGCTCTCGTGACGGGTGCCTCGCGCGGTATCGGTCGTGCCGTGGCGCGACTTCTCGCCCGGCACGGCGCCCACGTGTGGATCAATTATTATAAGAGCAGCGCGGCAGCCGACGATCTGGCGGCAGAGATTTCAGCCGCAGGCGGGCGCTGCCGGATCGTGAGGGCCGATGTCACCGACCAGCACGACGTCGACCGCCTCCTTGCGGCGGTTGCGGACGACGGCCGGCTCGACATTCTCGTCAATAATGCCGGTCCGAAAATTCATTCGGCCTCGTTCGACCGGCTCGGCTGGGACGATATGTCGTCAGCGCACGACGCAATCGTCGGCAGCGCATTTCGGGTCACACAGGCTGCATTGCCCGCGCTCAAGGCGAGCCGTGGCGTGATCGTCAACGTCCTGACCTCGGCGGCGCTGGGCCGCACAGCGCATCACTGGCTCCCCTATGTCACCGGCAAGGCAGCACTGCTCGCCATGAGCAAGAACCTGGCACAGGAGCTCGGGCCGCAGGGTGTCAGGGTGAACATGGTGTCCCCGTCGATGGTCGATACCGATCTCGTGGCCAACGTGCCTGATCGCGTGCGGCAGATGGTTGTGGCGAGAACCCCCCTGCGGCGGCTGGCGACCACCGAGGACGTCGCCGGTGCAGTGCTGATGCTGGTTTCTCCCTATGCCGCATTCATCACGGGCGAGAACCTGCTGGTCACCGGCGGCGAAGTGATGGTGTGAGGAGGGGGCGTGTCACTCAGCGATGCACACCAGGGTGCTGATCGCCCGCGGGAGACCGGCGCGCGGACTCCGACGACAGCCGACCAACTGGTCGAGGCTGCTATTGCGTCGGCGGCGGACTGCCTGCGCGCGGGCGTGCTCTTGCAGGGGGTCGATTGGACCCGCGTCGCGCCGGACCGCGTCGGGACGATGCTCCAGGATCTCGAAGCGCACCACGTGCGTGTTCCGAGCTGGCTCTCTCGTGCGCTGGTCTTAGCTGGGCATGTCCTGCCGGGCGAGCTCGTCAGGGCCTTGCCGGAGGAGCTCGCGGCATTGGACGAACTCAACCGCGCCACCGGCTCGGCGGCCGAGCGGCGCGCGTTCGCTGCCATCCATCGGAGGCTGTGCCATCGCGAGAGCGGCGACGGCGATGTCCTCGCCGCGATCGTGAAGCGGCTGCAGGCCCTGGGCTGGAACGACGAGGCCGCGGAGCTGGCGCTCTCCGTTCATGACGTGGCCCCGCGTGTGCTGACGTCTGCGGCAGCTCCACTCGATCACTACCGCCAAGGTTTGCAGATCGCGCGAATTCGCCTGTGTGGATTTTCGACCACTCATACGCTGGCGCAGGATCTCGTCCCTGCCTTTGCGGCGCAAGGCTGGCAGGCTCGGGTCAGCGAGGCCAATTTCGGTGAAGGCCTCGCCGAGCTGCTCCGCCCGGCCGCGGATTGCGACGGGCTCGTTCTGCTCATGGATTTTGACGGATTCGCTGCACGCGACTGGCGCCGTCCGGCAGACGAAGGCCTGGAGCTGGTCCGCGAGCGGGCTGATCTTCTCGCCTCCGCTTTGACCGCCTTTGCAGAGCGCGCTCAACATCCGCTGCTCATCAACACCATTCCGTCCGCCCCGGCGCCGACGGCGGGCTTGCTCGACCGCCGCCATGCCCTCGGCCTGCGGGGCGCCATCGATCTCGTCAATCAGCGCATTCTGGATGCTGCGGAGCGATCTGGCCGGATCGTCGTCTGCGACGCAGACTCCGCGCTCGCCAAGCTGCCGCTGGCCCAACAGACCGATCCCAAGCTCTGGTACTACGGCCGCATCGCCTATTCCGCTGCAGCATCGCGGGCGCTCGCCAGGAGATTTGCCGAGGCGTGGCATCTGTTGAAGCGCGGCCCTCTGAAGGTTCTGGCGCTCGACTTCGACAATACGCTCTGGGGCGGCGTCTACGGCGACGACGGTCTCGGCGCATTGGTGTGCGGTCCTGAGTTTCCCGGCAATGCCTTCAGCACGTTCCAGCAGGAATGCCTGCGGCTGAAGCGGCAGGGCATGCTCCTCGCCGCTCTCAGCAAGAACGATCCCGATGCCATCACGGTCTTCGATCGCCACCCGGGAATGGTATTGCGGGCCGACGACTTTGCAGCGACCGCCATCGACTGGAACCCGAAGCCCGAGAACATCCGCAAGCTCGCCGCCGAGCTCAATCTCGGGCTCGACAGCTTCCTTTTTCTCGACGACAGTCCGCACGAGCGTGAGGCCATGCGCCAAGTGTGTCCGGAGGTGGTGGTGCCCGAGATGCCCGCCGATCCGGCCCAGCGTCCGCTGTGGCTGCGGAGCCTTGCCGTGACGTGGCCGGTGCGGCTCACGGCTGAGGACGAGCGGCGGGCCGAGATGTACGCCGCCGAGCGCGCCAGCAGGCAGTTTCGTGCGCAGGCCGTCAGCCTCTCAGACTACCTCCGCGGGCTCGAGCAGCGGCTCCATGTCGGGCCGGTCCGTTCCGCGACACTGTCTCGGGTCGCGCAGCTCCATCAGCGGACAAACCAGTTCAACCTCACCACGGTGCGCTATACGGAAGCCGATCTCGGCGCCATGATCGCGGACGAGCAGCATTATTTGGTCCTCCAGGGGCGGGCCAGCGACCGTTTCGGTAATCACGGCATCGTCATCGCCGCGACCGCGCGCATCGATGGGGCCGCCGCGGAAATCCTCACCTTCTTGATGAGCTGCCGCGTGATCGGCCGCGAAATCGAGCGCGCCTTCATGGGGGCCCTGCTGGAAGAGCTCGGCCGGCGCGGCGTGCGCGAGGTCACGGGCACCTACGTTCCATCGGCCAAGAACGGCCAGGTTCGCGACCTCTACTCTTCGCTGGGCTTTCGGGAGGTATCGACCGGGCCCAGTCAAACCACTTGGAGTTGGACGATCGGCAAGGCCGGCCTGCCGGGGTCCAACTTCGTCGTCGTTCAATGGGAGACGTGAATGGGCCCGTCCACTTCGGCCAATGGGATTGCCTACCCGCAGCTTGCGGCCATTTTCGAGGACGTCTTCCAGTACAGCGGGCCGCTGGCGCCGTCGACCTCGCCGGATGACGTCTCCCGGTGGGATTCTCTCCAGCACATCGCTTTGGTGCGCTGTCTCGAGGAGACGTTTGCCATCCAACTCTCCATGGACGAGATGATGGAGATCCGGACCGTCGCTGACATCGAGAACGTGCTGCGGCGGCACGGTGTCTGCGAGCAGCGGGGCAGCTAAATTACTCCGACGGTACGGTAGCCGAAGGCTTCGCCTCATCAGCGCTTGACTGCATTTCATCCGTGTTCTTCTGGCGCGAAAGCCTGAAAGACGGCGTCTACCGGGGCCCGGGAACCTGCTCCGGGCATCGGGCGACAGCAAAGCCCGTTAGATCGGCACGCAAAGCGAGGTGGTGCTCGCCTGGTCGCCGGCCCGCGGTGTCGACATCGGAGCCGCTTTCTCCGTATTCGAGCCCGGTCGCTTCATCGAGGAGACCGGGCCATCGAATACGGTCAAGTTTATTGACGCGGAGGTGCAACTGCGATTTTGACGATCGCGATCGAGCGGTTGTGGAGCCGTGATCTGGTCGAGCCCGCCCCGCCTCTCGTTGCCTGGGGCGGCTCCAACCGAGCTGGGGCTAGTCTGTTAGGCCTTGGAACTCCCCAACTGCCGGCACGTTTCGCTGACCAACTTGAGACGGTCGAATTGTTTTGCTGTCCGGCCTGCTAGACATATCCGTTCTTGTTTTCAGTGTAGCCAGCATGCTTTCGGTGGGTTTCGGCTACACCGTGCAGGAGATTATCGATCCTTTTCGCGATGCGGGCAAAGTAGCACGCGCGCTGATCGCCAATTTCGTGCTGGTTCCGATCTTGGCTTTGGCCATTGTGCATTGGCTGTCATTGGACGAGCCGATAGCGATCGGCCTCATGCTGCTCGGCATGGCTGGAGGGGCACCTTTTCTGATCAAGCTTACGGAAGCGGCCGATCACGATGTCGGTTTGGCGGCAAGTCTGCTCGTTCTGCTGCTTCCGTTCACCATTCTCTACCTGCCCACCATGATGCCCCTGGTCGTGCCTGCAGTCACGGTTGATGCCGCTGCGATCGCAAAACCGCTGGTATTGGCAATGCTCCTGCCGCTGGGCATCGGCCTGCTCGCAAGAGCTTGGCTGCCGCGGTCGGCTCAGCGCCTTCGGCCTTTGATGGGCACACTGGGAAGCATTGCGCTCGTTGCGATGGTCTCCTTCACACTCATCGTCAACTTCCGTGAAGTCGTTGGCCTTTTCGGATCAGGCGCGATACTGGCCGCGACGATCCTGACAGCGGGCGCTTATGCAATTGGCTTTTTGCTGGGAGGCCGCGACCCGGCGAGCCACAATATTCTGGCGCTCGGCACAGGTCAGCGCAATGTCTCGGCGGCAACTGTGGTTGCGACCCAGAGCATAGACGATCCCGATACCCTGGCAACAGTTATCGTCAGTTCGGTGATCGGCATAGCCATTCTATTCCCGACGGCTTGGCGCCTGCAGAGAAAACGCGCCGACACACATATCCGGGATCTCTACGATCGAAGACTGACGGGACGAGGTTAAACGGCCTGCGTTCAGGAGGAGAAAAGATTGGATGGCCAGAACCAAGAGAAAAACGCGCAATGATCGCCCGAACTTTCTGATCCTGTGCATGGATCAGTGGGACACACACATGCGGGCGCCCAAGGAGGTGGAGTTCCCGGCGATGCAGCGCCTGAAGGCAGAGGGCGTCAGCTTCGACCGGCAATACTGTGCAGTGCCCCTCTGCACGCCATCGCGCGCGGCAATGTGGACGGGCGTGCACGCAAAGCAAGTGGGACTATCGGATAATACGAACTTTGCCTGGATCGATGAACTAAGCCAGGACTTTCCGACGATCGGCCACCTTCTGCGCGAGCAGGGCTACTACACCGCCTTCAAGGGAAAATGGCATGTCTCCGCGGTGCCGAAGAGCGAAGATGCGCTCGAGCGTTACGGCTTTTCCGATTATCAGCAATGGGGCGAAATGTTTGGCGCTCCGCTCCAAGGCGCCATGCTCGACGGTGCTGCCACCTTCGAGACCATCGACTGGCTGGAGCACAAGCGTGCCGAGCTCGACCAACCCTGGCTGCTCATCTGCAGCCTTATCAATCCGCACGACATCATGTTCCTGCAAACGGACCCGATCGAGGCGCCCGATGAAAACGGGATGATCAAGGGCCTGCAGTCGACCGTGCAGCGCCTGGGCTGGTTCGAGAAGGAGTGGCCAGTCGAGATGCCGGACAACTTCGATGACGATTATCGGCTGCAGCCATTCGGCGTGCACCACTACAAGGAGTTCATCGACCAGAATTACGGTCGCGTTCCGGATGAGCGAACGGATCTTTGGTTGAAACGGCGCAACTATCTCATCAACTGCATGCGCCTCGTCGACGCTGAATTCAGCAAAGTCCTCGCTGCCATGGACCGGCTGGATCTTTGGAAAGATACGATTGTGATTTTCTTAAGCGATCATGGCGAAATGAATTGCGCACACCGCATGACGCAGAAGGGGGCAATCCATTTTGACGAAGCCACAATCGTGAATCTGACAGTCTGCGTGCCCGGCGGGCCGAAAGGAAAGCGCACCATTGCCGTCGGATCGCATCTCGATCTTGTGCCGACGATCCTGGAGTTCGCCGGACTCGCCCCGGATGAGGTTAAGGCCCGCTATCCGCACCTGAAGGGGCGCAGTTTGCGCAGTGCCATTATGAATCCGCAGTCGCATGGACCGCGGGGCAGTGCTGATGTGCCTGGCGACGGCGCTCTCGTGTGCTGGGACGCGCTCCATTCACTCGATGTAAACTGGGCTCTGTCGGGGGCACTCCAGGCGCTGACCGATCTTGATGAAGGCCCCTTGGGCAAGGCCGATCCAAAGCAAGTCCGTCGCCTCTATGGCGCTCCGGATTTCACGAATCGCACATTCTTTCGCGCCGTTGTCGATGGCCGATACAAGATGGTGCGTTGGTTCAGCCCGCTCGAATACGATCTTCCCTTCACGCTCGGCGAACTTTACGCCCGCAGCGACGTTACGCTGCACGATCTCGTGAAAGATCCGGGCGAAATGGAGAACATCGGACACCCGGATCATCCTGGTTATGACCCGGTTATTGTCGAACGGATGCTCGACAAGATGAATGCCCTGATTCAGCACGAAATCGGCGAAGATCGGGTGCCTTTCGATCTCGATCTGTTTGGCACGCGGAAGGTGATATACAGCAAACCTCGCAAAGCACGCCCCCGTCGAGTGAAAGCAAAGGCCAAGACGTGAAACGATGTGCCACAGACACTGACAACCAGAGCGATACCGATTTGGTGAAAAAGCGTTCCGGCTCAATCGCTGTCGAATGACGCCGGCTACCGACCGAGGAGCGCGCGTGCTCCTGACAGTGTGGGATCAAGTTCAGTGGTTCTTTGGAGTCGGCCGGGAGCCCGCTGATCTGAACTCGGCTGAAGTGGCCGTCGGACTGCGATCGTCTACCTCGCGTCGCTGGCGTTGGTGCGCGTTGCGAGCAGGCGCTTTGTAAGTCAGGCCACGGCTTTTGACGTCATTGTCGGTATCATGCTGGGATCGATCCTGAGTCGAACCGTCAACGGGTCGGCGCTGTTCCTCCCCACAATGGTTGCAGGATTGGTGCTGGTTGGACTGCACTGGCTGTTCGCTTTCATTGCCTATCACACTTCCATATTCGGCCCCGTCGTGAAAGGCGAGCCTGTTTTGCTGATCAAGGACGGCGTGGTGCAAGAAGACGGAATGCAAAGCGTGAATTTGACCCCCAGAGACCTCAACGAGGCGCTCCGGCTGCAATCCGGTCATACCGATCCGAAGAGGATTCGGCGGGCTTATATGGAGCGGAATGGCAACATCAGCGTCGTGCCTTACGAGAACGAGACTCGCGTGTTGGACGTCAAGGTGGAGGAGGGCGTTCAGACCATCCGGATCAAGCTCGAGTGACAGGCTGCTTCTGGCTAGTCCAGCTTTTGCGGAGTTCTGAACGGACGCGATCTCGATAGCGGTCTCCGATGGCACGAAAGCTGAAGAAGGTCCTCGAGAGGGAAACGGAGCTTGACCAGCCGGGCCTCGCACATCTGCGCGAAGCCGTGGCGAACTGCGCTCGAAAGCGCGCGCCAGGGCCCCCTCGACCTTGGCATGACGGAATTGCCGGGCTGAATACTGCGATCAGTAGCGTACCTGACGGGATGGCGAACGGCTTGCTTGTCGGCGTCAATCCGGTCTACGGCCTCTACGCTTGCATCCTTGGGCCGATCGTTGGCGGCCTTTTCTCCAGCACCCACCTTATGGTGACCACCACGACCAGCGCCGTCTCACTTATGGCGGGCCAGGTGCTGTCTGCCCTGTCCGCCCAGGAGCGCGATGTGATCCTCGTCGTGCTGGTTGTTCTGGTCGGCCTGGCACAGATCTCGTTCGGCCTGCTGCGAATGGGCCGATTGACCCGATTCGTGTCCTATTCCGTGATGGCCGGATTTCTGGCCGGCATTTCCGTGCTGCTTGTGCTCAGTCAGCTACCCAACGCGACCGGCTATGAACCGATCGGTCAGAACAGGGTGACGCAAACGTTGGATCTGCTGGCCAATTTGGACCAGGTGCATTTGCCGACGCTCGGGTTGGCCGCTCTGACATTGTTTCTGGCGCTCGTTCTCCCGAATATTGGTCTCGGCAGCATTGGTACGTTCATCGCCATTCTCGTTCCGTCCGGTGTCACTTATCTTTTCGGCTTGGACGTAAAGCTCGTCCGGAACATCGGCGAGATCGGCAACGGCTTTCCGGACTTCGAGGTACCGTCACCGTTCGACGTTACATTCGAGCTTGTCACCGGAGCACTCGCGATCGCCGCGGTTGCATTGGTGCAGAGCTCTGGGATCAGCCAGAGCGTGCCGAACCCGGACGGATCTCGGAGCCGAGCGTCGCGCGATTTCGTTGTTCAAGGCACCGCCAACGTGGCATCCGGATTTTTGCATGGAATACCAGTGGGCGGTTCTCTAGGGGCGACTGCCATCAACGTGGCGTCCGGGGCGCGGACGCGCTGGTCAGTCATATTTGCGGGAGTCTGGATGGCAGCTCTCGTGGTGATATTGGCGGGCCCGATATCCTATATCGCCCTGCCCTCCCTCGCTGGCATTCTCATCTTCGCCGGGATTAAGGCGATTAGACCAATGGACATCAGGTTGATCTGGCAGGTCGGCGGGCCGCCGCGGCTCGTGACTGCCTCGACCTTCATCGCCACACTGTTCCTGCCGCTGCAGGCCGCAGTGGGATTCGGGGCCGTGCTTTCAGCCCTGATCTACATATACCGCTCTTCCATAGATGTTCTGCTCGTCGAGCAGTATTTGCGACCCGACGGGGAGATCGCTGAGCGGAAGCCGGCCAAGCGCCTTCCAAGCAACGCCGTGACGGTGCTCTATGTGTATGGGCATTTGTTTTATGCGGGGGCCGCAATTCTCAGTCGGCAGCTTCCCAGACCGAACGGCGCCCAAAATCCGGTCGTCATCCTTCGCCTGAGAGGCCAGCCGAATGTCGGCGCCACTCTCGCCCACGTGCTTTCCAGATATGCGGCTGAGTTGAACGCGCGAAACGGCCGGCTTTACGTGACCGGCCTCCATCGGAGGACGTTCGAACAGCTCGTCGAGGAAGGCAGGCTTCGTCTGTCCGATCCAATAAGGGGCTATGAGCTCACTCCGATCATCGGCGAGTCGACGAGAGAAGCCATTGAAGATGCCCGGGCCTGGCTTGTCCGCCAAACTGAGCAAGAGAGCCGGCGAGAGCGTCGCCCAGATGACAGCGGCGCCGGATAATGACGCAGGATTGCAAACCTGATATCACGCCGATGCTTCATAACGCATCGCGCACCCGGCTCATCGTCTCATCGAGATGGCGGGCCATGACATTGGCCAGGCGCTCGCCATCGCGCGCGATGAGCGCCTCGATCATTTCCTCGTGCTCCGCGACCGCGCCTGCCCACTGCGATGGCGTGTCATTTCCCGTGTAGCGGACCCGCCTGATCCTGGCTTGCAGCAGCTCATGCGTTTCGGCGAGCGCAGCATTCCCGGAAGCCCGAACGATCGCGGTATGAATGGCCTGATTGAGCTTGAAGTATTCGAGCCGGTTTCCGTTGCGATAGAATTCGAGCATGCGCTGGTGCAGCCGGTGAATGTGGGTGATTGTCTCATCGTCCGCACGCTCACAAGCGAGCCGCGCCGCAAGCTGCTCCAAAGTCTTCAGCACTTCGTGGATCTGTGCGACGTCGGCCTCGCTGAAGCGCCGCACGACGGCGCCCCGTGAGGGCACGTTCTCGACCAGCCCCTCCCGTGCCAGCGTCTTGATGGCTTCGCGCAGCGGGGTGCGCGAGACGCCGAGCAGCGCCCCCACCTGGACCTCGTTGATCCGTGTGCCGGGCGCAAGCCGACCTTGAATGATGAGATCGCGTAAACGCTCCACGACCTCGTCATGCAGCGTCCGGCGCGCGATCGGCAGCATGCCTTCCATGCCGTCGGCCGCCGACGGCCGGATGTCACCCGACGGGTCCTCGCTCATGCCAACCTCCTGCGGCGGCTTCAAAGACCCCCTGCTGCGCGCCTGTTGTTCAGTGAGCCTCGTTGCATTCTGCATACAAAATACTTGAATCGCAAGACGGCCCCCATATACTCGCCGGGACAGCAACACTGGAACCGCCAGGAAGGGGCCAAATGCAATCCGGCAGCGGCGATGTTCAGCCCACCATCGCATTCGCAATCGGTGATCCCGCCGGGATCAGTCCTGAGCTGAGCGCGCGCCTGATCGCGGACCCGGAGATCCGGGCGAAGGCCAGGCTCGTCGTTTTCGGGGACAAGCGCATTCTCGAGATGGGAGCGGCGGTCGCAGGCGTCGACCCGGACGTGCACGTCGTGACGGCTGAGGACGCGATTCCTGCCGATGCGACCCGGCCGATTTTCGTCGACCTTCGCAGTCTCGACCCCGCCGATGTCACCCCGCGCACGGCGACGGTCGCAGGCGGCAAATTCGCCAGCGAGAATTTCCGCCGTGCCCTGCAGCTCGCGGCTGCCGGAAAGGCGGGCGCGGTGTTCTTCACGCCCTTCAATAAGGCGGCCATGCGGCTCGCCTATCCCGGCTACGACGACGAAATTCGCTTCGTGCGCGACGTGACCGGCTACGATGGGCCGGCGAGCGAGTTCAACATCCTGGGCAAACTCTGGAATGCGCGCGTCACGTCGCATATTCCGTTGAGCAAGGTGGCAAGCGCCATAACGCAAGAGCGCATCCTCGGCTCACTCGAACTGACCCACTCGTCCCTGCGTGCAGCCGGCTTCACGCATCCGCGCATTGCCGTCGCAGGGCTCAATCCGCATGCGGGCGACGGCGGCATCTTCGGCCGCGAGGAAATCGACATCATCGGACCGGCAGTTACAAAAGCGCAGCAGATGGGCATCGACGCCAAGGGCCCTTATCCATCAGACACGGTGTTTCTGCGCGCAAGAAAGGGCGACTTCGACGCCGTTCTCACCATGTATCACGATCAGGGGCAGATCGCGATGAAGCTCATGGGCTTCGACCGGGGCGTCACCCTGATCGGCGGATTACCGTTCCCCATCTGCACGCCGGCGCACGGCACGGCCTACGACATCGCCGGCAAGGGGATCGCCGACCTCGGCGCCAGCCGGACGGCGCTGCTCCTAGCCATCGAGATGGCGGGGAACCGACACCGTCCGGATGCAAAAGCTGCGTGAAGATCTTGAGCCCAAGTCCAAGCGACGGCTGATCCAACAGCTGCAACAATGATCAACCTGAAGAGGAAATGGGAGATGCTCCACGTTCGCCAATTGATCGGTATTGCTGCCGCAGTATCGATGCTCGGTGTTCCGGCGGCTCACGCCTGGGAGCCGACGAAATCGATCGAGTTCGTCGTGACTGCCGGGGCCGGCGGCGGCACGGACAACTTCGCTCGCGTCGTTCAGTCGGCCATCACCAAGAACAAGCTCCTCGATGAAGCGATCATCGTCACCAACAAGGGCGGCGGCAGCGGAGCTGAAGGCTATATTTATGCGCGCGGTGCGGCCGGGGATCCACATAAGGTGATCTTCGGCACCAACAACGCCTATCTTCTGCCTTACGTCGCCAACGTGGCGTTCAAGATGTCGGATCTGACGCCCGTCGCCGCCATGGCGCTCGATGAATTCCTGCTGTGGGTCAATGCCGGCTCGGAATATAAGACGGCCAAAGACTACATCGCCGCCGCCAAGGCCAAACCCGAAACTCTGAAGATGGGCGGCAGCCAGTCGAAGGATACGGACCAGACGCTGGTGAGCCTTATCGAATCCGCGACTGGCGCGAAATTCATCTACGTGCCCTTCAACGGCGGCGGCCTCGCAGCGGTACAGCTCGCCGGCGGCCATATCGATTCCAATACGAACAACCCGAACGAGAACATTGGCCAGTGGAAAGCAGGCCAGGTCCGTCCGCTGTGCGTGTTTAGCCCGACCCGTCTGCCCGAGGGCCCGAAGGTCACGGGCGACATGGGCTGGTCGGACATCCCGCTCTGCAAGGATGAAGGCATTCCGATCGATAGCTTCCAGATGCCGCGCACGATCTGGCTGCCGGCCAACGTGCCTGCCGACGCGGTCGCCTTCTACACGGAGCTTTTCAAGAAGGTGAGCGAGACACCAGAGTGGAAAGAGTACGTCACCCGCACGGTGCAGACCGCACGCTTCATGTCCGGCGACGAGCTCGCCAAGTTCATTGCCGACGACGAAGCCAAGAACAAGCAGGTGTTCGAGAAGGAGGGTTGGCTGGTCAAATGACCAGCCTTCCTCGCGGGTTCAATTCTGCGGGGCTTCGGCCCCGCCTTCTCTCCTGGAGCGGTTGCGGATGATTTCGCGCTTCGGAGCCGAATTGGTGATGGCCATCATCGTCGCGGTGTTTGGCCTCATCATCACCCTCGGTGCCTTGGAATTTGGCGTGGGCTGGAGCCCGTCCGGCCCAGAGCCAGGCACATTTCCCTTTTACGTCGGCCTCATCGTCACGGTTGCCGGTGTCGGCATTATTTTTCAGACGCTGATCCAGCGGGCGTACCGCGACGAGAGTTTTCTGACATCCGCGCAACTGCGCTCGGTTATCTTCTTCTCCCTTCCCATCGTCGCCCTTGTCGCCGTCTCCCTCTGGGTGGGGCTTTATGTCGGGATGGCGCTTTATCTTTTCGCCAGCATGAAATTCCAGGGCGGCTATCGCGCCGGTTTTTCGGCGCTCGTCGCCATTGGCATGGCTGTCTCCCTGTACCTTATTCTCGAAATCGGCTTCCAGACGCCCCTCCTCAAAGGGCCGCTCGAAGACGCTCTGGGACTCTAGGAGAGGGCGATGGAGGGGCTGGAGGCACTATTCCACGGTTTCAGCGTCGCGATCACCGCGCACCACATCATTCTAATGATAATAGGTGTGCTTCTCGGTATCCTGGTGGGCGTGCTCCCGGGCCTCGGCGCACCCAACGGCGTATCCCTGTTGCTGCCGCTCACCTTCACGATGGACCCCGTGGCGGCCATCATTCTGCTGACGAGCATGTACTGGGGGGCTCTGTTCGGCGGCTCCACCACCTCGATCCTGTTCAACATCCCTGGAGAGCCATCATCGGTCGCCACGACATTCGATGGATATCCGATGGCCAAGCAGGGGCGGGCGACGCAGGCGCTGAGCTATGCGTTCCTGTCGGCGGGCTTCGGCGCGCTGCTTGGTGTCATCGTCATCACGCTGCTTTCCGGGTGGGTCGCGCGCTTCGCGATGCAATTCAGCCCTGCTGAATACTTCGCCGTTTATTTTCTCGCCTTCGCGAGCTTCGTCGGGTTCGGCGGCGCTTCTCCCCTCAAGACGATCGTCGCGATCGGTACCGGGTTCACGCTGGCCGCCGTCGGCATGGATTCCGTGTCCGGCAACCTGCGTCTCACCTACGGGTTCGACCAACTCGTTGCCGGAATCAGCTTCCTGGTCGCCGTCATCGGGCTGTTCGGGATCGGCGAGCTCGTCATCACCATCGAGGACGGCTTGCGCCTGCAGGGCCTCAGGGCGCGCATTTCGCCCCGTGACGTCCTCAACACCGCGCTCAGCATGCCGCGCCACTGGCTGGCGCTCTTGCGCAGCGGGCTCGTGGGCTGCTGGATGGGCATCACGCCAGGCGGCCCGACGGCAGCGTCCTTCATGAGCTACGGCCTCGCGAAGCGCTTCTCGCGCGACCGGGACAAGTTCGGCAAAGGCGAACCGGAAGGCATCATTTCGCCCGAGACCGCTGACCATGCCGCCGGCACATGCGCCATGCTGCCGATGCTGGCCCTCGGCGTGCCAGGCTCGGCGACGGCCGCTGTCCTCCTCGGCGGTCTGATGATCTGGGGCCTCAACCCCGGGCCGATGCTGTTCATCGAGCGGCCGGATTTCGTCTGGGGCCTCATCGCCAGCATGTATCTCGGCAATGTGGTCGCGGTCATCCTCGTCCTGTCGACAGTGCCGCTCTTCGCCGCGATCCTGCGCATTCCTTTCAGCATTTTTGGCCCAGCGATCGTCGTCGTCTGTCTGGTCGGTGCCTATACGGTCGGCAGCAAGGGCTTCGATCTCTGGCTCGTTCTGGTGTTCGGCGTTCTCGGCTACGCCTTCAAGAAGCTCGACTATCCGATCGCACCGCTCATCCTCGCCATGGTGATCGGCGACAAGGCGGAAGACACGTTCCGGCAATCGCTGATCATGTCGAAGGGGTCGCTCAGCATCTTCTGGTCGAACCCGCTCGTCGCAGGGTTGATGACGCTGGCGTTCATCCTCTTGCTATCGCCCATCGCGGTATCCTTCCTGCGCTCCCTGCGCAAGGGCAGCGTCGCGTAAACGGCTTGCCTCGTGCCGGGACGGTTGCATTTGGAGCTGCGCCGCATTCCACGGAGCCGCCGGGGAGCGGACAGCGAGCGCTCACGCGCCAGCCGTACAGCCGGCCATGGTTGCGGGATCATATCGCCGTTCGGTGCGTTTGCCTGAAAAGGCAAACCGATTTGGGCGCGCATCTGCTAGAGCTTGAGCGCGGGTAGATCCAGAATAGTCTGCTCCCAAGCTGGGACGACATCGCTCAAGTCGAAAGTTTCGGACAAAGCGATCCGAAAGCGGTGGCATGTAGATTGGGAGTAGCGGCAGTTGAGCCAGTTCGATTCTGGGATGGAGGCAGATTTCGGGGAGGTCGTGTTGCGCTGCCCCGTCACGGGAAAGGAATACAGACCGGGGATATTCCTGAGCGAAACAAGCTTTCGATCGCTTCCTCGTACGCCAATGACGGCGCATTGCCCTTATTGCAACACCGAGCATCAGTGGATACCGATGGATGCTCGCTGGGAGCGCCACTTCATAGAACCTCCGCTAGCCGCGCCAAGGGAGTGAGATCGAGAAGGCAGGCGGGGCAGCGAAAAAGATCACAAGGCAAGGATGACATCGCCCGGAACGACTGCGGCAAGCGGCTCCCAGGTGCTGCCGTGGAGGTCTGGAGCTCGTTTGGGCTCTCACCTCGCTGGTCGAGCTTTCTCAAACTGATCGAATGCTTGAAGCGCGTGGCTGGCATACATGACGGCGGGGCCGGCGCCCATGTAGATCGCCATCCCCAGCGTCTCCAGGACCTCTTCGCGGCTTGCGCCCTGGCCGACCGCGGCCTTGGCGTGGAAGCCGATGCAATCGTCGCACCGGATGGCGACGCTGATGGCAAGGGCGATGAGCTCCTTGGTCTTGGTGTCGAGGGCATTGGCCTTCAAAGCTGCTTGGGCGATTTCTGAGAACCCTTTCATTACCTCCGGGGCGCCGCCCCGCAAGTCGCGCAGCCCGCCAGAGAGCTCACGTGTGAATGCCTGCCAATCGGTTTGCATTTGCTGTCTCCAGGATGTCCGTCTCACAGCCGCTCGATGGCGGCCGAAATCTGAATTCAGAACTGGCGCAGCCCTCTTCGTTTCCAAACCGTCTAAGTGGGAATGATTTCCGGTTCGCCTTGCTGCGATGAACCGGTCCTTTCGCCACGCGCAGCATTTCCCTTCGATCCGTTGCTCCTCAGGACGATGTAAATTGCCGGGATGACGAGCACGGTCAGCGCCGTCGAGGACATGAGCCCGAAAAGCAGCGAGATGGCGAGCCCCTGGAAAATCGGATCGGCAAGGATCACGGCAGCGCCGATCATGGCGGCGAGCGCGGTGAGCAGGATCGGTTTGAAGCGGATCGCGCCGGCCTTCAGGAGCACGTCGATGAGCGGTCGCTCTGGGCTGCGCGCATGGCGGATGAAGTCCACCAGCAGAATGGAATTGCGCACGATGATCCCGGCAAGCGCGATGAATCCGATCATCGAGGTCGCGGTGAATGGCGCGCCGAACAGCCAATGCCCGAGCATGATGCCGATGAAGGTCAGCGGGATCGGCGTGAGGATCACGAGCGGCAGCTTGAACGAGCCGAACTGCGCGACGACGAGAATGTAGATGCCGAGGATCGCCACCATGAACGCGGCACCCATGTCGCGGAACGTGACCCAGGTGACTTCCCATTCGCCGTCCCAGAGCAGGGTAGGGTGCGATTCATCGTTGGGCTGGCCATGCAGCGCGATGGTGGGCTTCGGCACCTCACCCCAGTCTGCCTGGGCTATGGCATCGCTCACCGCAAGCATGCCGTAGATCGGCGCCTCGAACGCGCCGGCAAGCTCGGCCATCACCATTTCCGCGGCACGGCCATTGTGCCGGAAAATCGGATAGGAGGCTTTCTCTCGCGTCACTGAGACGACGTCGCCAAGCTCGACGATCGAGCGGTCGCCTGGCAATGCGTTGGCCGGCACTGGGGTTGCCAGAGTGCGCTCACCCACGACGCGCTCGCTCTTCGACAATGCGATACGGATCGGGATCGGCGAGCGCCCGCCGCCCCGGTGCGAATAGCCGACGGTCGTCCCGCCGGCCAGCGTGCGGATCGTATCGTACACGTCAGCCTGCTCGACGCGGTAATATTCGAGATTGTCCTGGTCGATGGCGATGCGAACGCGCTCCGGGCGATTACGGAAGCTGTCCTCGACGTCGACGATGAAGGGTACGCTGGCGAACGCTTCGCGCACCTTGGTCGCGACCGCGCGCCGCGTGTCTGGATCCGGGCCGTAGATTTCCGCAAGCAGGGTGCCCAGCACCGGCGGGCCAGGTGGCGGCTCGACGACCTTCAGCACGCTGCCTTCCGGCAGCTTGACCGCTTTCAGCCGCTCGCGCAGCTCGAGCGCGATATCATGGCTCGTGCGGGTCCGCTCGCCTTTGGCAACGAGATTGACAGCGATGTCGCCCTGGTGCGGCTGCGAGCGGAGATAATAGTGGCGCACCAGTCCGTTGAAATTGAACGGTGCGGCGGTGCCGGCATAGGTCTGAAACGAAGCGACCTCGGGCACGCCGGCCAGCTCGTCGACCATGGCCTGAAGCGCTCGGTCGGTATCCTCGATCGAGGCGCCCTTGGGCAGGTCGAGCACCACCTGGAGATCGGTCTTGTTGTCAAACGGCAAAAGCTTCACCGTGACGTGCTGGGTGTAGAACAGGCCGAGGGACGCCAGTGTGGCGGCGCCGACTGCAAGCAGAAAGGCCCATGAGCGCCGTTTCGTGCGCAGGACGGGCTCGGCAACTTTGACATACGCGCGGCCCAGCCATCCGCCCTGCGCGGCATGGTGGTCATGCGACTGAGCATGTGCGTGGCCGCCGAACTTCATCATCAGCCACGGGGCCACCATGACGGCGACGAAGAAGGAGAACAGCATCGCCGCCGAGGCATTGGTCGGGATCGGGCTCATGTAGGGCCCCATCATGCCGGAGACGAACAGCATCGGCAGAAGGGCTGCGACGACTGTCAGGGTTGCGACAATGGTCGGATTGCCGACCTCGGCAACCGCTTCGACAGCGGCCTTGACGCGTGGCCGCCCGTCCTTCATCGCCCAATGGCGGGCGATGTTCTCGATGACGACGATGGCGTCGTCGACCAGAATGCCGATCGAGAAGATCAGCGCAAAAAGGCTCACCCGGTTGAGCGTGTAGCCCATGATGCGCGCGGCGAACAAGGTGAGCAGAATTGTTGTTGGTATCACCACCGCGACCACCAGCGCCTCGCGCCAGCCGATGGCGAAGCCGACCAGGATCACGATCGACACCGTCGCGAGGCCGAGATGGAAAAGAAGCTCGTTCGCCTTCTCGTTCGCCGTCTCGCCGTAGTTGCGGGTGACGGTCATTTCGACGTCCGCCGGAAAGATTTGGCCGCGCGCCTGCTCGAGGCGCTCCACGATGGCGTCCGCGATGACGACCGCATTGGTGCCGGGCCGCTTGGCGATGGCGAGCGATACCGCAGGCGTCCGCTCGAGGCCGCCGGGGGCCTTGCGCACGCTCGTGACCCGGGTCTCGTTCGGTTCGCTCGCCAATATCACGGTGGCGACATCGCGCACGTAGACGGGCCGGCTATCGCGGGCTGTCAGCAGCAAATTGCCGACCTCGGAGGGTGTCTGCAGCGTCTGCCCAGCAACTAGCGCGCGCTGCTCGCCGGCTTCGCGGACCCGCCCGGACTGGAAGGAGCGATTGGCGCCTGCGATTTTGGAGGCGAGCTGCTGAAGCGTAATGCCGTAGAGTGACAGCCGCTCTGGGTCCGGCTGGATACGGATCTCCTCCGGCTGCTCGCCGACGATATAGGTGAGGCCGATATCGGGCAGCTTCAGCACCTCGACCTGAAGCTCGCGGGCGAGGCGGGTGAGATCATTGGCGGTCCAGCGGTCTGCCGCAGCCGGAGTTGGTGTCAGCGTGACGACGACGATGGCGACGTCGTCGATACCACGGCCGACGATGAGCGGCTCCGGTATGCCGAACGGGATACGGTCCATGTTGGCGCGGATTTTCTCGTGCACGCGCAGGATCGCGGCGTCGGCATCGGTGCCGACCAGGAAGCGCGCGGTCACCACCGCGCCGTCGTCCTCGGTTTGCGAATAGACGTGCTCGACGCCGTCGATGCTCTTGATGATGGTCTCCAGCGGCTCGGTGACGAGCTTGACGGCATCCTCGGCCTTGAGCCCGTCGGCGGCGACGTGGATATCCACCATCGGCACGGAGATCTGCGGCTCCTCCTCGCGCGGCAGGGTGACGAGGGCAACGAGGCCCAGGGCGAAAGCTGCCAGCAGGAAAAGCGGTGTCAGCGGCGAGGCGATGGAGCCGCGCGTGAGGAGCCCGGCAAGTCCGAGCTTCATGGCTTGCGATCCGCCATGATGATGCGATCCCCGTCATGCAGACCCGTCAGCACCTCGACGCGTGGGCCGTCGGCAGTGAAAATGGTCTCGCCCAAAATCACTGCGACCTCGCGCGATCCTGTTTCGGTGGCGATCCGGACATAATCGATCCCGTGACGCGTGCTGACCGCCTCTGGAGGGACCGCGAACGCTGAGCGCTCCGCGACCGGAATCCAGACCAGGGCGCGTTCGTTGACGAAATAGTCGCCGATCCCGTCCACCTCGACGTCGGCCACGACCCGGCCGGCCGAAATTTCTGGATAGACCTTGACGATGCGGCCGGGGCGCGCCTCCGAGGCGCTGCCGCTTGTTGCGGGCGACAAGCCGCGCTGGCCGATCAGGACGGTCGCGTTTTGCCTGATTCCCGCAGCGTGCCGTTCGGGAAGAAAAAGGCGCAGATAATATCGGCCGCTGGCGATACGCGCGACTTCTTCACCCGGAAGCACCACCGACCCGAGCGTGACAGGCACCGTCAGCACCCGGCCATCCGCGGGCGCCAGCACCTCGCCCTCGCGGGCGCGCTGCTCGATGACCGATTTCTCAGCTTGGGCGGCCGCCAGCTGATTGGCAACGACATCGAACTGCATTTTCGCCTGATCCACCCGCGCCTGCGTCGCGGTCCCGCGCGCCAGAAGCTGCTGTGCGCGGTCGAGCTCGATGCGCGCATTCTCCAACTGTGAATTGAGCGCCTCGATCTTGGCATTCGCGGCGCTCATTTCGAGTGCGAGCTTGTCGTCGACGACGATGGCAATGGTCTCGCCTTCCTTGACCTCGTTGCCCTCACTGACCTTGATCGCACGGATCGAGCCGCCGATGCGCGCCCGCGCCGGTACGATTCTGCGGCTTTCGACCTGTCCGAACACCGCCTTCATGTCCGGGATCGAAATGGACTTGACGACGAAATCGGCCGCCGCAGGAGCGATCCCTAGGAATGTGGACAGGACGAGGAAAATGGCGCGCGAGAACATGATCATCTCCCCCTGGCAAACGGCGCTGGAGACGCCGCCTGCATTCGCGTCGGGCGGGCCATATTAACGGAAAATGTTTCCGCTTTTGCAGCCGAGTTTCTTGAAGACCATTGCGGCGGGACAGAAGCCGGTCAGCGATGCCTGGATGAGATTCAGCCCAACGAAGGCCGTCAGAAGATACCAGTACGGCGAGACGTAATAGCCGAGCGTCAGAGAAAGGAGGATCATGAAGCCGGCGAATATCATGACGGCGCGATCGATTGTCATCGATTTGTCTCCTTCAACGATTCCCGAATTGCACGCCGGTGACCAGGGGCTCAATTTCGCGGTCGCGGCGCAAACCATCGAAACGGGGTGCTAGGGCATGGAGCATCAGTGAGCACTCGTGCGAGCGGGAGGATGCGAACATCCCTCCAAGCCAAGCTCAATCCTTCAGTTCGACTGCTGCCTATCATTGCCGCGCTGTTGGTTGTGCCTTTGATTGCGCGCAATAGATGTCGTAGAGCACCCGCATGACCTCGAGCGCAGGCTGGCTCGAGATCCGGTACCAGATCGTCTGACCATCCCGCCGCGCAGAAATGATGCGGTCGCGCCGCAGCAGGGCGAGGTGCTGGGACGCCGTCGCATCGCGAATCCCGAGGAACTCGGCGAGCTGACCGACGGATTTTTCGCCATCGATGAGCTGGCAGAGGATGAGCATGCGATGGCGGTTGGACATCGCTTTCAGCAATGCGCTGGCTTCGTCCGCCGCTGAACGCATGGCATTGGGGTCGATCTTCGTCTTAAGTTTCATATTTGCGAATATATGAAGATACGGTGCGTCTGTCTAGTGGTGAGGGCCGCGCAGGAAGCACTCGCCATAAGAGAAGCTTTCGCTGGTGGAGCGTCATGGGCGGCTCCAGCCGCGCGCAGATGCCCCGCTGCGACAGGCCATACCGGGAGATGTCAAGCGCCCTACGTCAGCCAGGGCTGGATCCCGCGGCGGAAGCACGCCGTTCAAGCGGCCGAGCGGGCTTGTCTCGCAAACCCACGTCAGCAGCCGTGGCGTTCTGAGGGTCAGCGAGACAGGAGCCGTGCAAGGCATCTCGGCGCGGCCTGTGCTGCTGCCGATATTCGGATTTTCTCTTTAATATCAGGGACGTAGGCTCGGAATGGTAGCGGGAGGCGGACTCGAACCGCCGACCTAAGGATTATGAGACCTTCGCTCTAACCACCTGAGCTATCCCGCCATTCTGCGCCGCGATATAAGAAACGCGGCTGCAGTCTGTCAAGCGAGCGCCATACCTTGGCAGGCTCCGATCCGTCGCCGAAAGCCAGCGCCGCGACTGGGCAGTGCGGCTGGCCAGGATCAGGCCAGTTGACGCTTGCGCATGCGGAGCATCGTGAAGATGCCCATGGGCCTGAGCGCGCGGCGCTCCACGACTTCGAGATCGTCGCAGACGAGCACGCGGTCGACATCGAACACCGGACGCCAGCCGAGCTGGTCGGCAAAAGGCGCCATGCGGCGCTCGACCCAGCCCCGGACACCTTCTTCCTGGCTGAAGTGATTGACGAGGATCACCTCGCCGCCGGGCTTGCAGACCCGGGCGAGCTCGCGCATCACGCGCTCCGGCTCGGGCACGACGGTCATCACGTACATGGCGACCACAGTGTCGAACGAATTGTCCGAAAACGTGAGGTGACCCGCGTCCATCTCATAGAGGCCGGCAACGTTGTCGAGACCTTCGTTGGCGACCCGCTGCCGCGCCTTCTCCAGCATGTCCGGAGACAGATCGATACCGACGATCTCCAGGTGCTTGCCATAGCTCGGAAGCGAGAGGCCGGTGCCGACGCCCACCTCGAGCACCCTTCCGGTACGACTGTTGATGATTTCGACGGCGTGCTTCCGGCCCTCAGCGGCGATCTTGCCGAACGTGTGGTCGTAGATGGGAGCCCAGCGGCGGTAGGCGCTGATGACCGAGGACTCGTCCATGTTCGGCAGGGCTTTCGCCGCGAGTGTCCCGCCGAAGGGGCGACGGCTTTGCTTAGCCATTCGAACTCTACCGTCAAACACCTGTGCTCTCCCACCTTTCAATGATTACTCTCGAGCTCGCGTCAGGTTGCCAGACCCGCTGCAACGGATCGCGGCATCGTCCGCGAAGCATCCTCATCGATCGCTCGCTTGGTCCGAGTGATCCACCCCCCACCGAGAACTCGCGCCTCAGGCCCCGCATCGTCGTAGAAGACACAGGCCTGGCCGGGTGCCACGCCGTGCTCACCTTCGGGGAGCAGCACCCGTGCCCTACCCAGTGCCTCATCGAGGACGAGCGTCGCCTCTACCGGCGTATGTGTCGAACGGATCCGCGCCCGGATCGGCAGGCCGTCGCGGGCTGCCGCCGCTTCGGCGCGAGACCCGAGCCAGTTCACGTTCCGGAGCTCGAGGACATCGGTCCGAAGTGCTTCACGGGGACCAACGATCACTTGCCTGCGCTCGGGGTCGAGCCGCACGACGTAAAGTGGAGTTCCGCCCGCCAGCTTGAGGCCGCGCCGCTGGCCGATCGTATAGTGCATGATACCGTCGTGCCGGCCAAGGACACGGCCGTCCACGTGAACGATGTCGCCCGGCTCGGAGGCGCCGGGGCGCAGGCGCTCGATCACATCGGCATAGCGCCCGGAGGGAACGAAGCAGATGTCCTGGCTGTCCGGCTTCGAGGCGACGGACAGGCCGAGCTCGCTGGCGAGCTCCCGCACCTGCGGCTTCCTCAGCCCGCCCAGCGGAAACCACAGCCGCGACAGCTGCTCACGCGTCGTGGCGAACAGGAAATAGCTCTGGTCCCGGTCCGTGTCGACCGCGCGCCGAAGCTCCGGTCCGTCGGGGCCATCGCAACGGCGTATATAATGTCCGGTCGCCAGAACATCGGCGCCAAGCTCCGTCGCAGTCTCCAGAAGGTCGCGGAACTTGATCTGCTGATTACAGGTCACGCACGGGATCGGCGTCTCGCCGGCGAGATAGCTGTCGGCGAAGGAGGAAATCACAGAGCGCTCGAACCGACGCTCGTAATCGAGGACATAATGGGGGATGCCGAGCGTCGCGGCGACGCGGCGCGCATCATGAATATCCTGGCCGGCACAGCAGCTTCCCTTGCGAGCCGTCGCGACGCCGTGATCGTAGAGCTGGAGCGTAATGCCGATGACATCGTGGCCCTCTCGCTTGAGCAGGGCCGCGACGACCGATGAGTCGACACCGCCAGACATGGCCACGATGACTCGACGCCGCGCGCCACGCGTCGTGGGCCCGCCGTACGATGGCGCTGTCGTCTCTCCCGCGCTCATGTCTAACTTAGAATGGCTCCAAATATGGTTCGGTCGCTCTCACAGGCGGCGCCCGGGCTGAGGTACACGAGTGTATCGGAAGCCCGGGGCAACATATGGCGCCGTTGGCCCGCCGAGGCAAGTAACCTTGATGCACAAGCGCTATGCAACTCGTCGCTGCCAGGGACGGGGAGAGGTCTCTTCCGTCGAAAATGTAGAGTCAACGTAAAGGTTAACGGCCTCCGCCCGATGCATGGTACAGTTCTGAGTGATATGTTTACCTAACGACTTAGAGCCAAATTAAGGTCGGTCGGCCACCATGGTGGCGAGTAACTGAGTATTGCGTAGAGTGCCATGGCTGAGCAGCAGTTTAGATCGCGCGTGCGATATGTCATCGGGCCCGACGGCAGTCCGTTGACCATTGCGGATCTTCCCCCCCGCGACACAAAGCGCTGGGTCATCCGGCGAAAAGCGGAAGTGGTTGCCGCAGTGCGCGGCGGACTGCTTAGCCTGGAAGAGGCCTGCGAGAGATATACTCTCACGGTCGATGAGTTCCTGAGCTGGCAGCGGTCCATCGACAAGCACGGATTACCGGGCCTGCGCGCAACACGCATTCAGGACTACCGCGACTGATCCAGTCCCGGTCTGGTTTCGGGCTGTCATGCCCAGCCCGAAGCCAGCTCTGCTACCTTTGAAGATTTCGCTTTTGATCCGTCGTGAAGCAAGGGCGCCGGATCGCGCCCCGAACGGGTCGTCTGTCTGAGCGCGAGGGGCTGCCCGGGCGATCCGGGAGCTCGCCCTAAGATAGATCTCCAAGATTGCTCACGCTGACACCGTCAGGCCAAAGCGCTCCGCTAGCGTCGGAACGCCGTGCTGCTCCGGATCATCTCGCCCGGTGTCCTGTTGGGTCGGCCGCGCCGAATGAGCCCAAAGCAGCCAGGGTCCCGCGGAGCCATTAGACTGGCTCCGCGAATTGTCGTGTTCGATCGGCCCTCGCCGAGGCCGTCAGCTGATCGTCATATTGGGATCTCGCCCCGGGCGACGGGGGAGGCGATCGAGATCACGCTGGGTCTCCGGCGCCGCCAACTTGTCGAGATCGGCACATGCATCGTCGCGCTCGCGCACGGCGATTTCGAGCTTCGTCTGCAGATCGGCAATGGACGCACGCAGGTTGTCCCGGCGCTGCGCAGCAGATTTCGCGAGCGTGGAGTAGGCGAAGTGCGTCTTATCCCTGATTCCGGTCCGCTCCTCCTCCGATTGCACCTGGCGATCGAGCTCGATGGCCATGTGCTCGAACTCGCGGATCATATGCTCGAGATCGGCAACTTTCCGGCGCTTCTCCTCAGCGGCAAAGCGTTTGAGGCGGAAGCTAATCTCCCGTGACTTCATGTTCGATACCCCTGACATGTTCGAACAAAGCCTGACAAGATCCAACAAATCAAAATCCGTGCCAGGCGACGCCTGCGGCTCACGCCGCTTCCCCTGTTTGATCAGCTCCGTTCCAGTCGACCCATCCCACGACCGATCAAGGGGATTATATTCCTTAACGTACAGACCACCGCTTAAGTTGCGGTAAAGTCACGACAGAACGCTGACAACTTCTGCAGGCCTGTCAAGGCCATAAATGAGCCATCCGACTCTAGGGTGCGCCCGCGAATTCTGATAATTCTTTGATTCGCAGGGACCCTGCGCGTGACCGCTTCCGTTTTGGGGGACGGGATCGGATGTGCGCAGTGGGGTGCGTTCTCACCTTCGGGGACTGACGAAATCCGCGATGCTCCAGGCGGACACCATTCACGGTGTCCGTAACAGAAGCGTTGTTGCCGATTTCAGATCGGGATCCGAAGTCGTCCGCGGCGGCAAGTTGTTTCATCAAGTCTCACACAGTACAGTTAGGTGATTAGGCTTTGTTAACTTCTCCGGTGTAAGTTTCGGACGAGTATTAAGGGCCGGTTCAGCTGCGTGCTCTTCAGAAAGGGGCAGCGGGCCTGGGGCAACCCAGCCCTCGAAGAGAGGAATAGAATGAGAGTCCTTCTGATAGAAGACGATCGCGCCACGGCGCAGAGCATCGAGTTAATGCTCCAGTCGGAAGGCTTCAACGTCTACACCACTGATCTTGGCGAGGACGGTGCGGACCTCGGCAAGCTCTACGACTATGACATCATTCTATTGGACCTCAACTTGCCCGACATCAGCGGTTACGATGTCCTCAAGACACTGCGGGTCAGCAAGGTCGCCACGCCGATTTTGATCCTCTCGGGATTGGCAGGGATCGACGACAAGGTTCGCGGGCTGGGCTTCGGTGCAGACGACTACATGACGAAGCCGTTCCACAAGGACGAGCTGGTCGCCCGCATTCACGCCATCGTCCGCCGGTCGAAAGGACACGCGCAATCGGTCATCGAGACGGGCGAGGTGCGGGTCAATCTCGATACCAAAACCGTCGAGGTGAACGGGCAACGCGTTCATCTGACAGGCAAGGAATACCAGATGCTGGAGCTGTTGTCCCTGCGGAAGGGGACGACGCTCACCAAGGAGATGTTCCTCAACCACCTCTACGGCGGGATGGATGAGCCGGAGCTGAAGATTATCGACGTCTTCATTTGCAAGCTGCGCAAGAAGCTCCAGGCAGCGACGGGTGGCCGGCACTATATCGAGACGGTCTGGGGCCGCGGCTACGTGCTGCGCGATCCCAACGACGAGCACGCGGCCGCCTGAGCGGCCTTTTTTCGGACAGGATGTATCGGATCGGGGCCGCAGGGCCCCTGATCTGTTTCGAGGGGGTGGTGATGAGGCGCCGCCTGCTCTATCCAGTCTGCCAGATCAATCGGATGACACTGGGCAGGCCATGGAATCAAATTCAACTGCGCAAGCGCAACGGTCCGGCCTCAAAGCCGCGATCGTGCCCGTAACGCCCTTCCAGCAGAACTGCACGCTCATCTGGGACGAGGCGACCAAGGTTGGGGCGGTGGTCGATCCCGGAGGCGATCTCGACCGCATCCGTAGCGCCATCTCTGAGGTCGGTATCAAGGCTCAAAAGATCTTGCTGACGCACGGCCACATCGATCATGCCGGTGGCGCGGCGGAGCTGCACGAAGAGCTGGGCGTCCCGATAGAGGGTCCCCACCAGGCCGACAGGTTCCTGCTGGACGGGCTCGCAGAGCAGGGGCGCGCTTACGGCATGGCTGCGCGGTCGGTCGTTCCCGATCGCTGGCTGCAGGAAGGCGATACGGTCGAGGTCGCCGGCCACAGCTTCTCGGTGCTGCACTGCCCCGGCCACTCCCCAGGATCGGTCGTGCTCTACAACTCCGGGCAACGGTTCGCGTTGGTCGGCGACGTCCTGTTCCGTGGCTCCATTGGCCGAACGGACTTCCCCTACGGCGACCACGAGGCGCTGATCAATGCGATCAAGACCAAGCTGCTGCCGCTCGGCGACGATGTGGCCTTCATCTGCGGGCACGGGCCGACGAGCACCATCGGAGCGGAGCGCGCATCGAACCCGTTCATTACGTAGGCATTAGCGAGGGGCCTAGAACCACCACTCCCACCTGAGGCAGCCGAGCAGACCGCACTCGGAATCGATCGCATTGCGACCGGCGCCGCGGTTCTCCCAGAAATCGACCGTCTCGACCCGGAGCGTCTCGGAGCAGCTCCGGCGGCAGGCGATCCAGGTGCCGCCCGGCATCCGCACCTCGTAACCCGTCCGGCTGCGGCGCACTGGTCCGGAGACCGTTCCGTGTCCGAACCGGCTTTCGGCGACCACATGACCCTCGATCGGCCCGCCTTCGTAGTAGGCCGTCCGATCCCAGCGTGAACCCCCGGCCCACGCCGATCCGGCGAACAGGCAGCCGGCAATACCCGCGGCGACAAGCAGCGTTTTCGAGAACGCCATACAATTCTCCTTCGATAGAATCGTGCCCCCGGTATTCAGACATACACCGATCCGGTTAGCGCATCGTTCAGATTGGGCCAAGGGCAAAGGAGCCGCCTTTCGTCAAATTGAGCGACAGGCGTGCATTTTGGCCATTTCACTCGTCGCGAGCATCAATGGCCGGCCAGCGGCGCAGATGTGCGATAGAGCTATGGAAGCTCTAGGCAATTTCGCGCGAGCCGTTAGGATGGCCGCCGGAAGCGAGGTTCGCCTTTAGGAGGAGGCATCAGTCATGAGCAGCAGCACAGGCAAGGTCGCCCTGGTCACGGGCGCGGGGAGCGGGATCGGGCGTGCCGCGGCGCTGGCCCTGCAGCGCAACGGGTACGATGTCGTGCTCGCCGGCCGGCGCAAGGAGGAGCTCGAGCGCACGGCTTCGATGGCGGTGGAAGGTGGCGGACGCATGCTGCCTGTGCCCACCGATGTCGCTGATCCGGCTTCGGTCAAGGCGCTGTTTGCGGCCACGAAGGAGAACTTCGGCCGCCTCGACGTGCTCTTCAACAATGCCGGCATGGGCGCGCCGGCAGTGCCGATGGAGGAGCTGCCGTACGAGACTTGGCAGAAGGTGGTCGACGTGAACCTCACGGGCTCGTTCCTCTGCGCCCAGGAGGCGATCCGCATTATGAAAGCGCAGACGCCGAAGGGCGGCCGGATCATCAATAACGGCTCCATATCAGCCCACGCGCCACGTCCGAACTCAATCGCCTATACGGCGACGAAGCATGCCATCACGGGTCTGACGAAGTCGATCTCGCTCGACGGGCGCGCCCATGACATTGCGTGCTCCCAGATCGACATCGGCAATGCGGACACGCCGATGGGCGGTCGCATGAAGCACGGTGTTCCGCAGGCCAATGGCACCATCGCGCCGGAGCCGGTCATGGACGTCGAGCACGTCGCGAATGCCATCGTGTTCATGGCCAACCTGCCGCTCGATGCGAACGTGCAGTTCATGACCATCATGGCGACGAAAATGCCGTTCGTCGGCCGCGGCTGACGTCCAAGCCCCTCAGCAGGCTCTGAACCTGATCGTCCCGGATGCACCGAGCACGTGAGGCTCTGGTGCTCCGGGGTTTTTCGCGTTGCGACCGCAGTCAACGATGTGCACGTCCCTCGAGAGGCCGGCTGCGCACAAATTCCGGGAACCTTGGCTCCGAACCGGCATCCAATGACAAGACGCCGCTCCAGCGCGCGTCACACTGGACCATGATCGGAGTACAACGAAATGCGACTCTCGACGCTTCTGCTTGCGTCAGCAGCCATGACCCTGGCGGGGGTATCTCCATCGTTCGCCCACGGGGCGGACAAGGCGCTGGCCAAATCACCGCCGGCTGCGCCCTACCAGCAGGTGAGCAAGCTGGTGAAGCTGCCGGATTTCATACCGGGCCTCGGCCAGCTGTTCGTCGATCCGTCGACGTTGCCCGCGGGCCCGTTCCTTGCCTACGACCACGACGGCAAGCTGGTCAGCACGATCTACATGATCCCGCTGAACGAGCTGAAACCCGACGGCAAGCCCTTCAACGACCTCAAACTGTCCGGCGCTGCGGTCGACCACGTGGACGTGCACTACAACGCCGGCCATCCGGGTGTTGAAACGCCGCACGCCCACATCGTGCTCTGGCACGTGAAGTCCGCCGAAGAAAGCCGGGTGGCCAAATGATTTCCCGGCGCCGGATACTGCAAACGGGGGGCGGCTTGACGGCCGCCCTGCTGCTCGGGCCCAGGGTAGCACGGGCTGCCGATGCGATAGAGATCGTGATGGGTGGCCGCCCGGATGGCTCGCACGTCTGGTTCGATCCGATCGGGCTCCACATCGAGCCCGGGCAGACCATTCGCTGGATCAACCGCGATGCCGGCAATTCGCATACGGCGACCGCGTATCATCCGGACATTTTCGGGCGGCCGCGCCGTATCCCATCGTCCGCTAGCCCATGGGACTCGGATTACCTGCTGCCAGGCGAGTCCTTTTCCATCACACTGACCACGCCGGGCGTGTACGACTACTACTGCGTCCCGCACGAACACGCCGGCATGGTAGGGAGGATCATCGTGGGGTCACCGGAGCCGCCTGGCTGGACGAACGGGCCTTCATCGGAAGAAGACCTGCCCGAAGCCGCATTGCATGCCTTTCCGACAGTCGCCGAGATCATGTCGAAAGGGCTCGTCCGGCGAGCCTGAAAATTGGGTTATGAGCCATGGAATCCTTGCAGACGATCGTTCGCGTATTCCGGCGCCGCGGGTCTCTCAGCGACGACGAGCTGGTGTCCCTCGCCAAGGAGCGCGACGAGGATGCCGTCCGCATCCTGGTTCGGCGCTACAACCAACGCCTGTTCCGCATTGCACGCGGCATCATCCGTGACGAGTCCGAAGCTGAGGATGTCGTCCAGGCGACGTACGTGCGCGCGTTCACGCACCTCGATCGCTTCCGCGGCGAAGCGGCATTCTCGACCTGGCTGACGCGCATAGTTTTGAACGAGGCCTACGGCCGGGTGCGCCGAAAGCGTTCGACGGTCGAGCTCTCCGAGATCGATGCCCCGGCTGAAGGAGGACAGGTCATCATGTTTCCCATGACGCCCCGGCCGACCGATCCGGAGAGCGATGCCGGCCGGCGACAGGTCCGGGAGTTGCTGGAGACTGCGCTCGACCGGCTGCCCGAGGCGTTCCGCATGGTTTTCATTCTGCGGGAGCTGGAAGAACTCAGTGTCGAGGAGACTGCGGCACTGCTCGGCATCAAGCCTGAGACGGTGAAAACCAGACTGTTCCGGGCACGGCGGCTGATGCGGACCGAGATCGAAAAGGCTGTTTCGGTCAACTTCGCCGAGCTGTTTCCGTTCGCAGGCAGCCGCTGCGCCAGCATGGCGGACAAAGTGATTGCGAGCTTGAGAAGGCACGCGCGCTGGTAGGCGGGACGCGCCGTGGTCCGACCATAGATGATCGCGGCGGAGTGACGCGCGTCCTCCGCCTCGAACCGTTCGCCTGAGCGACGCTCGACGTCGTCAGCCGCGCGACAGGTTGATCGTCACCCCTTTGAGGTTGGACCCCTCGGTCGAGATGGAAACGGCCTGCCGCGAACCCTCGGTCGAAACAGACATGGACGCCGTCAGCCCGCCACCTGCGATGTTCATCTTGATCTGGCCGGCCGATGCCCTGCCGTTCACCTCGCCCGAAGCATTGAAGGTGCGCTCCTCCCATTGGCCGGTCAGCCGCCCGTTTCGGTTGAGCAGGCTTGCACGGATCTCGATCTTGTAGCTCACCGAGGCACAGCGGATCGCGAGCCCCAACTCGGCACCGGCGCTCTTCGGGTTGTAATAAGCCCGGCAGGTGATCCGCTCAGACTTGCCGTCGGAAAAGCGCACGCTGCCGCGCCCGCTCCAACTTCCGTCAAGCTCAGCGAACACGTTTGGCGACGCCGGCTGGGCCAATGCATCACTTGCGAATGCGATCGATGCAGGGCTGACGGCGAGGGCAGCTGCCAGGGCAAGATGAGTCATCTGCAGGCGCGTCACAGCGAAATCCCTTGGGCTGGCAATTCTCGGACCATATTTTGGACGCCGGACGGGCAGCCGGCAAGATCGGATTGTCCCAAATTGGCAACAGGGCGTTATCATTCTGTTAGCGGAAAGTTCGACCGGTGGAACCCTCCGCCCCGACGAAAAACGCCGCTGGCGCAAACCAGCGGCGTTCCGACTTTCGGCGGGTGTGCCCCGGTCGTCAGGCGAGCTCGATCTGGCCCGCCTGCTTGCCGCGGCCGCGCCGATCATCCTCGAGCACGAAGCTCACGCGATCGCCCTCGTTGAGCGAGCGGATGCCGGCGCGCTCCAGAGCAGTCGCGTGCACGAACACGTCGTTGCCGCCCTGCTCAGGCCGGATGAAACCAAAACCTTTGGCCGTGTTGAAGAACTTCACGGTGCCTGTGATTCGCATTGGGTAGTACCTTCTTCCCGTTCAAACGCGTGCAGAAAGCCAGTCATCGGGTCCCACGCAGAAAAAGACCCAGAGATCTCAGATGTCGGGAAAGAAACGGCCGGTGAGGGTCGCGCAGCTATCCGTAAATCGTGAGGGCGCACGCCACAGCAGCGGGCACCGGCAAGGCTCATATGACGTGTTCGCGCCGGGAAATCAAGTCGTATGTCGCGGGTGCCGCAGAGGCCAACCCAGTCCATCACGCCACATCCCCCGTTCTTGAACCGACGCTGTGAGAGCCGAGGTCTGGACGGATATCCCGGTCAGACCGCCTGCGGGACGCGCACACCATCGTGCCCGCCCACCGGCGTGAAACGTGAGAGGGGCTGTTTGGTTCCCGGCGATGCCTCGCAATTTTCCTACTCGGGGCTACCCCGCGGCGGGGCGCTGCAGCAGCGCTGCAAGCGCCTCCACCGGGCTCAGGCAGCGACACGCCGTTCGTGCCGGCCCTCGCCGATTTCCTCGACGATCTTGGCGACGAACGGCTCGAGGTCCGCTGGGCTACGGCTGGTGATCAGCCCTTTGTCCACCACCACCGGCTCGTCCTTCCAGTTCGCTCCGGCGTTGATCATGTCGGTGCGAATTGAATGGTAGGACGTGGCCGTCGCACCCTTCACGACACCGGCTTCGATCAGGAGCCAGGGACCGTGGCAGATCGCGGCCAACGGCTTTCCGGACTCGTAGAACTTCCGTACCAGCTCCACCGGCTTCTGCTGCACCCGCAGCAGATCCGGGTTGATCTGGCCGCCAGGAATGACCAGGGCGTGGTATTCGTCCGGGTTGACGTCTTCCAGATCCTTGTCGACTGGGATTTCCTGGCCCCAGTCCTTCATGTCCCAGCCGCGAATTACGTCTGGACGCTGGCGGTTCTTTGGCGCAGCGACATGAACCGTCGCACCCGCCTCGCGCAGCTTGTCACGCGGTACCGTCAGTTCCAACTGCTCGACGCCGTCGGTCGCCATTATGAGAATTTTTGCGTCCTGGATGTTCATGACGCGTCTCCTCTTCTTGATGGGGCTTCTTGCGGTCAACGCGATCGCGTCGAGACCGTTGCGGCGTCATGGGCGCGCGCTCGGGGCGGTAAACAGCACCCCGCGTCCTTGCCGACATCGAGACGGGTTGAAGGATTGAGAGCCGCGTCAGCGATCGCGGTCGCGTCAGCGCCGTCTCAGCCCGATCCGCACGGCTCTGAATCCCGAGCCCTGCGAGCTGATCGTCACACTCTGGCGCGTACGGGAGACGGTGACGTTCATCGTGCCCGGTATAGTGCCCGCCAGACGCAGCGATACGCGGCTATCGCTAGCGCGCCCCGTTGCAGTGCCGCTGGCGTTGAACGTGCGCTCCTCCCACGTGCCGCTGACATTCCCGTTGTGGTAGTTCAATCGCCCACGGATCTCGATCCGGTTGGAGGCGCTGGCGCAGCGGATCGCGAGGCCCAGCACATCGCCACCGCCCGAGTTCGTGTAGTACGCATTGCAGCGCAGCCGCTCCGACTGGCCCCCCTCGAACTGGACGTTACCGCTCCCCGACCAGGTGCCCCGAAGGATCTCGAACGGACTTGCTGCCCGAGCCGCCGTAGCGGCAAACAGGAGCACGGCTGCCACCCCGACCACGGCGTGGGTGACGAGGGTTCGTCTGATCTCCATTCTGGGCCTCCCTAGGGGTGATCCGCAGGCACGAACGCTCGATCGGCGATCTGCGTTCCTGCAATACGAATCGAAACTTCCGCAATCTTCGGAAAGCATCGGGCGCGCATTTACTTGTGCGCTGAGCCCGGAAGGACACGCCAAAATCGGAGCTCAGCGTGCTTCTCGCCTGCGCTTCGACAGGCTCCAGCCGAAGCCGATCAGAATCGCTGCAGGCACGACGGCGACCAGCGCATACGAGACGAGATGGCTCCAGATGGCTCTGTCATAGGCGGCCCGTACCTGCGGATCATTCGCCGGCATGTCGAGCGGAAAGACCGGCCACGTGATGCCGGCCACATAAGCGACGCCGGCGATCCACAGACAGGCGATGACCAGGAAAGTCCGTGCCACGGCGCGCTCCACGTGTCGACCGAAGTCCCCATTGCCAGAGTACGGCATTGGACGCGCGCTGAAAAGTTGCCGCTTCCCGCTGTCGTTTACGACGAGGTCACGGCGGCGGACCGTAAAGTGCAATCAGCTGGAAGAAGGCGCGTACGCGGTTGGGATCGTGAAACTCCTCGAAATGAGTGATCTTGTCCCCCTCGATCTCCCAGACGTGCCGCAAGCGCCCCTTGTAGGTCAGTCCCGTCGCCCTGTGCCGGTAGTGCATCTTCACTTGGGAACGGAACAGGCGCCCTTCCGTACTGATCCGCACGGGCCGGTACGTCAGAAACTCGAACTGGTCGATGATCATCTGCAGCTGGCGCCGGAGCTCTACCTTTCCGCGAGACACTCCTGCGAACGGCACCACGTCTGCCGGCAAATGGGTCGCAAATACGACGTCTTCGGCAAAGCAGGCCATGGTGGCGTCCAAGTCCTGCGCGGCCCAGGACGCATATGCAGCCTCGAGGAGAATGGGTATGCTGACCCGCATGTGCATCGCCCCCCTGCACATGCGAGCATATCAGAAGTATGAGCGCTGACTACTGCCCGGGCCGGCCGGTTTTCCGTGGCCGGCCGCGGCGGCGCTTCCGCTCCGTTTCGTCCGGCAGCTCCAACGTCTTGATGGGCTTCGGCGGCGCCGTTTTGCCGGCTGGCAATCCGCGCTCGGCATGAGGCCCCATCTCATCGAGCGTCGGCTTGTGCGGTCCCCGAATAGCCTCGCCGAAGGCTCCAGCGCGCGTGCGGGGATCGACACGCGGGCTGCGCGCCGGCAGAGGCCGGTCCGTCCCCGGCCCCATGTCGTCGAGCGATGGCTTGTGCGGCCGGGAGGTGGACTGCGCGTAGGTGGGCTGAACCGGCTCGTATTCACGAGAGATGCGCGAGCCCGGCTTGCCTTCGTTCCGCGCGGATTCGCGTGCGGACGGGGCACCCCCATATTTGCGATTGCCCTCGAACCGGCCAGCCCTCTCCTCGATATCCGCCTGCCGGGCAAGCGGATCGTCCGCAATGGCAAGCTCCGTCTCGCGCAGGCGCTTGATCTCGTCGCGCAGCCGCGCTGCCGTCTCGAACTCGAGATCGGCCGCGGCCTCGCGCATCCGCTTCTCGAGATCGGCAATGACGGCCTGGAGGTTGTGCCCGACGAGCACCTGGCCCGCTTCGGCCAGACCGGCGTCGACGGTGACGTGGTCCCGCTCGTAGATCGAGGCCATCACGTCGGCGATGTTCTTGCGCACGCTCTCAGGCGTGATGCCGTGCGCTTCGTTCCACGCCTTCTGCTTTTCGCGACGGCGGTTCGTCTCGGCGATGGCCCGCTCCAGCGAGCCCGTCATCTGGTCGGCGTAGAGGATCACGCGCCCATCCACATTACGCGCGGCGCGGCCGATGGTCTGGATCAGCGACGTCTCGGAGCGCAGGAATCCTTCCTTGTCCGCATCGAGAATGGCGACCAGGCCGCATTCGGGGATGTCCAGCCCCTCGCGCAGCAGGTTGATGCCGATCAGGACGTCGAAGGCGCCGAGCCGCAGGTCGCGGATGATCTCGATGCGCTCCAGCGTCTCGATGTCCGAGTGCATGTAGCGCACGCGGATTCCCTGCTCGTGCATGTACTCGGTGAGATCCTCGGCCATGCGCTTGGTGAGGGTGGTCACCAGCGTGCGGTAGCCGGCGCGCGTCACATTCCGCACCTCGTCCAGCAGGTCGTCGACCTGGTTCCTGGCGGGCCGCACGATGACTTCCGGATCGGTGAGGCCGGTCGGCCGGATCACCTGCTCCACGAAGGCGCCGCCCGTCTGCTCGAGCTCCCAGCTCCCCGGCGTGGCCGAGACGTAGATGGTCTGCGGCCGCATGGCGTCCCACTCCTCGAAGCGGAGCGGGCGGTTATCCATGCAGGAGGGGAGGCGGAAGCCGTACTCGGCCAGCGTCGCCTTGCGCCGGTAGTCGCCGCGGAACATCCCGCCGATCTGCGGAACCGTGACGTGGCTTTCGTCCACGAACACGAGCGCATTGTCGGGCAAATACTCGAACAGCGTCGGCGGCGGCTCGCCGGGCTTGCGGCCCGTGAGATAGCGCGAGTAGTTCTCGATCCCCGCGCAGGAGCCGGTCGCCTCCATCATCTCCATGTCGAACAGCGTGCGCTGCTCCAGCCGCTGCGCCTCCAGCAACTTCCCGGCGCTGTACAACTCGTCCAGCCGCTGCTTCAGCTCTGCCTTGATAGCTTTGAGCGCCTGCTGCATCGTCGGCTTCGGCGTCACATAGTGCGAGTTGGCGTAGACCTTCACGAGCTGCAGCTCGTCGGTCTTCTGGCCCGTGAGGGGGTCGAACTCGGTGATGCTCTCGATCTCGTCGCCGAACAGCGAGATGCGCCAGGCGCGGTCCTCCAAGTGGGCCGGGAACAGCTCGACCGTATCGCCGCGCACGCGGAACGTGCCGCGGATGAAGTTCTGGTCGCTGCGACGGTAGTGCAGGGCCACGAGGTCGGCCAGCAGCTGGCGCTGGTCGAGCCGCTCGCCGACACGGATCGTGAAGGTCATCGCGGTGTAGGTCTCGACCGAGCCGATACCATAGATGCACGATACAGAGGCGACGATGATAACGTCGTCGCGCTCGAGCAGAGCGCGGGTTGCCGCGTGGCGCATGCGGTCGATCTGCTCGTTGATCGAGCTTTCTTTCTCGATGTACGTGTCGGTGCGCGGCACGTAGGCTTCCGGCTGGTAGTAATCGTAGTAGCTGACGAAGTATTCGACCGCGTTCTCCGGGAAGAAGCTCTTGAACTCGCCGTAGAGCTGGGCCGCCAGAGTCTTGTTCGGCGCCAGGATCAGCGCCGGCCGCTGCGTCCGTGCGATGACGTTGGCCATCGTAAACGTCTTGCCCGAGCCGGTCACGCCGAGCAGCACCTGGTCGCGCTCGTGCTGGTTCACGCCTTCCACGAGCTCCGCGATCGCCTGGGGCTGGTCGCCTTGGGGCTCGAACTCCGAGACGAGGCGGAAGGGGATGCCGCCTTCCGACTTCTCCGGCCGCGGCGGACGGTGCGGCATGAACATCGGCATGCTGCCGGACACGAGCGGATGGCTCGCGATCATCGGCTCTTGGGCGAGCAGGGCCCAGCCCTTGTCGGTGCGCTGCTCCGGCCGCGCCAGCAGCGCCTCCAGCACCGCCGTCATGCTCTC
>DASVDU010000152.1:0-6509 GCA_036380915.1 Hyphomicrobiaceae bacterium | reverse complement strand
CTGTCTCGCCCGATTGGAGAAGCTGAAGAAGATTTCGGCCCAGCTCATCGAGATCACGACGGCCAAGGCGGCTCACGTTTCAGCCAAGGTCGATGCCGCCCTGAACGCCGGGACGGCACCCAAGCGCGCCGCGGAGCAGCCAGCGCCGAGGGCGCCGCCCAAAGTGGTGGCTCGCCGCGAGCCCGCGACCCCGCAACCGCCGCCGGCCCGGCCCAGCCCCCCGGTGCGGGAGCTCGAACAGCCTCCCGTTCCTCCCTCAGCCTCGCCCGGTGGCCGCTGGGAGACCGACACCGTGGCCAACCTTTCGCCTGGCACTGAACGCATGCCAGCGCCTGAAGCGCTTTCAGCCTTGCCGCCCCGGCTACAGCAACCCGAGGATCTGGAGTTCACTGCAGATGAGATCCGCGACGCGGGCCGCGGATTCTTCGGCTCGCTTTCGGCGGAGCTGGCGGCGGTCATCGAATATGCCTTCCGGAGCTATGGCCGGCCCAATGGCTATGTTCTCGGCTCGGAAGGCGGTGCTGCACTGCTGGCCGGCCTTCGCTACGGCGACGGCCGCCTCGTGACGAAGCGCGGTGAGCAGAAGGTCTATTGGCAGGGACCGTCGCTCGGCTATGACGTGGGGCTGGCCGGCTCGCGCGTCATGTTCCTCGTCTACAACCTCGAGCAGCCCAACGATCTTTTCGCGCGCTTCGTCGGCGTCGATGGATCCGCCTACATCGTCGGCGGCGTCGGCATGACGTTCCTGAAGAAGGGCTCAGTCGTATTGGCGCCGATCCGGACCGGTCTTGGGCTCCGGGTCGGTGCCAATGTCGGTTACCTGAAATTTACGCCTGAGCCCAGCATCAACCCGTTCTGAGTGTGCTGCCTTTTCTGGCGCGCGTTTCAACGGCGGTGCTGGGCGCGGGCGTCAGCGCCGCTTCGGCAGTGGTCGGCAGGGGCGGGCCTCCAGCTGGCAGCGCCAGGTTCCGCCTTCTTCCGAACAGTTCATGGACTTGCTGGCAGCAAGCTTATAGTGGGCCCAGATGGTGCCGTACTCCCACGCTGTGAAGCCGGCCCAGTCTTTGATCGCAGCCGCCTCCGCCAGCTTGCGGGTCTTCTGACCGGAGCTCGAGCCGTTGTGAAAATGGCTCGACATGCAGATCCGGTTACCCTCGCGGCGCTGCTCGTGAATGCTGGCTAGTCCGGTTTCATCATCCGCGGCGACCGACGGAACATACAAAGACGACGCGAAGACAGTTGTTGCTAGACTTCCAATAAATAATAGCGATGCCTTCCTGAGCATTGTGCCCCCCGACAAGAATCACACGGGGCATTTTGCTAGCAGGCGGATTAAGGATTTTCATACAGCGACGATAGCCGTTGCCAATCAACGGCGCCGAAGTGTTGCAGGATTGAGACAATGTTGGCGTCGGGTAACGCGTGTACTCCCAATTATGACGCCCACTCCATGGAAATGGCGCAATCAGGCCCCTTGCGCCTCTTCCTTCGATTCGCGGCGCTCGCCCTCCTCGCGCTTCAGCGCCCTTCTGGACGGCTTGCCGATCAACGTCTTGGGCAATCCGTCGCGAAACTCGATCGCTGCAGGTAGCTCGATGCGCGACAGCTTGCTTTCGAGGTGAGCGAATATCTCCGCCTCGGTTGCCGTCATCCCGTCCTTCAGCTTGATGAAAGCCTTCGGGGCTTCGCCGCGGTGCGGATCCTCGATGCCGATGACGCTCGCATCCTCCACAGCCGGGTGCTCGAAGAGCGCTTCCTCGATCCGCCGGGGATAGACATTGAAACCGGAGCAGATGATCAGGTCCTTGATGCGATCGACGATATAGAAGTAGCCGTCCTCGTCCATCACGCCGACGTCTCCGGTCCGGAGATAACCGTCGATGAACTGGCTGGCGGTCTCTTCTGGATTGCGCCAGTAGCCCTTCATCACCTGTGGACCGCGAACGCAGACCTCACCCCGCTCGCCAAGAGGCACCTCCCGGGTCGGGTCGGTGAGAGCCCGCAGCGACACGATCGTCCCCGGAACGGGCAAGCCGATGGAGCCAGGCTTCTCCGCCCCCTCGAGCGGATTGGCCGTCACCACGGGTGATGTTTCCGAAAGGCCGTAACCCTCGACCAGCTTGCAGCCCGTCAGCTCCTCGAAGCGCTGCTTGACCTCCAAGGGAAGCGCGGAGCCGCCCGAGAGGCAGTAGCGCAGGGAGGACAGGTCGAGGCTCTTGAACCTCGGATGGTTCATCATCGTGTTGAACAGCGTCGGCACCCCCGGCATCACCGTCGGGCGCGTCTCTTCGATGAGATCCAGCGCCTCGTCGAGCACGAAGCGCGGCATGATCACCATCTCCGCTGCCTTGGCGACACCGAAATTCAGGACCACCGTCATTGCGAAGACGTGGAAGAAGGGCAGGATGGCCAGCACCCTGTGCTTGGCGACTTCCAAGGTCGGCGCGAAGGCCATCACCTGTTGCACATTTATATAGATGTTGGCGTGCGTCAGCATGGCCCCCTTGGGCGTGCCGGTCGTGCCGCCGGTGTACTGGAGCACCGCGATGTCGTTCTCCACGTCGATGGACGGCGGCTCGAAGCGGCCGTCGTTCTCCATCAGGTCGGCCTCGAGGACGATGCGGTGGGCCATCGGCGATCGTCCGACATGGGCGAGCTGCCGGCCCTTGAGCATGCGGAACAGGATCGCCTTGGCGGTCGGCAGGAGGCTGGCGAACGAGCACACGACGGCGCGCGCGAGAACGCCCGACTGCAGCAATTTTTCCAGCTTCTCGAACAGGACGGCGAGATCGAGCGTGACCATCAGCTCGGTCTCGCTGTCCCTGATCTGGAAGGCCAGCTCGTCCACGGTGTAGAGCGGATTGTAGTTGACGACGGTCGCGCCGAGCTTCAGGACGGCGAAGTAGTAGATGATGAACGTCGGGCTGTTGGGCAGCAGAAGGCCGACCTTCGAGCCCTTGCCGACACCGATCTTCTGCAGCCCGGCTGCCGCGCGGGAGACGGCCTCGCCGATCTCACCATAGGTCGTAACCCGCCCCAGGAAGTTCGTAAATGGACTTGCCGCATGTGCGGCCACGGCATCGTCGAGGAGGGTATAGATGGGGCGGGCGGTGAATTCCTGGTCCCAGCTCACGCCAGGGGGATAGCTGGCGATCCACGGATAGGTCGCCGCGGCGACTGGTCGTGAGCCGCCGGTCTCGTTCGAAGTACCCGCAGGCATGGCTTGCCCTCCCTGTCCGATGGAATAAAACTGCTTGCCCCCGGTAGAGACTCCCCGATTATGCTTGTCGGGCACTTGGCCGCAGAGATCTGGCCGTCCATTGAACATAATTCCGCCGCATCACGCCAGTCCTGCATGCCTGTGCCGTAGGTGACTGTGAACTTTATTAAGAACTGACAAGATAAGACGCGATTGCTGGGCGGCATCAGCTTACCCGAGCAACGCAGGTCGAGGCAGCTCGGCTGGACACATCAACCATTTACGGTTATGTGACGCGCGAGCTTGTTCGCCAGACCTGCCTGGACTACTGAGTGTCCAAGCCAGATAAACCCGGATCAACCTGCAAAAGCAGGGTGGGAGAGCGAAATGGACGAAGTGGCGACGAAGATCATCGACATCCTGAAGAAGCACATGAAGGAACCGCGCGACGACATCAGCTTGTCGACAGCGCTCACAGACCTCAAGATCGAGTCGCTCGACCTTGCCATGATCGTCTTCGACATCGAGGACACCTTCGGAATCGAGATCCCCTACAACGCGAACGAGGAAGCGGCCGACTTCAAGACGGTCGGGTCCGTCGTCGAGCGTGTCAAGGCACTCATCGAGAGCGCAGGGACTGGCGGGGCCACGGCGAGCGCCAAAGCTTCCTAGAAGAAGCCGCCAACAAGGCGCACTTACAACTAATCGGGGCATAGAAGCCCAGCAGGACGTTCAGTTATGACAAACGCGAGCGGCGGGCGCCGTGTCGTCGTCACCGGCATGGGTGTCGTGACGCCGATCGGCCAAAACGTCCAGGAATTCTGGGCGGGGTTGAAGCGTGGCCAGTCGGGCGTTAGCCCGCTCGAAGGCTTTCCGCTTGAGGATCTCAAGATCCTGATCGGGGCGCAGATCAAGAACTTCGATCCCCGAGAGCGGCTCAAGGGAGCCAAGCGCGACAAGATCATTATGCATGCGGACCGCTACTCGTGGTTCGCGGCCGCTGCCGCCGACGAGGCGGTCCGTCAGTCGGGTCTCGAGATGCCGCTCGAGAACCCTTATCGCGCGGCCTGCATCATCGGCTCGGGCGCGGGCGGCCTGACGACCTACGAGATCGCCTACCGCGACCTTTTCATCCACAACAAGCGCGCGACGCATCCGCTCACGCTGCTGCGCATCATCGGCTCCTCGGCCTCGGCACACGTCGGCATCGAGTACGGCGTGAAGGGCCCGACGTTCGCGACCTGCAGTGCCTGCTCGACGGCGACGCATGCCATCGGCATCGCGCGGGACTACATCCGCAACAACGTGGTCGACGTCGCGATCGCTGGCGCGTCGGAAGCGGTCATCAACTACGGGACGATGAAAGCCTGGCAGGCGCTGCACGTCCTCTCGCCGGAAGGCTGCTTCCCGTTCGCCAAGAAGCGCAACGGCACGGTGCTGGGGGAGGGTGCCGGCATCCTCGTCCTCGAAGAGTACGAGCACGCGCGCAAGCGTGGCGCCACCATCCTGGCCGAGCTCATCGGCTATGGGATGACCTCCGACAGCAAGGACATGGTGAACCCCGACGTCGAGGGGCCGCGTGAGGCGATGAGGCTCGCGCTCGAGGATGCGAAGATCGGCCCGGCCGACATCGACTACCTCAACGCGCACGGCACCGCGACGACCATCAACGACAAGAACGAGACGAACGCCATCAAGGAGGTGTTCGGCCAGCACGCCTACAAGCTCGCCATCTCGTCGACGAAATCGATGCACGGCCATCCGCTCGGCGCCGGTGGGGGTATCGAGGCGGTCGCCTGCATCAAGGCGATCAACGAAGGTTGGGTACCGCCCACCATCGGTCTCGACGAGCCCGATCCCGAATGTGACCTCGACTACATCCCGAACGTCGGGCGCGACATGAAGGTGCGGTTTGCGATGTCGAACTCGTTCGCGTTCGGCGGCCTCAACGCGGTGCTCGTGTTCGCGGCGCCGCCGGGCTGACGTCCCGCCCGCCGACCCGGCGCCGCTTGCCGGGAGCGGACCCGTATGCCTCACCGCGCGTCCGTCACAAGCTGCCTCTTGCGCAACGAGGGTTCGTGAGGCTCATTTGCCCCATGCCCACGAATCTTCTGCGCGCCCGTGCCAAGCCGCCTGCCAAGCGCGATCCGCGCGAGCGCGCGTTGGCAACCGCCGGCACCGACCGGTTCGTGCTGATCCGGGCCGGCACCACGTCCGTTCGTGCCCGTCTGCTGGACACGCCGACGGCGGATCGCATCTGGCGGGCCTTGCCGATCTTCTCCGTCGCGCAGCTCTGGGGGCAGGGCGAAATATTCTTTGAAACGCCGCTGGAGAGCGGGCGGGAACGCACTGCGAAGATCATCGTGGAGCCGGGCGCCATCGTCTTCTCACCTGACCGCGACGTCATCGGCATCCCGTTCGCCCGCACGCCGATCTCCAGGTCGGGCGAGCTCCGCCTTTGGTCGCCCTCCAACGTCTGGGCCGAGGCGCTGGACGATGTCGGCGTGTTTCGGACGGTTCAGGCGGGCGAGAGGGTGGAGGTCCGCCGGCTCGATCGCGACTCTGTACGTCGCGAGGCGCGCTGATCGGAGTGGGTTACCTGGGCAGGATAGGCTGAAAACAGCTCCGGAATCCTCTCGCGTATGACGGTTGCCAAGTGCTCGAGTGGATCCTCAGTGAGCGGCTGGATGCAGGCCATCTCATTGAGCAGCCTGTCGGGCGTCAGTGCTGCGATCGGAATCGAGCGATGCCAGCCGTTCTCGATGAGATATGCGCGATAGCTTTGTTCGTCTGGCGTGAATTTCGCCCGGCGCGGCCGTACGCCCAGAACTGGTAATCCGGCCGACACGCACTCGGAGATCATCGTGCTCGAATCATCTGTGCAGACCACGGCCTGCACCTGCTCCAACACATGGCCGAGCGTGCCCGGACCGGTTATGCGCACGTCGATGAAAGAGGTGATCGATCTGGAGCCTGCCGCGACCCGGGCTGCTACCATCTCGCTCACCGCCTGTAGGGTCCGACGCGAGTTACTAACCACCCAGCGAATGCCGAGTGTGTGGTAGGACTTCTCGGCGAAATCGAGTAGCTGCTTCCATTCATCGGTATCGTACCTGCATTCGCCGGACTGGCCGCCGAGCAGGAGGCCCATCGTACGGGGCACCGCATTTCCGGCGAGCCGGGTAGGGAAGCGTGGGAGTGCGCTGGGCTTCAGCACCATCACGTGCCGCGGCCGTCTGGCATGCGAGGCGTATGAGGTCAGCACGAGGCTCAGGCCGTCGGGACGATAGCGGCGCAGTGTGCCACAGAA
>DASVDU010000151.1:0-3539 GCA_036380915.1 Hyphomicrobiaceae bacterium | reverse complement strand
GATCTCGCTATTGGTGCGGCGGGCAGCACGTCGTGGGAGCGTTGCGCGCTCGGCCTTCCGACATTGGTAGTGGTGCTGGCGATGAATCAGTATGAGGTGGCCATGAACCTTGAGAAAAGTGGTGCTGCCACAATTGTTTCGCTCCATGAGCCTGGCAAGGGCATAAAGGCTGCGTTGTTAGGGATGTCCGGTGCGCTCCTGGAAGCTCAATCCCACAATGCCGCATTATTGGTAGATGGAAACGGCACGCAAAGAGTGGTGGAAGTGCTTAATGACAGGGGCGGCTTATGAACTCTAGCCTAAGAGCCATGGTCGAGAATGATCTTCCGCTAGTCCTGTCATGGCGGAACGCCGAGGACGTGCGGAAAAATATGTATACAAGCCATATCATCACTGAGCAGGAGCATCGCTCGTGGTGGGATGCGCAGCAGAGCAATCCGGCGTCTCGGCTGTTGATCTTTGAAATCGCAGGTGAGCCGGCAGGCGTAGTTACTTTCTCAAACTACACAGGCGAAGGCGGCACGGCAACGTGGGCCTTTTATTCGGGTGACCGAACGCGTCGCGGCGTTGGCAGCATGATGGAGCGCAGCGCGCTAGAGTACGCCTTTGAGAAATTGAAAGTCAGGAGGCTGGAATGCGAGGTGCTTTCGTTCAATCGCGCCGTTGTCAACTTTCATGTCAAGCATGGATTCACTATTGAGGGCGTCTTCAGGCTGGCTTTTAAACGTTGTGATGAGTACTTCGACATATATCGACTTTCGATGCTGGCCGATGAATGGACGAAGCACGTAAAGCCGGCTTTGACTGCCATGGCCGACGGGCAGGCAAGCTTTGTGGGGAAAGAGCTTGTATCCGAGTTGGACTTGTCCACGGCTGCCGTAAGTGCCTATGCGGCTGCAACAGGCGACAAGAATCCGATCCATTCGGATGTGGATTACGCAAGAGCCATGGGTTTCCCGGGTCGCGTTGCGCACGGCATGCTGGTGGGTACCGAGCTATCACGCATCTTTTCCAGTGATTTCCCCGGACCGGGCACCATTTATGTCTCGCAAAGTATGGAATTTAAAGCGCCCTTGTTTGTGGATGTTCAGGCGCAGATCAAATTGAAGGTCATCTCGCAGATTGGTCGGCGCCTTTATGTGGAGACTCACGTTCATCAAGATGGAAGGCTGTGCGTGACAGGGATCGCCGTCTTGATGATTCCAAAGGGAGGCGTCGCCAATACCACATCCAGTGCGGTACTGGGGAATTCGGAATGATCAGTATCGCCGGACGTCAAATTGGTTCTGATAAACCGCCTTACGTCATCGCGGAAATGTCAGCGAATCACAACGGCAGGCTGGACACCGCTTTGAAGATCGTGGCGGCGGCGAAGGCGGCGGGTGCCGACGCGGTCAAGGTGCAGACCTACCGGCCGGACACGATCACGCTGAATTCGGACAGCGAGGAGTTCAGGATTCGCGGCGGGCTGTGGGACGGCCGCACGCTCCACGAACTGTATGAAGAGGCGCATACACCGTGGGAGTGGCATCCGTCGCTGTTCAAGCACGCGCGCAAGCTCGGCATCACTATTTTTAGTTCGCCGTTCGATCGCACGGCGGTGGATATGCTGGAGGATCTTGGCGCACCCGCTTACAAGATCGCCTCTTTCGAGGCGGTCGATCTGCCGCTGATCAAGTATGTGGCGAGCACTGGCAAGCCGATGATCATCTCCACCGGCATGGCCGACGCCGAGGAAATCCAGGAGGCGATCGACGCGGCGCATGCCGGCGGCTGCCGAGAGCTGGCCATTTTGCGCTGCGTCAGCGGCTATCCCGCGCCCGCGTCCGACTACAACCTGCGCACCATCCCGGACATGATCGAGCGCTTCGGCGTGGTCACCGGTCTGTCCGATCACACGCTCGACAACGCGACCGCCATCGCCAGCGTGGCGCTAGGCGCGTCCATCGTAGAGAAGCACTTCACCCTGGATCGCAGCGGCGGAGGCCCCGACGACAGTTTTTCGCTGGAGCCCCTCGAGCTTGCCGCTCTCTGCACCGGGGTGCGCACGGCGTGGGCGGCGCTCGGCAGCGTGGACTACGGCCGCAAGTCCAGCGAACAGGGTAACGTGAAGTTCAGGCGGTCGCTGTACTTCGTGAAGGACATGCAAGCCGGCGACCTCATTACCGCCGATGCGGTCCGCAGCGTGCGGCCTGGCTACGGCCTTCCCCCCAAGTTCCTCGACAGCGTGATCGGCAGGAAGCTGGCCCGCGCCGTGCGGGCGAACACGCCGGTCGCGTGGGAGCATATCGAGACATGACGCGGCTCGATGCGTGTGCCGAGCGCGCTCATGTGCGGAGCAAGGACAAGAGCGGCACACCATGAGCGGCAAGGCCTCCATCATCATCGGTTTCACGCCTTTTCACCTCTTGCCCATGATCGAGGTGCTGCAGGCGATGGAGGGCGACGCGTACTTCTTTCATCCGTCTGCAGATGACCCCTGCATTGGCACTACCGAGCAATGCCTCGCGTTCCTGGGGAAGTGCAACGATCCGCACCTGCACCGGATCGAGAAGTACTTCCGCGCCGGTCGCGACCTCGACCGGATCGCGAAGCGGTATGGCGAGGTCGATGTTTATGTTCCGCATCCCTTCAATCCACTCTCCAACCGCGCGTTCTTCCATCCCAGCGCGAGTGGGAGGTTCATTTATCAGGATGGGCTGCTCAACTATTACGATGCGTTGAGTCCGCTTTCTTCCCGGGGACGGCGCCTGAGGCAGATGGCCAAGGCGGCCGCTGTGGGGCTTCTGTATCGCACGTACGAAGGGCATCTCAGCGGTGTAGATAGTCGGACGGTATCCGGCGGCTTCTTCACGCATCCGGACAGAATCGTCCGGGCGGGCAGTTTTCCGGTTTTGCGACGGCTCGACTTCGGCCGCGGCGATAAAGGCGGCCGGCCGATACCTGATGGCGGCACCCTGTTCCTGGATCAGCCGATCGAGGAGGTCGTCGATGCCGGCGTCGCGCGCGAACTGCGGCGGCAAACGCTCGACTACGTCAACCGCCTCGGCGGCCGCGTCTACTACAAGCCGCACTATTCGCAGAAGGACGCGAGGTGCTTCGACGCGGCATGGCGCCCGGTCGGGCGCGAACTCGGCGCGCTGCCCGCGGAATGGGTGGCGCCGAAACTGGACGTGGCCAACGTGGTGAGCTTTTTCACGTCGGCGTTGGCGAACGTCGCCATGAGCAACGACGCCGTCACGTGCCACGCGACGGCCGCGCACGCGGTGCCGATTTCGATCGACGGACGCCGGACGTCGCTGGCGGAGCTGTTGTCAGGCTTCGGCGTGAAGACGGTCGACCTTCTCCCGCCGCGCCACCGGTGAGCGGATTGCCGGCGCATGTACCGGTGACTTGGGGCGCTGCTTACGAGTCCGACGCGGCGCGTCCGAATCGTGCGAGCGCCCAGAGCAGCAGCGCGGTGGCGGCTTGCGTGATCAGCAGCATGGCCACCGCGCCCTTGAGCCCGAACCCGGGCACGCAGAGCAGGGCGGCGATCA
>DASVDU010000150.1:0-14046 GCA_036380915.1 Hyphomicrobiaceae bacterium | reverse complement strand
CGACATGCCGACGGCGCCTGAGCGTGAGCCGTACGTGCCCATGCCCATCTGCACCTTGTCGGTATCGCCGTGGATGATCGAGATCTGATCGATCGGGATGCCGAGCCGGTGCGAGACGAGCTGGGCGAAGGTCGTCTCGTGACCCTGGCCGTGGCTGTGCGAGCCGGTGAGCACCTCGACCGTTCCGACCGGATTGACCCGGACCTCGGCCGATTCCCACAAGCCGACGCCGGCGCCGAGCGAGCCCACCGCCTTGCTCGGCGCGATGCCGCAAGCCTCGATGTAGGCCGAGAAGCCGATGCCACGCAGCAGGCCCTTGCGCTCGCTTTCCGCCTTGCGCTGGCCGAAGTTGGCGTAGTCGGCGAGCTCCAGCGCCTTCTTCATGCAGGTCGGGTAGTCGCCGATGTCATAGGTCATGATGACCGGCGTTTGATGCGGGAAGCTCTTGATGAAGTTCTGCATCCGGAATTCCGCCGGATCGCGGCCGAGCTCCCGCGCCGCAACCTCCACCAGCCGCTCGACGACGAACGTGGCCTCCGGCCGGCCGGCGCCACGGTAGGCATCCACCGGAGCGGTGTTGGTGTAAACTCCATCCACCTCGCAGTAGATCGCTGGAATGTCGTACTGTCCGGAGAGCAGAGGGCCGTAGAGGTAGGTCGGGACCGAGGAGGAGAACGTCGAAAGGTAGGCGCCGAGGTTGGCTTTCGTCTTGACGCGCATGCCCAAGATCTTGCCCGAGCCATCCACGGCCAGCTCCGCCGTCGTGACGTGATCGCGGCCGTGGGCGTCCGCAAGGAAGCTTTCCGTACGATCGGCCGTCCACTTCACGGGGCGCCCAACCTTGCGCGCCGCCCAGACGCAGACCGTCTCCTCGGCATAGATGAAGATCTTCGACCCGAAGCCACCGCCGACATCCGGCGCAATCACCCGCAGCTTGTGCTCGGGCGCAATGCCGATGAAGGCGGACAGCACGAGCCGCGCGACATGCGGGTTCTGGCTGGTCGTATAGAGCGTGTAGGAATCCTGCCCGCGGTCGTATTCTCCGATTGCGGCTCGCGGCTCGACCGCGTTGGGAATGAGGCGGTTGTTGATGAGATTGAGCTTCGTCACGTGCGCGGCCTGGGCAAAGGCGGCCTCGACGGCCGTCTTGTCGCCGAGGTGCCACTCGAAAACTGTGTTGTTGGGTGCCTCGGCGTGGATTTGAGGCTGACCCGGATTCTGTGCCGTGGCCACGTCGACAACGGCCGGGAGCTCTTCGTAGTCGACGGCGACGAGCTCGGCGGCATCGCGCGCCTGGTTGAGCGTTTCAGCGATCACGACGGCCACGTGGTCGCCGACGTAGCGGACCTTCTCCAAGGCGAGCGCCGGATGCGGCCCCACCTTCATCGGCGAGCCGTCTTTCGAATGGATCATCCAGCCGCAGATCAATCCGCCGATCTTGTCGGCGGCGAGGTCCTTGCCGGTGAAGACGCCAAGCACGCCGGGAGCCTGGCGGGCGGCTGATGTATCGATGTTGTTGATCTTCGCATGCGCGTGCGGTGAGCGGACGAACACCGCGTAGGCCTGACCCGGCCGGCTGATATCGTCCACGTAGTTCCCGTGGCCCGTGATGAAGCGGAAGTCCTCGCGGCGCCGTACCGGAGCGCCGATGCCCGTGCTGGTCATGGTGTCATCTCCTCCCGTCGCCTATTCTGCCGCCTGCCGGAGCTCGCCCGTGCCCATGGCTGCGGCGCCGGCCGCGACGGCTTTGACGATGTTGTGATAGCCGGTACAGCGACAGATGTTGCCCTCGAGCTCCTCGCGAATGGTGTGCTCGTCGAGCTCAGTCCCCTTGCGGTTCACGATGTCGATGGCGGCCATGATCATGCCCGGCGTGCAATAGCCGCATTGCAGCGCGTGATGTTCGCGGAAGGCTTCCTGCATCGGGTGCAGCTGCCCGTCCTTCGCAAGCCCTTCGATCGTCAGGACGTCAGAGCCGGCGCAGGAGACCGCGAGCGTCGTGCAGGACTTCACCGCGCGGCCGTCGACATGCACGACGCACGCCCCGCACTGGCTCGTGTCGCAGCCGATATGCGTGCCCGTCAGACGCAATTGCTCTCGTAGGAACTGGGACAGAAGCATGCGCGGCTCGATGTCGGCCGACACACTCTCACCGTTCACGGTCATCGTGACTTGGGTCATTTGGTTCCTCCCGCAGGTCTCGCCATTGGAACGGCGAGATTGAAAGCTCGTCCAGGCACCTGCCTACTCTATTCGCAAAACCTTTCGCTTCAAAGCAAGCTGTCGGGTCTCTCCGTGGAATTGCACCCGCAGGAAGGTGGGCCTCTCATCGAGACGCCGCGCGGGCCCTGGGGCTGGCGGCGCGCCACGGCCCGGGATCGAGCAGGGGTCCGGGCGGGCTGCCGAGGATGCCGAGCCAGAGATAGCCCACGCTCTCCAGCGAGAACGAAAAACGAGGCGGGACGCATGTCCCGCCTCGAAAAGATCGAGGGCCGCAACGCGGCCCTTTGGTTGCCAGGTTTGACGCTTTGCCCGGGAGCTGGGAGCGGGCACCGCTTTCGCGATGCTCCGCTCCGCTTTGGCGCTCTGGGCTGTGGCGCCAAACCTCAGGCTGCTTGTGGTGCTAAGGCCGGCAGTTTCTTATCCTCCCAACTCTCCGGCAGATTTCTGAGCGCTATGCCCATGTATCGCGTTCGGTTTCCTGCCTTGTGCCTTTCGATGCCCATCTCGAGGCAGTCTCGGTAGAAGATGGGTTGTGCCAATGGCTCCTTGCCAAGCTGTCCACACCAATCGAGATAGTCTTCATACAGCTCTGGAGGTGTGACGGACGAGTTCGCCTTTCTTACAACTCTCTCCTTGAAGAAGCGTTGGACATCTGTCTCCGGTGGCACGAGCTTCGAGACGCTCCTGTTGTCGTTTGCAACAACAGGTGCATTGTCGACCACTTCCACGCTCGCGACCGGGGCCGGATCAGCCTGCGCCGCTGGTCTGATGACAGGCGCGGCCGGAGCCGTGCGGTCGTAGAGACGCCACTGGCTGAACGCGATGTACATGCCGAAGCCCGAGCCGACCTCGAGCAGCAGCGCGATGAAGATCGTCAGTGCGGTCTGAACATCCTCCACGGTAAGAGACGGATCGAAAATGCCAGCAAGCTTCGTCAGGACGGCAGCCTGCGGATCGGCCTCGGCCATCACAGCGCCCGAGTCGACCGTTCCGAGCTGAGCCTGGATTTCGGCTATGCGGGCCTCGAGCTTCTCGGCCTGCTCGGCGGACGCGAGCTCGGCGAGCAAGCCATTGTAGTCGCCGCAGAACTTGCGGCCCTTCGGCCCCGTCACCTTGGTGCAGCCATCCGTCCACTGCCATTCGCGACTGTTCTTCGCGGTGTCGATGTCGCTCTGAACCACGGCCGCTGGACGATGCTGCGGCACCCAGCTCAGCTGCTCCTTCGCCCGATCGAGGTTGGCGCGCAGGTCCTGGTAGGACTGCGCCTCGATCGCGCGCTGGCCGGTCGTATCCATCCGGTTCAGCGCGGCGTGGCCAAGAGCAGAGGTCAGCGAGTAGGCGGTGACGACCACCCACACCAGCGCGGAGGCGGCCGCCTGCGACCACATCCTGTTTCGTATCGCGGCGAAGAAGAAGAACGGCACAAGCGCCTTCAGGCAGTCCGCCGCCGCGCTCGCCGATCCGTAGATCAGGCCATCGAACTCGGTTTTGCCGAGTTGGTAGCCGAATCTCCAGTTCATCGCGGCCGACACGGCGAGTAATACGCCGGCCGCTAAGACACCAATCACGCCCAGAGCATGTCTCATTGCATTGCCCTCTCCAAGATCGTCTGGAGCCCCGTACGCGCACCGAAAAACGTGACTCCACTGCTGCGAGGAGTTGCTTGCGGACCAGCCATGGGATTCAAAGCCGGAAGCCGCTCCCGGCTGTCGCGAAGACGATCCGGCTCTCTTGCCGTCGAGCATGGCTCCTGAGCAGGGAGCCTCGGCATGACCTGGATCGAACGCATCGAACGGTGGCTGGAGCGCTGTGCCGCCGGAGTTTTCAACAGTCGGTGATCGCCGCTGAATTCCGCCTGTGCATATCCCGGGGCGGCATAAGCTTCACGCGCGACGCAGTACGGACAAAATCCCCCTCGCGCGGAAAGCTATGCGATTCGAAGGGTTTTGTTAATTTTTTCAGAGAGCTTGCTGTTTTACGCCGCCAAACGTCCGTCTGATTTGAACGCCCCGCCGGCATTTTGCCGAATTCATTTTCCCCAGCGACCCGCGCATTTATCCACATTCGGACTTTGCAGTTTCCACGTTTTTTTACAAGCTGTGGTCTGAAGCGGACTGTGGCTCCACCAGATATGGCAGCAGACGAAAGCGCTCTTTGATGCTAAGTGTACTGGCGATCTGGGTAGCGAGCGATAGCCTGCCTGGTCGGTAAACCGGCCAACATGCCAGGGGAACTGAAGCGTTCCCGCCCTGGTTTCCGTGTCATCACGGCGCAAGACAGCAACATCGTGTGGCGGAATGGCTGGAGATTTTGACTGGGCTCCTAAACGAGTCCGGCTGGGATTGCGGTTCGCGTTGGGGGTGGCGATCATGCGCCTGTCGGTGGGATTGCTGGTTTTGCTGGTCGGCGTGGGGCTTGCCGTCCTGCATTTCCAGCCGCCGCCCCAACCTGCCGGCATCGACCAGCTCGTCCTGTCCCAGTCGGCCGAAAATGGATTGACCACCTCGTCGACATCTTCGGCCGGAGCAGGGGGTGGCGTCGGAACCAAGCCGTCGGGTTCTGGCGTGGCGCCGTGGGAGAGCCGCACGGTCGTCGTCGCAAGCAGGTCCGTTCCCGACGCGCCCTGGCGGACGGTGATTTATCCGGACGAAACTCCCGAGCGACTGAGTGGTGCGGATCTGGCACGCGTGCTGCAGGAGGAGCTGCGGCGCGTTGGTTGCTACCATGGCGAAATCGACGGCGACTGGGGCCCGATGTCGAAGCGGGCGATGAGCGCGTTCAACGAGCGCGTGAACGCAAGGCTCCCAGTCGACAGCCCGGACCACATTCTGCTGCGCATGGTCCGAGGTTTCAATGGACGGGGATGTGGCCAGCCCGGATCCGTCGTGGCTGGGGATGATGACAGCCGCCGGGTCCAGCCGTTGCCCGGCCGTATGGCTGTCGGCGGCCCAGTGGAGACCAATGCCAACGCTCCCCTTACGCGCTACGTCGCCGTGGAAGAGCCGCGCGCACCATCGCCGGAACAACAGCGGCAACCAACGCGCCGGTCGCGTGTTGCCGAGCGCAGCTCGCCCGCGCCATCCTACCGGGCGCCGCGGCAAGAGCGGAAGAGCTGGATCGACCGCGTCTTCAACCCGGCTGGGCCCTAACTGGCGCATTCAGCTTTGCAGGTCCGTTTGAGGCCGGCCGATGCTGCTGTAGTGGAACCCTTCCGCCAAAGCGTCACGCGGTTGATAGATGTTGCGCAGATCGACGAGCACGTGTCCGCGCATGACGCTCTTCAACGCACCGAGATCGAGCGCGCGGAACTCGTTCCACTCGGTCAGCACAACGACGATATCGGCCGAGGTCGCCGCGTCCAGCGCACTTTCGCACCAGGCGACGCCCGGAAGCAATTTTTCGCCGTGCTTGCGCCCCTGCGGATCGTAGGCACGAATCGTCGCCCCTCGCTCCAGCAGCATCGGCAGGAGGACGAGGCTCGGCGCCTCACGCATGTCATCCGTATTCGGCTTGAACGTCACGCCGAGCACGGCGATGGTCCTGCCGCGCACCGAGCCGCCGGCGGCACGCTCGATCCGGCTCGCCATCGAGATCTTGCGCTCGTCGTTCACTCGTTGCACCTGCTCGACGAGGGAGAGCGGCGCGCGGGCCTCGCGCGCGGTGCGGATCAGGGCGGAGACGTCCTTCGGAAAGCAGGACCCGCCATAGCCGGGGCCCGGGTGCAGGAACTTGTCACCGATGCGCCGGTCCTTGCCGATGGCGCTCGCCACCTCCTGTACGTTGGCTCCGACCTCCTCGCACAGATCGGCCATCTCGTTGATGAAGCTGATCTTCATGGCGAGAAACGCGTTCGCAGCGTACTTTGCGAGTTCGGCGGATTCGGGCCTGACGAACATGATCGGCGCATTGCGCAGCGCCAGCGGCTTGTAGAGCCGTTCCATGATATCCCGGGCGCGCGGATCATCGCAGCCGACCAGGACACGGTCGGGATGCGTGAAATCCTGGATGGCCGAGCCCTCGCGCAGAAACTCCGGATTGGAGCAGACGGCAAAGTCCGCATCGGGCCTGAGCTCCCTCAGCCGGCGCGCGATCTCGCGGCTGGTTCCCACGGGGACGGTCGACTTGGTGGTGATGACCGTGAAGCCGGTGAGATGCGGTGCGATCTCGGCAACGGCGGCGTAGATGTAGGAGAGGTCGGCATGCCCATCGCCGCGGCGCATGGGGGTACCGACGGCGAGAAAGATCAGGTCGGCAGAGGCGGCCGCAGGACCCAACTCCTGCGAGAAGGAGAGGCGGCGCGCGGCGATGTTCCGCTGCAGCAGGTCGTCGAGTCCCGGCTCGTAGATGGGAACTTCCCCGCGTTTCAGACTTTCAACGCGATCGTGGTCCTTGTCGACACACGTGACCGTCCAGCCGAACTCGGAAAAACACGCTGCAGAGACGAGCCCGACGTAGCCCGCACCGATCATGCAAATGTTCAAAGCTGTGCCTCGCAGGTTCGAAAGCTTTGCCGCTGCACCGATCGGCAGCTGCTCCGGGCTATGTCAATTTCGCGCCGTGTTCAAGCTGGTCTTTGTGACCCACTTGAGATAGCCGTCGTGAGGAAAGCCTGACGCGATCGGCCGGTCGCCGTGCGGCGCCGACTGGAGCGCATCACTCGAGATTGTTGGAACTGCAATGCCCCTCTCCTGGAAAAGCGGCCGCGTGGTTTCGGTCGGCGAATGCATGGTCGAGCTGTCACGCGGACCCGATCAGCGATTCGGGCTCGGCTATGGCGGCGATACGTTCAACACGGCCGTTTATCTTTCCAGGGCCGGCGTGGAGGTCGCGTATGCCACGGCGCTCGGAGATGACCCCTACAGCGGCGGCATACTCGATTTGGCCAGACGCGAGGGAGTGGCTACCGATCTCGTTCTGACGGTGCCTGGCCGGCTGCCGGGGCTCTATCTCATCGAGACGACAGCCGACGGAGAGCGCTCGTTCTGGTATTGGCGCGATCGGGCGCCGGCGCGCGAGCTGTTCGAGCTGGCGGGAGCAGATCGGATCGCGGAGGGTTTTCGCGAGGCGGCTCTCGTCTACTTCTCCGGCGTGACGCTTTCACTTTACAGCCCCACCGGGCTCGACCGGTTTGCCGCTGCCTTGCAGGCGGCCAAGGACGCCGGGGCGAAGGTCGCCATGGACAGCAACTATCGGCCGCGCGGCTGGGGTGGCGAGATCGATCGCGCCCGGCGCACGTTCGAGCGCTTCTGGAGGCTGGCCGACATCGCCATGCCGACGCTCGAGGACGAGCAGGCGCTTTGGGGCGATGCGGATGCCGCGGCCGCGGCAAATCGGCTGCAGGGCCTCGGCGTCTTGGAAGTGGTCGTGAAAATGGGAGCGAGGGGAGCGTTCGTCGCGAGCGGTGGCTCGGGCGAGATCGTGCCGGCGGAAGCCAATGTTCAAGCCGTAGACACGACGGCCGCAGGTGACTCGTTCAATGCTGCATACCTGGCAGCCCGCAAATCCGGAGCCTCAGCCCGTGAAGCAGCGGCAAGAGGCAACAAGCTTGCTGCTGCCGTCATTCAGCATCGCGGCGCCATCGTGCCCGCTCATGCGACAGCACCCGTGCTGGCGGGATCATGACCCTAGCGCAACGCCCGAAGCCGGGAGGCTTCATGCGCGAGGCGGGTGATCGTGCCCCAATCACCAGCAGCAATGGCATCTGAGGGGGCAACCCATGACCCGCCGATCGCCACGACGTTGGGCAGGGCGAGGTAGCTCGGCGCATTCGCCTGGCCGATGCCGCCTGTCGGGCAGAAAAGCATGTTCGGCAGCGGGGCCACGAACGACTTCAGGATGGCAACGCCTCCCATTGGCTCCGCCGGAAAGAACTTCGCCGCACAATAGCCGAGGTCCGTGAGCGCCATGACCTCGGAGGGTGTGGCGGCCCCGGGGAGAAAAGGGACGGTCCACATCGACGCGGCTCGGACGAGGCTCGGCGTAATCCCCGGCGAGACCAGGAACCGTGCCCCTGCAGCGATGGCGTCCTGGCCATGCTCGGGCTTGAGCACGGTGCCGGCGCCGACCATCGCCTCAGGCACCTCTCTTGCTATGCGCCGCAGCCCCTCCAGCGCGGCAGGGGTACGCAGGGTGACCTCGAGAATACGCAATCCGCCGGAGGCGAGTGCCCGAGCCAAGGGTACAGCCGAGTCAGCATTCTCGATGGTGAGCACCGGCACGACGGGGACGGTGCGAAGCTCATCGCAAAGCTGCCGATTGAGCTTGTGGTGCATGATCGCGTTTTCTCCTTTCTTCCTGGGCCCACGATTGCGACGGCGCCAGCATAAAAAAGAAGCAGGACGTGACGTCCTGCTATGGTGACGCCGGCTGATCAGCACGGAGCGTCTGGCTCGTGGGTCTGCTCCGCAATCCACCGCAGGAATTCGGGTGCGCCGGACTCTACTGGAAGGACAAGAAATGCCGGATTTGTGTAAGGATGATGACGCTTTGCTTCGGCGATGGCCGCCTGGGCGACCTTCGAGCGGGTCTTGATGATCATCACCGCCTCGCTGTCGCGCTGACGTTGCCCCTGCCACATGTAGATGGATGTCATTCCCGGCCAGATGTTGACACAGGCGGCCAGCCCCTGGTCTACGAGGTGGGTTCCGGCCTGCTCAGCAGCCTCGGCGGTCGGGAACGTCGAGTAGATGAGAACGGCCTTGTCGTTTTCCTGCACTTGAGCGAGCCTCCCTGCAGCCGGAACGGCGTCCGGCAAACCTCAGCCACGTCACGCAGCATGCCAAAGCCTGATCGAAAATTCGAGAAGATCGCCTTCGTGGCGAGCGACCATCCGGAAGCCCAGGAGGCTTTGGCGCGCCTTACGAAGCAATATGGGAATGTACCGCCGGAGACCGCGGACGCCATCGTGGCTCTGGGTGGGGACGGCCTCATGCTGCAGACGCTGCACAAACATATGAATGATGAGATTCCCATCTACGGAATGAACCGCGGTTCGGTCGGGTTCCTCATGAACGAGTATCGCGAGGACGATTTGCTGGCGAGGCTCGAGGGCGCCGAGATCAGCTGCATCCATCCGCTCGTCATGCGGGCACGCGACATCCATGGCGACGTTCACGAGGATCTGGCGATCAACGAGGTGTCGCTTTTCCGGCAGACGCACCAGGCGGCCAAGCTGCGCATCCTGATCGATGGCAAGGTGCGGCTGGAGGAGCTCATCTGCGACGGCATCCTCGTGGCGACGCCGGCGGGCTCGACGGCCTACAACCTGTCGGCGTATGGCCCTATTCTTCCGATCAACGCGCCGCTCTTGGCGCTGACGCCCATCAGCCCGTTTCGGCCGCGGCGCTGGCGCGGTGCGCTGCTGCCCAACGTGGCGCACATCCAGATCGACGTGCTCGAACCGGACAAGCGGCCGGTCAGCGCGGTTGCCGACCACTCCGAGACCCGCTCCGTGGTCAGCGTCACCGTCGAGGAGGAGCGGTCGATCAACCTCTTCATGATGTTCGATCCCGGCCACAGTCTCGACGAGCGCATACTTTCAGAGCAATTCCGCTACTGACGAAACCTGGAGTCAACCGATCGATAGGTGAGGGAAGCCGCCGTGCGGGGTCTTTATTACGAGGAATTCGAGGTCGGCCACGTCTTCGAGCACGCGATCGGCCGGACCGTGACGGAGATGGACAACACGCTGTTCTCCTGTCTCACGCACAATCCGCAGCCGCTGCACATCGACCATGCCTTCGCCGCCCAGACGGAGTGGGGCAAGCCGCTCGTCAACAGCCTCTTCACGCTCGGGCTGATGATCGGTATTTCCGTGTCCGACACCACGCTCGGCACTACGATCGCCAATCTCGGCATGACGGATGTGAACTTCCCCAAGCCGGTGTTCCATGGGGACAGCATCCGCGTGAAGACGGAGGTCCTCAGTAAGCGCGAGAGCCGGTCGCGCCCGGATGCCGGCATCGTCGAGTTCCATCATCGTGCGTACAACCAGCGCGGTGAACTGGTGGCCGAGTGCCGCCGCATGGCCTTTATGCGCAAGAAACCAAAGGACAACTGAGATATGCGCTCACTCCTCTTCGTACCGGGCGACAGCGACCGGAAGATTGCCAAGGCCCTGTCGTCGGGAGCCGATGCCCTGATCCTGGACCTCGAGGATTCCGTGGCGCTCGACCGCAAGGCCGAAGCGCGAGCGATGACCCGGGATTTCATCGCCTCGACCAAAGGACAGGGGAAGCGACCGCGCCTTTACGTTCGCATCAACGCGCTTACAACCGATCTTTGGAGCGCCGATCTCGAAGGCGTCATGTCCGCGGGGCCGGACGGCATCATCCTGCCGAAGCCACGCTCGGGCGAGGATGTGCACCGCCTGTCCCTGGCGCTCGACCATGCCGAGGAGAGGGCCGGGCTCAAGCTCGGCTCGACGCGCATCGTCGCGATCGCCACGGAGGTGCCGATCTGCATCCTGAACATGAGCTCGTTCGTCGAGTCGAGCAGCCGCCTCGAAGGGCTGACCTGGGGCGCGGAGGACCTCTCGGCGGAGGTCGGCTCGACGGCGACGCGGGAGCCCAATGGCGTGCTGACCTCGCCCTATCGGCTCGCGCGCGACCTGTGCCTGTTCACGGCCGTCTCGGCCGGCGTGCAGCCGATCGATACGGTCTTCATCGACTTTCGCGACCTGGACGGCCTCAAGGCCGAGGCTGCGGCCGCCGCGCGGGACGGCTTCACGGGCAAGCTCGCGATCCATCCCGATCAGGTCGAGATCATCAACGCGGCCTTCACCCCGAGCCGGCGTGAGATCGAGCATGCCCGCGACATCGTCGCCATGTTCGCCGCCTCACCTGGGGCCGGCGTGATCTCGCTCAACGGCCAGATGTACGATCGGCCGCATCTCACACGAGCCGAACGGGTGCTCGCGCGGGCTGGGCTGGCGGGTAGCGAATAGCGTTCCCATGGACGGGACCACGGTCTTCATCGGGCTCGTGTTCCTGCTCGCGGGCTTCATCAAGGGTGTGATTGGGCTCGGGCTGCCCACGATCTCGATGGGATTGCTGGCCATCGTCATGCCGCCGGTCGAAGCGGCTGCGCTGCTCATTATTCCATCGTTCCTGACCAACGTCTGGCAGATGCTGGCCGGACCTTCACTCAGCGCCGTGGTCCGGCGCTTGTGGCCGATGATGGTTGCGGTCTGCATCGGCACTTGGGCAGGCGCAGGGCTGATGACCGGTGCTACGGCGCGGTACGGCACGGTGGTCCTGGGCATTGCGCTGGCGCTCTATGCACTGACCGGCCTGACCGCGTTCCGCTTCACGATCGCTAAGAAGTCCGAACCGATCTACGGCCCCCTGTCCGGTGGGATCACGGGTCTCATTACCGCCGCGACGGGTGTGTTCGTCATTCCCGCGGTCCCGTATTTGCAAGCCATTGGCCTCGATAAGGAGCAGCTTGTCCAGGCCCTCGGGTTGTCCTTCACGGTCTCGACCGTCGCGCTGGCGTTCAACGTGACGAAGGCCGGCGCCTTCAACCTCTCGATCGCCGGCGCCACCATAGGGGCGCTTGCCACGGCCTCCATCGGGATGTGGCTTGGAACAGCGCTCCGGCAGAAGCTGCAGCCAGCCGCATTCCGGCGCTGGTTTTTCATCGGCCTGCTGCTGCTCGGGATTTACCTCACGGTGCGCTCGCTCGTCTGAGCCAGCGTCCGCCCCGGAACCTAATTTCTCTCTTCGGATTGCAGCTAGAGCATTTCCGATGACGCGGAAACACGCCAGGTGAGGCTCGCACCTACTCTCCCTCTCCCCGGGGGAGAGGGTTGGGGTGAGGGGTTCCGCCGGTGGTAGCTGTTGGAACCCCTTACCCGGCCCTTCGGGCCGACCTCTTCCTTTGGGAGAGGTCAACAGAGTGCCGCTGTTGGCGTTTCCAGCTCAATCGGAAAAGCCCTAGGATAAACGCTCCTTCGCGAAGCGACATGGACGAGACGGATGCCCGCGCTCCGGAACAGCCCAAATCTGGCCAGAACGACCCCAAGAAAGACGGGCTAGCCCGATCCCTGGGCCTCGGCATCATCACGGGCGCCGCCGACGACGATGTCTCAGCCGTCGGAACATATGCCAGCGCAGGCGCCCAGTTCGGGCCGGCCTTCCTTTGGCTCGCTCCGCTTCTGTTCCCGATGATGTTCGTTGTCACCTACCTGTCCTCAAAGCTGGGGCAGGTCGGCGGCAAGGGCCTGTTCGATGCGCTGAGGGATCACTATCCGCGCTGGATCCTCTGGCCCACGCTGATCGGCGTCATGATCGGCAACACCGTCGAGGCCGCTGCAGACCTTGGCGGCATGGCCGCGGCGCTGAACCTGTTCATTCCGGTGCCGATCCCGATCATCGTCGTGGTGGTCGCCACCATCATTCTGATCCTTCAGATCCTCGGCTCCTACAAAGTGATCCGGAACACGTTCCGCTGGCTCGCCCTCGTCCTCTTCGCCTATATCGCCTCGGCCATTCTCGCCGAGCCCGACCCTTGGGAGGTCCTGCGCGGCACCTTCATTCCGAGGATCGAATTCTCGCGAGAGTTCCTGTCGATGCTGGTCGCCATTATCGGCGCGTCGCTGTCGGCCTACATCTACACCTGGCAGAGCAATATCGAGGTCGAGGAGGAGATCGCGCACGGGCGCAAGACGCTGGCTCAACGCCGCGGCGCCACGCCTCAGGAGCTCAGGCAGTCCCGTAATGACGTCCTGACGGGCATGCTGTTCTCGAACGTCATCATGTACTTCATCATGCTTTCGACGGCCGAGACGCTGCACAAGGCCGGCGAGACCGATATCGCCACGGCCGCGCAGGCCGCGGCGGCGCTGGAGCCCCTCGCCGGAGAGGCCGCCACCATCCTGTTCACCACGGGAATCGTCGCCGTCGGCCTGCTCGCCGTCCCCATCATGACCATCGGCGCAGCCTACGATTTCTGCCAGGCGATGGGCTGGAAAGCGAGCCTCAATGCCAAGGCGAGCGAGGACAAGGTCTTCTATGTCATCATCGGCGGCGTGACGGCCGCCGCGGTTCTCCTCAACTTCCTCGGCATCAATCCGATGTACTTCCTGGTCTACGCCGGCATTGTCCAGGGCTTCGCTGCGCCACCGCTGTTTCTGCTCATTGTGCTCATGACCAACAATCGCGACATCATGGGCGACAACACCAACTCGTTCTGGCTGAACGTGCTGGCCATCGTGACGTTGCTTGCGATCTTCGCCGCCAGCCTGGGACTGGTGCTGACCTGGCTGCTGTGACGGCGCGCGGCCCGCACGCAGATGCTTGACAAAAGCAACTATCTTCCGACACGCTCACGCAGCCGATCATCACTCATCGGATTGCTCGAATGATGACTGCCAGTCTCGACCATGCCGTGGCGTGCGTCCGCAGGTTCACGCGCTTTTACACCCGGCGGATGGGCGTGCTGGAGGAGGCGCTGCTCGGCAGTGCGTTCACGCTGCCCGAGGCGCGCATCGTCTACGAGATCGCCGTCCGTGATCGGACGACTGCCTCCGATCTCGTTGCCGACCTCGGGCTCGACCCCGGTTATGTCAGCCGTCTCCTCAAGAGCCTCGAGGAGCGCGAATTCATCACGCGCCGCCCATCGGAGACCGACGCCCGCCAGTACCTGCTCGACCTGACGCCACTGGGCCGGCGCGAGTTCAACCAGATCAATCGGAAATCGGATCAGGAGGTGCAGAAGCTGCTCGCGCCGCTCGGCGCCTGCGACCGCGCCCGCCTCGTCGCCGCCCTCTCGACGGCGGAAGCGCTGCTCGCTGAGGACCGCCCGGAGCCGCAATGCACGTTC
>DASVDU010000149.1:0-3067 GCA_036380915.1 Hyphomicrobiaceae bacterium | reverse complement strand
GGAGCGGGCAAGTCCACCATCAGCCGCATCCTGTTCCGGTTCTATGACATCTCGGCCGGACGGGTGACGATCGATGGCCAGGACATCCGCGACGTGACGCAAAAGAGCCTGCGCGCCGCCATCGGCGTGGTGCCGCAGGATACGGTGCTCTTCAACGACACGATCTTCTACAACATCAAGTATGGCCGTCCCGATGCGACTGACGAGGAGGTCTTCGAGGCAGCGAAGCTTGCCCAGATCGACGGTTTCATCCGCCAGCTTCCCCAGGGCTACGCCACCATGGTCGGCGAGCGCGGCCTCAAGCTGTCGGGCGGCGAGAAGCAGCGGGTCGCGATCGCCCGGACGATCCTCAAGCAGCCTCCGATCCTGATTCTCGACGAGGCGACGAGCGCGCTCGACAGCCATACGGAAAAGGAAATCCAGGACGCACTCGACCGCGTTTCACGGGACAGGACGACGCTGGTCATTGCGCACCGGTTGTCGACCATCGTGCATGCGGACAACATCCTCGTGCTGGAGAAGGGCCGGCTGGTCGAGCAGGGCACCCACGCGCAACTGCTGGCGAAGGATGGACTTTACGCCAGCCTCTGGAACCGTCAGCTCAGGGCGGAGAAGGCGCGCGAGGAGCTCGCCCGCACGCTCGAGGAGGCCGAAAGGGCCGGTGCCCTCAAACCGTCAGATAAGGTCACTCCGGTGACCTGACGGTCTTGAACGGGCCACATTGGCAGTAGGTGACGTCGTGGTCCTGAGCGGAGGAGAGCGGAACTATCGTACGCCGGAGGGCTTGCTGCGGGCCTCCTACGACGCTGGCCTCGCCGGCGTGAGACTGCTCGGCCACGGCGCGATGCACGTGCTCAGCGTGCTCCTGGCCCTTCTCGTGCTTTTCGAGGAGTGGGGCTGGCAGCCGCTGGTGGCGCTGGTCGGCCGTCTGCGCCGCCTCGAGGTGTGGGCGCGTTTCGAGCACTGGATCGAAGGTCTGCCGCCATATCCGGCACTGGCCGTGCTGGGGTTGCCCTCGCTTGCCATCGTGCCCGTGAAGCTGCTGGCAGTCTATCTTCTCGCGCGCGGCGACTTCGTGGCTGCGGCCCTGGTGCTCGGCGCTGCCAAGGTCGTCGGAACGGCCTTCATCGGGCGACTGTTCGTGCTGACCAAGCCGGCGATCCTGCGGATCGGCTGGGCCGCAGCTCTCTACGACACGATCATCCCCTGGCGAGATGCGATGTTCGCCCGCATACGGGCGACGTGGCTCTGGCGGATTGGGCGGGTCGTGAAGCGCCGCGTGGATCTGCTCATTGCGGCGGCACGTTCGCAGTTGGGCAGGTGGCGCGCCGATGTCGCCGATTGGCTGAGAGCACGGCGAAAGGCGAGTTCGCGGCTGCGCTAGGCTGGTTCGAGCCGCTTCCGAGCTCTCATCACTGCGCCTGACGGTTGCGAATTCATTCTTGCGATACCCCTGTCGGTAGAGCAGCGCAGTCAGGCCGCCGTGGAGAATCACACCTTCGCCCGGCGGCCGACAATGTCGGCTGATGAGTGAGCCCCGCTGGTGGACGTCAGCCGCTACGGCTGCTGTCCGCTCTTACATTTGCCTTTGATGACGCATTTTTTCTGGTCCTTGGTGAACCCTATCAGCTTGGCTGCGTCCACAGGCTGGGTGCCGGCGGCAAACCAGGTCGCAACCAGCATGGCGGCAAGAAGTATCGAGATTGCCTTCATCAGACTGTCCCCGGTCAAAGTTGCACGCAATCGAATTAGGCTGGCGCCTCTAGCCGCGCATATCCCAGATTAGGTAAAAGGGCAGACGTCTGATGCTCTGTGGAGGTTGGTCTGGGGGGTGGGCATGTCGAGGTTGCAGGCCGGCGGGCTGGCAAAAGCCGTGGATCTCATCTACGAGGCCGCGCTGCGCCCCGAATTATGGCGTCATGCCCTCAATACCGTCGCAGAGGTCCTGGGATCCGACAACATCGGCATCTTCGCCTATCCAAACACGTCAGCGCACTGGGCCGTTTGGTCCGAGGGTAACGACGAGCTGGTGGATTGGTTCTTCCGTGAGGGCTGGCATCTGAAGAACCCGAGGCCTGAACGGGCCTTGAAGCGGTTCGGGATGATGCGCGTCGTCACCGAGGCGGACATGTTCACACCTTGGGAGCTCGACAATCTGCCGTTCAACCAGGCCATGATTCATCAGATGGGCTATCGTTGGGATGCCGGGGCGATGCTCGGCGAAATCGATGGCGATGCAATTGCGTTCACGACGCAACGATTAGGCAGACGAGAGCGATTCGACCGGCAGGACACAGATGCAATCGGGGCGCTGGCGCCTCATCTGGCGCGGGCAATTCAGATCACGGCGCGTCTCGGCTTGAACAGAGCAGAGGGTATGCTCGATGCCCTCGAATCGCTGGGTTGTGCCGGTGCGCTCATCGATCGCGCCGGCCGCTTACGTCGATTGAATGCCAAAGCCGAGCAGCTCTTGGGTCACGGAATTGCACTCAGGCATGGCAAGCTCTGCGCCATGGAGAAGTCGGCCGAGCCTGCCTTTCAGCGCCTGATTGCGGAAGGGCTCAGCCCGCCTTCCCTAGAGCGGGGACCGCGTTTGCCGGCCGCGGTGCTGCCGAGGCGGCAGGGGCGGCCGCTCGTCGCTTACGCGATACCAGTCGTTCGCTCAGCGCAGGATCTGGTTCAGGCCGCGGTCATTCTCATCTTCGTCGATCCGGACGAGCACCGAGACCCGGTCGATATCGTCCTGCAGCAAGCCTTCGGTCTGACCGCTGCCGAAATTCGGATTGCAAAAGGGATTGCGCGCGGAGAGGACTTGAAGGACATCGCGGAGAAGCACGGCATCAGCATCGGGACCGCACGTGCTCAACTCAAGTCCGTGATGGCGAAATCCGAAACGCATCGCCAGTCGGAGCTCGTGTCCCTTATGATGCGTCTGAGCGGCCCGATGAACTTCGTTGAGAATGGGATAGGGCGCCTTCAGCGCACGAACTCGTCCTTGCGATAGCCCTGCAGGTAGAGCAGCGCGGTCAGGTCACCGTGACGGATCGCAGCCTTCGCCTCGGCGGCG
>DASVDU010000148.1:0-11479 GCA_036380915.1 Hyphomicrobiaceae bacterium | reverse complement strand
ATGCGTCTGAGCGGCCCGATGAACTTCGTTGAGAATGGGATAGGGCGCCTTCAGCGCACGAACTCGTCCTTGCGATAGCCCTGCAGGTAGAGCAGCGCGGTCAGGTCACCGTGACGGATCGCAGCCTTCGCCTCGGCGGCGGTGATCGGCTTGGCGCGGAAAGCAACACCGAGCCCGGCCGCGCGGATCATGTCGAGGTCGTTGGCGCCGTCCCCGACTGCGAGCGTCTCCTGGGGATCAAGACCAAGTTCCTGGGTCAGCCGCTTAAGCGCTGCAAGCTTGGCCTCGCGGCCCAGAATGGGCGACGCGACGGTGCCCGCGAGCTTGCCGTCGACGATGGCGAGCCGGTTGGCCTGATGAGTATCGAAGCCGAGCCGCTTTGCGATCCGCTCCGTGAAGAACGTAAAGCCGCCCGAGACGAGGGCGCAGTAGGCTCCGTTCTTCCGCATCGTGGCGACCAGCTCGCGTGCGCCCGGCACGAGAGTGATGCGGTCGTAAAGCTTCTGCAGGACGTCGGCATCGAGGCCCTTTAGCAGACCGACGCGCTCTTTAAGAGCCTCCTCGAACGCGATCTCGCCGCGCATGGCGCGTGCCGTGATCTCCGATATGCGGTCCCGAAGCCCTATATGATCGGCGAGCTCGTCAAGGCACTCCTGCTCGATGATCGTCGACTCCATGTCGGCAACGAGCAGCTTCTTGCGCCGTGCGGCATCATTCGCGACGACGTTGACGTCTATCGGGAAATCGGTGAGAGCGGCAGCGACCGCCGAGCGGACCCGCTCCGGCTCACCGGGGCCTTTGGCCACAAAAGCCGCCTGCCACGCCTCGCCTTCGGCCAGCCAGCCGGGATCCGGGCTGAGGCCGTCGGGGAAAGCCGAAACCGCCCGGTCGACGGCATCCCGGCCGAGGGCAGGTGCTGCCGGAGAGCTGGTGAGGACGAGCGCATAGCGATCGGGCATTGTATGGTTTGTCCTGCTGCCGGGCGGGCAGAGCCCGGATACTGAGACGAAGCGGATGAATTCTCTCAATTCCTGCCGCGCCATCCTTATTGCCGGGCCGACGGCCAGCGGCAAGTCGGCGTTGGCGCTCGCCCTTGCGGAACGCTACGGCGGGGTGGTCATCAACGCCGACAGCATGCAGGTCTATCGAGAGCTGCGCGTGCTCACCGCCCGGCCGACGCCGGAGGAGGAGGCACGCGTCCCGCACGCGCTTTACGGCTTCGTGCCGGCGCGGGAAGCCTATTCGGCGGGCCGGTACATGAAAGACGCGGCGCGGGCCATTGCGCAGGCAGAGGCGCAGGGGCGCTTGCCGATCTTCGTCGGCGGGACGGGACTCTACTTCAAGGCGTTGCTCGAGGGCCTTTCTCCGATCCCGCCCGTCTCAGCCGAGATCCGAACCTACTGGCGCGCGCAGGCGCAGCGTATCGGGGCCCAGGCGCTGCATCAGGTGCTGAGCGAGCGCGATCCGGTGATGGCCGCCCGCCTGCGGCCGAGCGATCCCCAGCGGATTGTGCGCGCCCTGGAAGTGCTGGACTCGACCGGCCGGTCCTTGGCCGAATGGCAAAGCCTGCCCGGTGAGGGTGTCCTCCGCGAGGATGAGACCGTCCGCCTCGTGCTGCTGCCGGACCGTGCCACGCTCTACCGCCGCTGTGAGGAGCGTTTCGATCTGATGCTGCGCCAAGGCGCTCTCGACGAGGTTGCAGCCTTGAGGGAGCAGCAACTCGACCCGGAGCTGCCGGTCATGACCGCGCACGGCGTGCCCCATCTGCTTGCGGCGCTGGCCGGTGACATCGATCTGGAGACGGCCGCGGCGCGCGCCAAACAGGATACGCGGCATTATGCCAAGCGGCAGTTCACGTGGATCAGACGCAATATGCAGTCTTGGAAACACATCGATGCGCAACAAATGGAAAGTCTTTGCTCGAAATTGGAAAGATTGCTAAAGCTCTGACGATTGACGGCCGGGTGAGCGATCGTTAGGTTCATCGCGCCGGCTAGAGGGGGGAGATCCTTCCGGCCGCCTGTTTCCAACCCACGCCACCAAACAAGCACTGCGGAGATAGAGGTATGGCACGCCCGATGACGGGCGCCGAAATGGTCATTACGGCGCTTCAGGACCAGGGAGTTGAGTACATCTTCGGCTATCCGGGCGGCGCCGTACTCCCGATCTACGACGAGCTTTTCCAGCAGGACAAGGTAAAGCACGTGCTCGTCCGCCAGGAGGGCGGCGCGGTGCACGCGGCGGAAGGTTATGCCCGCTCGACGGGGCGCGTCGGCGTTGTTCTGGTCACCTCGGGTCCCGGCGCGACCAACGCCGTCACCGGGCTCACTGATGCGCTGATGGATTCCATCCCCGTTGTCTGCATCACCGGGCAGGTCCCGACGCACCTCATCGGCTCCGACGCCTTTCAGGAGTGCGATACGGTCGGCATCACCCGGTCCTGCACCAAGCACAACTGGCTGGTGAAGGACGTCAACGACCTCGGCCGCATCCTGCACGAGGCCTTTTACGTCGCAAGGACCGGCCGGCCCGGCCCGGTCGTCATCGATATTCCGAAGGACGTCCAGTTCGCGACCGGCAACTACGTCGGGCCGTCCAACATCGCGCACAAGACCTACAGGCCACGGTTGAAGCCCGACATCGAACGCGTCCGTGAGGCCGTGGAGCTTATGGCGACCGCCAAGCGCCCGATCTTCTACACGGGCGGCGGCGTCATCAACTCCGGCCCGAAGGCGAGCCAGCTCCTGCGTGAGCTCGTGCGACTGACCGGATTCCCGATCACCTCGACGCTCATGGGGCTCGGCGCCTATCCGGCCTCGGACAAGCAGTGGCTCGGCATGCTCGGCATGCACGGCACCTACGAGTCCAACATGGCGATGCACGATTGCGACGTGATGATCGCCATTGGCGCCCGCTTCGACGACCGCATCACCGGCCGGATCGACGCCTTTTCGCCGAACTCCAAGAAAATTCACATCGACATCGACCCGTCCTCGATCAACAAGAACGTGCTCGCCCATGTGCCGATCCTGGGTGATGTCGCCTACGTGCTCGAGGAGATGCTCAATCTCTGGAAATCCCGCGCGCCGCAGCTCGACAAAGCCGCGCACCGGGCCTGGTGGAAGCAGATCGCGCAATGGCGGGAGCGCAATTCGCTGAGCTACAAGCAATCGAGCGACTTCATCATGCCGCAATACGCGATCGAGCGCCTCTATGCGCTGACGAAGGACCGCGACACCTACATCACGACGGAAGTCGGCCAGCACCAGATGTGGGCCGCCCAGTTCTATCGGTTCGAGGAGCCCAACCGCTGGATGACCAGCGGCGGTCTCGGCACGATGGGATACGGGTTGCCGGCGGCGATCGGCACGCAGATCGCGCATCCTGAATCGCTCGTCATCGACATCGCCGGCGACGCTTCGATCCTGATGAACATTCAGGAGATGTCGACGGCGATCCAGTACCGGCTGCCGGTGAAGGTGTTCATCCTCAACAATCAGTACATGGGCATGGTGCGGCAGTGGCAGCAGCTCCTGCACGGGAACCGGCTGAGTGAGAGCTATACCGAGGCGCTGCCCGATTTCGTCAAGCTGGCGGAGGCTTACGGCGGCGTCGGCATCCGTTGCGACAAGCCAGCCGATCTCGACGACGCGATCCTGGAGATGATCCGGACACCGAAGCCCGTCCTGTTCGATTGCCGTGTGGCAGCGCTCGCCAACTGCTTCCCGATGATCCCCTCGGGCAAAGCGCACAACGAGATGCTGCTCGGGCAGGATGTCACCGATGAGGAAATCGGCTCCGCCATCGGCAAGGAAGGCAAGGTGCTGGTGTAGGCTTGAGAGCCGGGGTGCAGTTGACGGCATCCCGGCGCACACCTACGTCTTACCTCGTCTTACTCAATGAGGAGCGCGAGATGGAAACGACTCGCCTGTCGAGCAAGGGCCAGGTCATTATTCCGAAATCCGTACGCGATGCGCGGGGCTGGGAGCCAGGGACCGAGCTTATCGTAGAAGATCATCCGGAAGGCGTTCTCCTCCGGTCCCACCGCGTGTTTGCGCCAACTCGGTTTGAAGAGGTCGCCGGCTGCTTGAAGCGGAAGGGGCGCCCGAGAACACTACAGGAAATGGACAAAGCGATCGAGGCTGAAGCACGCCTGCGCTGGAAGAAGTTCGAAGCGCAATGATCGCCATCGATACGAATGTCCTCGTCAGGTTCGTCGTCGCCGATCATCCAGAGCAATTCGAGCGCGCGATGGTCCTGATACGGGACAACACCATTTTTGTCGGTTTGACCGTTTTTCTTGAAGCAGAATGGGTTCTGCGCAGTGTCTATGGAGCGACACGCGAGGAGATCGCCACCGCGTTCCTGGGTGTCGCTGGGCTGCCGAACGTCACCGTCGAGTCGCCAGCTGTTCTCATCGAGGCGGTCGCAGCCTATCGCAAGGGCATGGACTTCGCGGACGCATTGCACGTCGCGGCTGCCGCGGAGTCCAATGTTGCTGAATTTGCGACATTCGATGAAGACCTTGGAAAACGGTCGAGATCCGCGCTGCGGCACGTTCGTGTTCTGAATATCTGATTGGTTGAGACCCGACTGGGGGCACACGCCGATGCACCTGACCATCGCCAACAAGCTCTACTCGTCCTGGTCGCTGCGGCCGTGGCTGGTGTTGAAGGCGTTCGGGATCCCGTTCGAAGAGACGGTGATTCCGATGTACCAGCCGGATTCCAAGGCGCGCATGCTGGCAGTATCGCCGACGGGCAAGGTTCCGCTGCTCACCGACGGCAAGATAAAGGTCTGGGAAAGCCTCGCCATCATCGAGTACATTGCGGAGAAATTCCCCCAAGCAGCGATTTGGCCGCGAGACGTCGAAGCGCGGGCACACGGGCGCTCGGCAGCAAACGAGATGCACGCCGGCTTCCAGGCGCTACGCCACGCCTGCCCGATGAATCTGGCCAAGCGATTTGCCAAGAAAGACCGTGGGCCAGAGGTAGCTGCCAACGTCGCGCGGCTGCAAGCGCTCTGGAGGGAGGCGCGTACCGCCTTCGGCAGCGGCGGCCCGTTCCTGTACGGCGGATTCTCGGCAGCCGACGCCATGTTTGCGCCGGTCGTGACACGGCTCGACACCTATCAGGTCGATGTGGAGGCCGACACGCGCGCCTACATGGATGCCGTGCTCTCACACCCTGCCTTCATCGCCTGGCGCGAAGCGGCCCTCGAGGAGCCCTGGCATCTTCCGCATTACGAGGAAGGCGAGACGGCCGTCGAGATATTCCATCGCCCGCAGAGCTGAGAGGCTAGCAGGACATCCATGCCGCAGACCCAGAAACAGTCACACTACCCCGATCCCGTCAAAAAAGAAGAGATCGTCTCGCGCACGCTCTCGGTCCTGGTCGACAACGAGCCGGGCGTCCTGTCGCGCATCGCCGGGCTGTTTTCCGGGCGCGGTTACAACATCGATTCGCTGACGGTGACCGAGACCGAGCACGCCAGTCACGTGTCGCGTTTCACGATCGTCACCAAGGGCACCCCGATGGTCATCGAGCAGATCAAGCATCAGCTCGAGCGCATGGTGCCGGTTCATCGAGTTACGGATCTCACAAACCTGAGCGAGCCGCCGCTCGAACGCGAGCTGGCGCTCATCAAGGTGGCAGGCAAGGGCGAGAAGCGCATCGAGGCCCTGCGGCTGGCTGGAATTTTCCGAGCCAACGTGATCGATGCGTCGACCGAGCATTTCGTGTTCGAGCTCACCGGGCGAACCAGCAAGATCGAGCAGTTCATCCAGATCATGACCGAGCTGGGGCTGGTCGAGGTATCGCGGACCGGCATCGCGGCGATGGCGCGCGGGCCTGAAGGACTGTAAATCTCCGGCGACTGATATCGTCGGCGGGCTAGCGTCCTCGGAATCGAGACACGAGCCGGCGCAGCCATCGGGGAGGCGCGCGAGATGTGGAGCTATCGGGCCCGTCTGGAGCGGGACCTTACGCGATGGCGGGAGCAAGGCTGGATTGACGATGCCGGTCTTAATGGCATCAGGGCGGATCTTGCGGAGCGCGGCCGCGGCGTCGGCCTTTCCACCACACTCGCGGTCCTCGGTGCCGTGCTGATCGGTTTCGCCGTCATGAGCTTCGTGGCGGCGAACTGGCAGGAGATGCCGCGCCTCGCCCGGCTGGGGCTGCTCGTTGCCGCACTGTGGGGCTGCTATGGCCTCGCAGGCCATCTGCTGATACGCGGGCTTGAGGGCTTCGGGCACGCAGCCGTGCTGGCGGCTGTCGGCGTGTTTGGCGCGAGCATCATGCTGATCGCTCAGATGTACCACATCGACGGCAACCCGCCCGATGCGGTGCTGACCTGGGCCGCCGGCGCGCTGCTGGCCGGTGTGCTCCTGCGTTCCAACCCCGCCTTGGCTCTGGCAATGCTGCTCATCGGCCTCTGGAGTGCCTGGGAGACGGTCCTGACCCAGGCAGTCCATTGGCCGTTTCTCATCGGCTGGGGCGCCGTCTCGGCGGCCTTTCTGTGGCGGCGGTGGCGGCCGGGCTTGCACCTGTCCGCAATCCTGATGTCGATCTGGATCATCGCGCTCGGCTATCTGCTGTTCGAGCGCCATGCCCATTGGGCTGTGGCGCTGATCGGATTGGGGATTTGCGGCGTGGCCGTCGCAGCCGAGCAGCTCCCGGGCGTCTGGCGCCGCATTGCGCCGGCGATCCTCTGCTACGGGATGGCCATTGCCTATGGAGGCCTGTTCGCGTTCAAGTTTCTCGAGCAACGCGATGCGGGCACGCTGACGCTGCTCTCCGTGGTCACCATGTCCCTTCTGCTCGCCGCCATTTTCTGGGGCTGGCGGGGTGACCATAAGCCGGTGTTGTGGCTCGGCTATCTCGGCTTCTCGGTCGAGCTGCTGGCGCTCTACTTCGTCACCATCGGCACGCTGCTCGGAACGTCGCTGTTCTTCCTGGTGACCGGCATCATCGTCATCGGGCTGGCGTGGCTGGCCTATCGGCTGCACACCCAGCGGCCGGGGACGGAGGAGGCTCTGCCATGAAGGTGCTGTGGGGCAAGATCTGGCCCGCGATTGCCGTCGTGGCCGTGCTGCAGACGGCCGTGCTCGGCTGGATGGTGGCCGAGCGGGTCCGGCTTCTGCAAACCGGTCGCGAGGTCATCCTGCCGATCGTGCCTGTCGATCCCCGGAGCCTGTTCCGCGGCGATTACGTCCGGCTCTCGTACGAGGTGACGCGCGTGCCTGGGCATTTGCTGAAAGGCAAGGCCACTCGGGGTGCGCCCATCTACGTCACCGTCCAGCGCCAGGTGGATGGATCTTACGTCCCGGTGGCAGCCAGCGAAACGCACCCGGGCGTGGCCGCGCCGGATCAGATCGTGTTGCGCGGCAGGGTCGAGCACGACGGGAGACGCAACGATTCGGGAGCCGGCGACCTGTTTCTGAGCTACGGGATCGAGAGCTATTTCGTGCCCGAAGGCAAGGGTCTGCAGCTCGAGAAGATGGCGGGTGAACGGAAGCTTGCAGCTGTCATCGCCGTCGACAGGCACGGCAACTCGGCCATCAAGGGCCTGATGATCGACGGGACATTGGTTTACGAGGAGCCGCTGTTCTAATTCGGTTTGGTGTGGGCTCGCCCTCAAAAATGGCAACCGCTGCTGACCGCCTAACCTTTTGTCCTCGCTACGAATTTGTTTGTTGACGGGTCAGCAAGCAGCAGCATGAGCACGCCTCGTTAATCCTCCGTTAACCCACGTGTGGTTAAGAGGGAGTAGGTAAACGAGGTGTGTTTTCATGTTGCGTTTCGAGTGCCGGTCCACGCGGGCCGAAGCTGTCTTTACACTCTCTCCGAAACTGCTCGCCATCGGCCTCGGGATCGCACTGGCCGCCTGCAGCGCGGATATCAGCCGGCTCGATCCGCCGTTCGGTCTGACCACTAGCAGCTCCCGAATTTCGTCGACTCCGGTCATCCCTCCCGAAGGCATGTTGGGCGGCGGCTCCCGGCTTGCTGATTCTACGCCGTACGACACCTATTCTTCCACGCCGTACGACACCTATCGGCCGGCGCCGCGAAACGACTACGCCACCGCGCCGCGCACTTACGACCGCGGTGGTTCAGAATACCGGCCGAGCTACGGAACGAACCCGAGCTATCGGGGGAGCTATGGAGGCTATGATGCCGGCCGGCGTGTTGCCTCTGCTCCGCCCAGCTCCGATTCGAGGACGGCGTACCAACCATCCTACCCCGCCCGGCCGAGCTCGACGTATCAGCCGCCGACGGCATACGAGGGCCAGCGGCCCTCGTATGCTGCGCAGCCGCGCCCGCAATCGGAGGTAGCTGCCTTGTCGCCCGAGGCGACGCAGCAGCCGTATAGAACAGTGCCGGGGCCCGACAGCACCAAGAGAGCTACTGCTCCGTATGCTCCTCAACCGGCGACGTCTCGGCCAAATCCTTCGAGCAACCCGCGTCTGATTGATGTGCAGCCAGGCGATACCCTCATCGGCATTGCGGATCGCTACAACGTCTCGATCAGCGAGCTGATGAGCATCAACGGGCTGAGCAGCCCGGTGCTGCAGCCCGGCAAGCGGCTTCTGCTGCCCCAAAATGCCAAGCTTCCCGTCGCGACTGCCCGTCATACGACGCCCGGGCCGGAGGCCAAGCAGGTCGCCGCACTCAACGATCGCGGCCCGACGGTGGCGCCGGTTTCGGTTTCGGATGCACGTCCGCGAGACGAGGCGCCGATCAGGTATTCCGATGATCTGGACGCCGAGGAATCGTCAGCCGCCTCCGGCACGCATACGATCCAAAAGGGCGAGAGTCTTTATCGGATCGCCGTACGCTACGGCGTACCTCTGGCCGAGTTGCAGCGCATCAACGGGATCAGCGATCCCCGGAAAGTGCGCGTGGGCACTGTGTTGAAGCTGCCGACCGCCTCCGGAGCCAATCCATCCGCAGTGGCGTCGGGAACCGCGGAACCTGCTTCGGCTAAGGCGCAGCCGTCCGAGCGGACCCGGCCCGCGACCACGCCTGTCGCGATCGATGCCGTCGGTGAAGCCCCGTCCAAGCCAGTGATCATCAACGCCCGAACCAAGATCGCGAAGCTCGAGGATGGCAAAACGGCAAACGATGCGGGCCCCATCACGGCAGTGCCGTCCGTTTCCGCCGACAAATCGCCAGCCGATGACAGCAAGGCGAGCGCCGAGGAGCAGGCCGACGGCGTCGGCAAGTTCCGTTGGCCCGTAAAGGGGCGGATCATCGCCGGGTTCGGCAAGCAGGCCGATGGCAGCTACAGCGACGGCATCACGCTCGCCGTTCCGGCCGGAACGGACGTCCATGCAGCCGAAAGCGGGGTCGTTGCGTATGCCGGGGATGAGCTGAAGGACTACGGCAACCTCGTGCTGATCCGGCACGACAACGGCTGGATCACCGCCTACGCTCACAACAGCGAGCTGCAGGTCAAGCGCGGAGATCGCGTGCGCCGCGGTCAGGTGATCGCGAAGGCGGGCAACACGGGCAATGTTGACAGGCCCCAGCTTCTTTTCGAGCTGCGGAAGGGCTCGAGCCCGGTCGATCCCATCCCTCACATGGAGAAGCTGTAGAGCAAGGGAGCCTCCGAACCTTGCCAGCTTCCGAGCGCCGGCCCGCTCCCCCACGGGCCGGCGCATCTTGTTGACGATGTTCCGCGTTGCAACTGCGTCCCGTTTAGGGGGTGCTATAAACCTCCGGGGATCGGAAACTGCGCCCGGGCCGGCGGAGCACACCTCCGCCACAGTTGGGCGCGATGCAGGTGCTGGGAATTGCAGGAGCTGAGCGGAGAGATGTCACGTCGGTACTTCGGCACAGACGGCATTCGCGGTCTCGCCAACCGCGATCCGATGACCTCGGAGATCGCGCTCAAGGTAGGCATGGCGGCGGGACGGATTTTCGCCGATGGCAAGCAGCGCATCCGCGTGGTGATCGGCAAGGACACACGACTGTCGGGCTACATGATCGAGTCGGCGCTGATGTCGGGCTTTACCGCGGTCGGCTCCGACGTGTTCCTGCTCGGTCCGATGCCGACCCCGGCTGTCGCCATGCTGACGCGCTCGCTGCGGGCTGACCTCGGCGTGATGATCTCGGCCTCGCACAATCCCTACCGCGACAACGGCATCAAGCTCTTCGACTCGGAAGGCTACAAGCTGTCCGACGAGATGGAGGCCAAGATCGAGGAGCTGATCCTCGCCGATCCCGAAAGCCTGCTGGCCGAGCCCGACGCCATCGGCCGGGCGACACGGGTCGAGAGCGCGCAGGAGCGCTACATCGAATTCGCCAAGCGGACGCTGGCGCGCGACCTGCGCCTCGACGGCCTGCGCGTCGTGATCGATTGCGCCAACGGCGCCGGCTACAAGGTGGCTCCGGAAGCGCTCTGGGAGCTTGGCGCCGAGGTGATCAAGATCGGCGTCGACCCGAACGGCCGGAACATCAATCACAAATGCGGGTCGACGGCGCCCGACGCTCTCATCGACAAGGTCAAGGAGCTGCGCGCGGATATCGGCATCGCGCTCGATGGTGATGCCGACCGGCTCGTCATTGTCGATGAAAAAGGCCAGCTCGTGGATGGCGACCAGTTGATGGCCGTCATCGCGGAGAGCTGGCTGAAGGCAGGGCGGCTCGCCGGAGGCGGCATCGTCGCGACCGTCATGTCGAACCTCGGGCTGGAGCGCTATCTCGCTGGGCTCGGCCTGTCCATGATCCGCACGCCCGTCGGTGACCGCTATGTCGTCGAGCACATGCGCAAGCACGGCTTCAACGTAGGCGGCGAGCAGTCGGGGCACATCGTTTTGTCGGACTTTGCGACCACGGGCGACGGCCTCATTTCTGCTCTGCAGATCCTGGCGGCGGTGGTGTCGGCCGGCAAGCCGGTCAGCGAGGTGTGCCGGCGGTTCGAGCCGTTGCCGCAGCGGCTGCAGAACGTGCGCTATGCGAACGGAATGCCGCTCGACAACGAGCGTGTCCGGCAGGCGATCGAGGAGGGCAAGGCGCGACTGGGCACCGCCGGCCGCCTTGTCATCAGGCCGTCCGGAACGGAGCCCGTGATCCGCGTCATGGCCGAGGGCGACGATGAACGGCTCGTGGCCGCCGTGGTGAGGGATATCGTCGAGGCCGTGCGCGAGGCAGCGGTGCCGGCCGAATGATCGTTTCCGGTTGCGGGAAAGCGTAATTAAGCTCCCTTAAATTTTTTCTGCTCACAATCCCGGTCTGAGACAGCTCGCGCACTGATGCCGCCACGAGCGCGCATCACGCCAGTACGCGTCCTTTCCGCTCGCGCCCCGCAAGTTGCCGGGATCGCGAGCGTGTGCGCCTAAGCAGCGTCTCCGGGCCGCACGGTCCGGCCAGTATCCGTATGCGTGCGTATGAGGGGGAGGGCGGCGCTCGAGCGAGAGCGCCGTCTGCAGTGGGGGAGCATTGCATATGTTCAGGAAAGTGCGCCGCCTGGCGCTGAT
>DASVDU010000147.1:0-34176 GCA_036380915.1 Hyphomicrobiaceae bacterium | reverse complement strand
GCCTCGGGTGAAACCGGTTCATTCAATCGATTTCGCGCACCGATGCAACGAAGAATGTGCGCATCACACCATCCTGCTCGAGGATGGAGACATACTCACCTGGCAAAAAGGAGTGGCGTGAGAAGCGGTAACCGGCCTCGTCGTGACGCTTATCACCGCGTATATCGTAGTGAAACCGCCACTCGCCGCCGGGACTGTGGACGATATGGCCGACCTCATCGGGTTCGGTTCCCCAGAACCGCCGCACGCGGCAGCGGTCCTTCAATTGCTCCCAGGCCGAATGAACGATCTGGCCCTTCTCGTCGATGGGGGCGATGAAGTCGTAGCCCCGCTCGCGGCTGCCAGCCGGAAAGTCCGGGTCTCTTGCAAGCTCCAGGCGCACACGGCGCAAGAGCTTTTCTGGGTTTTTCATGGGGCAGCCTCCTCCCGTTCGAGGGTCAATGGGAGAACAGAACCGGTACTGTCATATTCTTCAGGATATGACGGGTCACGCCGCCGAAGGCGAACTCGCGGAAGCGGGAGTGGCCGTAGGCGCCCATGACCAGGAGCTGTGAATTCTGGGCCGCTCGGTTGAGGATTTCCTCCGAGGCAGGAGTTCTGCTTGCCGGCATGGTCGTGACGGAAACCTTCACGCCGTGCCGGTCGAGCGCAGTGGCGATCTCGATATCCTCCGGTCCACCCTCGCGATGCTCTTCCTCCTCGACAGTCAGCACCTCAACGGTTTGGGCTACCTTCAAGAGGGGAAGCGCGTCGAATGCGGCGCGGGCGGCTTCGCGGCGATCCTTCCAGGCAACTATGATAGACTTGGGCGGTTCGGAGAAAACGTAGCCGTCCGGGATGACGAGCACCGGTCGGCCGGACTCGATGGCGAGCCGGTCGGGGAAGTCGAGGACCGACGTCATTTCCCAGTTGGGATCCGACTGGCTGGCGATCAGCAGGTCGGCGGCGTAGCCATGGCGCATGACGACCTCTGCCGGATCGGTTCGCTCGCACCTTAGGGACCGCCACTCCGAAACGAAGGTTTGCAGGCTCGTAGCGTCGTCAAACTGGGACTTTATGCGGTTCGCTTCTTCCTCGATCTGGGCCACGATGCGGCCGAGGATGTCCTGGCCGATCGGCAGCGGCACCGGAGGGTTCAAGCGGTAGGCAGGAAAAACATGCAGGCCGATGAGATGCGCATCGAAAGCTCTCGCCAGCTGCACGCCAGCGCCCAACAGCTGCTTGGCCCGCCGATCATGATTGAGGTGCATCAGAATTGTTTTGTAAGCCATCGAGAGAGCTCCCGTTATTGGAGATCGAGGGTATCCAACGCCGTTTGAACGCTTAAGCTGAGCATACGGACCAGCGCTGCCGCAGCTTTGATAGGCGTCAAGGAAGCCCTGGGATCGAAAGCAATGATAGCGCGCGCGGCCGATCGCTCGTCAAAAACCGTCGACTTGGTTGCCGGGCATGGACGCAAGCGATTGAAAGGCTGGAGACAGCGCTCAATCGCCCGGATTTCAGATCGAGGTCTACAGGATGGCCGCAAGGATCGGGGTTGCAGACACGGATCAGTCCGAGGTTGCGCGCTTCCTTGCCGATCCGGCCACCTATGGCGGGTCTGCCGCCGCACCGGTAGAGCGGATCGAGACCCATGGCGCGATGGTCTTCCTGGCCGGCGATCAGGTGTGGAAGATCAAGCGCGCGGTTCGGTTTCCCTACATGGACCTGTCGACGCTGGAGAAGCGGCGGGCCACCTGTGAGCGCGAAGTCGAGGTGAACCGCATCTGGGCGCCGGAAATCTACTTGGGTTGCATTCCGATCACCCGGGAGCCGGACGGCCGGCTGGCGTTGGGCGGAACCGGCGAGCCCGTCGAATGGGCCGTGCGGATGCGCCGTTTCCCCCAGTCGGACCTTCTCGGCAGCATCGCGGATCGCGAGGGCATCAGCCAAGGCCTCGCCCGGGCTCTGGCAGACGCGGCGTTCGAAAGTCACGAGAAGGCGCCCCGGGTGAACGATCCTCTCGGCGCCGCGCGTCTGGCCAGCCTGGTCGACAGCGTTTCAGGCAATCTCGCGGGTGTCGCAAACGTCATCGGACAGGATGAGGCGACGCGTTTCCGCAAGCGCGCCGAGGCGCAGCTCGCCCGCGCTGCAACGGTTCTCGATCGGCGCGCCGAATCCGGATTTGTCCGGCGCTGCCACGCCGACCTCCACCTCGGCAACATCGTCATGTGGAAAGGCCGCCCGACGCTGTTCGATGCCATCGAGTTCGACGAGGAGCTCGCCACCATCGATACCCTCTACGACCTCGCCTTCCTGCTGATGGATCTCGATTTTCGCGGTCTGCGGAGGGCGGCCAACACGGTGCTCAACCGCTATCTCTGGCGATCGCAGGCCATGCTCGACCTCGATGGTCTGGCGGCACTGCCGTTGTTCCTCGGGCTCCGGGCCGGAATTCGCGCACTCGTGGCGGCCGAACGGGCTGAGCAGGAAAAGGCATCAGGTCGCAAGGCGCAATCCGTCGAGCGGGCACGGCGGTATATCGAAGCTGCTCTCAGCCATCTCGATCCCGCGCCTCCAAAGATCGTTGCCGTCGGGGGACTTTCGGGCACGGGCAAGTCGACGCTGGCCAGTGCGCTTGCGCCAGGGATCGGGCCCTGTCCCGGCGCAGTCCACTTAAGGAGCGATCTGGAGCGCAAGGCGCTGTTCGGCCGGGCGGAGACGGAGAGACTCGGCGCCGAAGGCTACACGGAGGAAGTCACCGCTCGTGTTTATGCCACCCTGGTGGAGAAGACCGGGCGCGTTCTCGCGGTGGGTCATGGCGTGATCGTCGATGCGGTGTTCGCGCGAGCCGATGAACGGCTCCGCCTCGAGGCAGAAGCAGAAAAGGCCGGCCTGCGGTTGAAGGGGCTTTGGCTGACCGCGTCGCCCGAGGTCCTGATGGCGCGCGTCGCTGCCCGCAGGAACGATGCCTCCGACGCCACCGTTGACGTGGTCGAAAGCCAGATTTCCTACGATATCGGATTGCTTTCGCCGTCATGGACAGTCGTCGACGCAGGGGGTGATCGCGAGGAGACAGTGCGGCGGGCGCAAAAGGCGCTCTCCGGCCAGGGTGAGTAACCGACGGCTCAATGAAACAAGAGACCTGACAAATGACCATCCGCAACCTGCAGCACCTCCTGGCGCCCAAGTCGGTGGCGTTCATCGGCGCCAGTCCGCAGCCCGGCAGTGTCGGCCTCATCGTTACGCAGAACCTCCGGGCCGGCGGCTTCGATGGCCCGATTTGGCTTGTCAATCCGCACCGCTCCGACGTGGAGGGCGTGCCTTGCTACGCAAAGATCGAAGATTTGCCCGATACCCCTGACCTGGCCGTCATCGCGACGCCGCCGCCGACCGTGCCGGGGATCATCGACGAGCTAGGCCGAAAAGGCACGCGCGCTGCTGTCGTCATTACAGCCGGCGTTCGGGACGAACTGCGGCAGGCGATGTTGAATGCGGCGAAGCCTTACCTGCTGCGCGTCCAAGGTCCGAACTGCATCGGGCTGATGGTGCCGGGGATCGGTCTCAACGCCAGCTTTTCGCATCGCGCACCGCTGGCCGGCGACCTCGCCTTTCTGTCCCAATCGGGCGCGCTGGCGACGGCTGTGATCGATTGGACCATCGACCGGCAAATCGGTTTTTCCCATGTGGTCTCGCTGGGCGACATGGCCGATGTCGATTTCGGGGACATGCTGGACTATCTCGCCGGCGACCCGAAGAGCCGGGCAATCCTGCTCTACATGGAATCCGTCACCCACGCGCCGAAGTTCCTGTCAGCGGCGCGGCGTGCAGCCCGGTCCAAGCCGGTGATCGTGGTGAAAGCTGGTCGCCACGAGGCCGGGTCGAAGGCTGCATTGTCGCATACCGGAGCATTGACCGGCTCCGACCGCGCCTATGATGCTGCTTTCAGGCGCGCGGGTGTGCTGCGTGTCTTAGCGCTCTACGAGCTGTTCGGGGCAGCCGAGAGTCTGGCGCGGCTGCCTGCGTCGACGGGCGAGCGATTGGCGATCCTCACCAACGGCGGCGGTGTCGCGGTGCTGGCGGTCGATCGCCTGATGGATTTGCAGGGGACGCTGGCGGAGCTTTCGGATGCCGGAAAGGCGGCACTCGACGCGGTGCTGCCGCCAACGTGGTCGAAGGGCAATCCGGTCGACATCATTGGCGATGCCGGCCCGGAGCGCTACACGGCCGCGCTCGAAGTGCTGCTCGAGGAGAAAGATACCGATGCGGTTCTGATCATGAACTGCCCGACGGCTGCCGCGTCCAGCACGGCGGTTGCAGAAGGTATCGTGAACCTCATCGAAAAGCGCCGACAGGCCAAGCAGCCGCTGAAACCGATCTTCACCAACTGGCTCGGAGAGGGCGCCAGCCGGGAGGCGCGGCAGCTTTTCGCCGAGCACCAGATTGCCAGCTTCGAATTCCCGAACACGTCCATCGAAGGATTCATGCAGCTCGTGCGATACACGCGTGCGCAGGCCCAGCTCATGCGCACGCCGCCTTCGCTGCCGGAGGAGCTCGGGCTGCGGACGCACGAGGCCGAAACGATCATCGCCGACGCGCTCCGGCAGGAGCGCCACGTGCTGTCGGAAGTGGAGGGAAAATCGCTGCTCGCCGCCTATGGTATCCCGACGGTCCCGACCGAAGTTGCCAGGGACCCCGAGGAAGTGGCGGCGATCGCATCTCGGATTCTGCAGGAGCATGCGGCCTGCGTGGTCAAGGTGCTCTCGGACGACATCTCTCATAAGTCGGACGTCGGCGGGGTGCGCCTCGGCCTCGAACGGGCGACTGCTGCACGCGATGCCGCACAGGACATCCTCGCCCGCGTCGCCCGCCAGTTGCCCGACGCGCGCGTTCAGGGTTTCACCGTGCAGCCGATGATTCGGCGGCCCCGCGCGCACGAGCTGATCGCCGGCATGGCCGTCGACCGGACGTTCGGGCCGGTTCTCCTGTTCGGTGCCGGCGGCACCTCGGTCGAGGTGGTGAACGATACGGCGCAGGCCCTGCCGCCGCTCGACATGAATCTTGCCCGAGACCTGATGGAGCGGACGCGCATCTTCCGTCTGCTGCGCGGGTATCGCGACCGTCCTGCCGCCGATCTCGACCGAATTGCCGAGTCGCTCGTACGCCTCAGCTATCTGGTAGCGCGCCATCCCGAGATCCGCGAGATCGACATCAACCCGCTGCTTGCGGACGAATCGGGCGTGATCGCGCTGGATGCCCGGGTGAAGGTGGAGGACGAACGGAAAAACCCCCGCGTTCCCATGGCGCTCCGGCCCTACCCGTCGGAATGGGTCAAGGGCATCGAGCTAAAGGGCATAGGGGAAATTCGCCTGCGCCCGATCCGGCCGGAGGACGAGCCGCTCTATGCCGACTTCTTCCCGCGCCTCACGCCAGAAGACCAGCGGCTGCGCTTCTTCACTGCCCGCCCCGACCTCTCGCGCAAATTCCTGGCGCGGCTCACGCAGATCGACTACGCGCGCGAAATGGCATTCGTCGCGCTGTCGAAGAAGACGGGCGAGCTGCTGGGCGTGTCCCGCTTCATCGCCGACCCCGATTACACAAAAGGGGAATACGCGGTGCTCGTCAGGTCGGATCTCAAGGGCCGCGGGCTTGGCTGGGAGCTGATGCAGCACCTCATCGCCTACGCTCGCGCCGAAGGTCTAGAGCAGCTCTTCGGTTCCGTGCTCGCCGAGAACACGACCATGCTCAAGATGGTCGCGGAGCTCGGTTTCTCCATCGAGCCGGAGAAGGATGATCCGACCGTGCGCCACGTGGTTTTGCATCTGAGGCGCTGAGAAGCCGGCTTGGTGACCTGGATAAGGTTAACAGGCCGGCGCGTCAGTAGGTCTCTGGAACCCACGATCTTTCATCAGGTTGATGGGTATTCTGGAATGAAGGACGCTCCGTCGGGAGTGCGCGCGCGCCGCCGTGACGAAAGCTCTGCTCGCTGGTCTGTTAACCGTTGGACTCGCAATCGCGAGTGCGGTCCCCGCCACGCCGTCTCTGGCGAGGGCTCATCGACTTTCTTACGGGAGCACCCATGCGGCAGGGGACAGCCGATGGACGCCCGAATGCCCGCCCGCCTGGGCCAGGAAAACCACGATGAGCGGCACTCAGATCGCTACCGGCGAACCGGGTTCCGTGCCACCCCTCGGATGCAAATAACTGGCGGGGGCGCCCGATCCGTTCTCGAACGATTCCCACCGTTACTTTCCATTGAGTTCTTCGGGATCTGTCCTACGATAGGCGCCTGCCATCTTCGCGGCCCATCCCGACCTCTTCAACCACGGACACCGATATGCCCGCCATCGATCCCGATCGCGTCATGGGAGACCTCAGGCGCTTTGCAGAATTCGGCAAGTACAAGACCGGCGTCCACCGGCCGACCTACTCTCGCGAGGACATGGCGGCGCGGCATTGGCTTGCCGGCCGGATGGCCGATGCCGGGCTCGAGCCCGAGATCGACGGTATTGGCAACGTCATTGGCCGCGGGAAGGGTAGCGGCCCGCGTATCCTGACGGGGTCTCACACGGAAAGCCAGAACTATGCCGGCTGGCTCGATGGGCCGCTTGGCCTGATCTACGGGCTCGAGGCCGCACGTGTGATCGGGGCCGATCCGGATTTTGCCGGCAAGGTCGTGGACGTAGGGGCGTGGGCAGACGAGGAGGGTCATTTCGGTAACCTCATTGGCAGCCGGTCCTTCTGCGGCGACCTCACCGAGCAGGAGATCGACGAGGCTTTCGATCCAACGCGCGGCGTCAAGCTGCGCGATGCCCTCGAGAGCGCCGGCCTGGCGGGCCGGCCGCGCATCGTGTGCGATCCGAAGGACTACATCGCCTATGTCGAGGCCCACATCGAGCAGGGCGACGTTCTGGAATCGAGCGATCTGAACCTGGGCATCGTCACGAGCATCGTCGGGATATGGCAGTACCGGGTGACATTCGAAGGCGTAACGAACCACGCCGGCACGACACGCATGGCCATCCGCAAGGACGCCGGCGTGGCGCTCACCCGCTTGTGCTGCGAGATCGAGCGCCGGCTGCCTGAAGTTGCCGGACCTCGGAGCGTCTGGACGACGGGTCGCATCACATTGCACCCGGGGGCAGCGAGCATTATCCCCGGTCGCGCCGAGATGCTGTTCCAGATCCGCGACGCCGATACCGCGATCCTGGAGCGCATGGAGCGTGCGCTTTTCGATCTGGTCTCCGCATCGGATGCTGCCGGTCCGTGCCGCGCGTCCGTCGAGGCGTTGCGCAAAGGCACGCCGGCCGTAATGGACGCGCGCGTGCAGTCGGCTCTGGAAAAGGCCGCCGAACGCATCGCACCGGGCAAGCACATGCGCATGCCAAGTGGTGCCTCCCACGACGCTCAGGTTTTTGCACGCCACATGCCTGCCGGCATGCTGTTCGTCCCTTCCATCGGCGGCATCTCCCACCACTGGGCCGAGGACACGAAGGAGGAGGACATCATCACCGGCGCACAGGTGTTCACGGAAGCGGTGGCGGAGCTGCTGCGGACGGCCTGACGTCCGCAACTCCAACACGGGTCTTAAAGAAAACCGTGTTCTGCAAGCTTCTGGCGGAGCCCGTCGGCCGCTTCGGCCAGCAGGTCGGGATCGGTTGATCGCAGAACGAGCTGCGTGCTCGGTCGGTTATCCTTGAATGTCGGATAGCTGCCCATCGACACGGATGGATAGGCCTTCTGGTGCTCGCCGAACAGCCCGGCAATAGTCCCTTCCGGCGCCTGGAGATCGATGGAGACGGAATGCATCTTCCTGCCGGTGCGCAGCCGCGGCGTCACGGCGTCGAGCATCACCTGCATGACGTTGGGAATGCCGGCGAGCGTGATGACGTTACCCAGCATGAAGCCAGGCGCAACGGAGATGGAATTCTCGATCAGGTCGGCCCCTTCGGGAATGCGGGCCATGCGCAGGCGACCTGGGGTGACCTCGACCCCGCGCCGCTCGTAGTAGGGCAGAAGCAGCGCCAGCGCCCGCGGGTCGACGTCGATCTTCACCCCGAACGCCTTGGCGATCGCGTCGGCCGTGATGTCGTCGTGCGTCGGGCCGATGCCGCCGGTCGTGAACACGTAGTCATACCGAGCTCGGAGAGCATTGACGGCAGCCACGATCTCATCCTCGACATCCGGCACGATACGCACCTCGCGCACCTGTATGCCGATCGCTGTGCAATGCTCGGCGATGTAGCCGATGTTCTTGTCCTTGGTGCGCCCCGACAGGATCTCGTCGCCGATGACGAGCACCGCGGCCGTGACGATGTCGTTGTCCTGAACCAGTGCCATCCCCATGTACCTCGCGCTGAGTTTTCAACGCCAGCTTACACCCAGGCTTGCGCTGCCCCATAGGGCCGCCATAGTTTCCCCGCCATGCGTTTTTCTGCTCCTCTGATCCGCGGCCGCCTCGTTCAGCGGTACAAGCGCTTTCTGGCCGACGTTGTGCTGGACTCCGGCGAAACGGTCACGGCCACCTGCCCGAACACGGGCTCGATGATTGGGCTGACGGAGCCTGGCTCGGTCGTGTGGCTGTCGGAAAGCGACAGCCCGACGCGCAAGTACCGGCACACCTGGGAGATGGTCGAGGCTGACCTTGGGCAGGGGCCGACGCTGGTCGGCATCAACACCTCGCGGCCGAATGCGCTCGTGGCGGAGGCCATCGGCGAGGGTCTCGTTGCCGGGCTCGACGGCTATCCGGATTTGCGGCGGGAGGTGAAGTACGGCCAGAACAGCCGGATCGACATCCTGCTCGATTGCGCCAAAAAGGGCCGCTGCTACATCGAGATCAAGAACGTGCACATGATGCGCCGGGCAGGGCTCGCCGAGTTTCCGGACAGCGTTACGCAACGGGGCGCCAAGCACCTGCTCGAGCTCGCCGACATGGTGCGCAGTGGGCACCGCGCGGTCATGATGTTCCTGATCCAGCGGGGCGATGCCCTGCAGCTCGACCTCGCGCGCGACATCGACCCGGCCTACGGGGAGGCTTTCGACGAGGCCAGGGCCGCCGGTGTCGAGATGCTCGCCTACCGCTGCCGGCTCAGCCCCGAGGAGATCGTCGTCGACACTGCGGTTCCGATCGAGGGCATAGAGGTTGGCGGGGCGAGGCGCCGCGGCCCGAAGGTGCGCACGAGAGTTTGATCGCGCCCGACTTTACGGCCCGGGCGTGTCGGCGCATATCTCTCAGTAAGCGTCGGTAGCGATGCGAAAAATCTCAGGGATCCAAGGAGCCCAGACATGATGAGCCGTCGCCAATTTGGAATGATCGGGGCTGCAGCCGCCCTGCTTGGCGGGTTCACCGCCACCCGCGGCTTCTCGGCCGGCAAGTCCGAGCAGGAAACCTTCGAGATCACCAAGACGGACGAGGAGTGGAAGAAGATCCTCACGCCGGAGCAGTACCATGTTCTGCGCGAGCACGGGACCGAGTATGCCTTCTCGAGTCCGCTCGACAAGAACTATGCACCCGGGACTTACCACTGCGCCGGATGCGATCTGCCGCTGTTCTCGTCGGAGACCAAGTTTGACAGCGGCACTGGCTGGCCGAGTTTCTGGAAGCCGATCGACGGTGCGATCGGCACCAGCGTGGATCGCAAGTTTTTCATGACACGCACTGAGGTGCATTGCAGCCGCTGTGGCGGGCATCTCGGCCATGTTTTCGACGATGGCCCGCCGCCGACGGGCCTGCGCTACTGCATGAATGGCGTGGCTTTGAAATTCGTGCCTAAGGCTGAAACCTCGAGTTGAGGGCGATACGTCCGTGCGGGAGCGTCGATCCATGATTCACCTGATCACACGCGCAGTCGGCGCTCTCCTGTTCCTCGCAACGGCTGCCGCCGCGCAGACCGCGCAGGCCCCTGCGGAATCTGGCCAGAAGCTGGAAATCGCCACATTCGCAAGTGGCTGCTTCTGGTGCACGGAATCCGACTTCGACAAGGTCAAGGGCGTCGTAGAAACGACGCCCGGCTATATGGGCGGCACGACCCCAAACCCCACCTATCAACAGGTTTCGTCCGGCGGCACCGGCCACGCAGAGGTGGTGCAAGTCAAATACGACCCGACCCACGTCACCTACAAGCAGCTCCTCGACGTCTATTGGCACAATGTCGATCCGTTGGATAAAGGCGGACAGTTCTGCGACCGCGGCGATCAATATCGGCCAGCGATTTTCTACCACAACGAGGAGCAGAAGCGGCTGGCCGAGGAGTCCAAGGCCGCGCTCGAGAAAAGCGGGCGCTTCAGTCAGCCGATCGTGGTTGAGATCACGGCAGCGTCCACGTTCACCCCAGCCGAGGATTATCACCAGGATTATTACCGGAAGAACCCCCTTCGATATTTCATCTATCGCAGCGGTTGTGGCCGCGACGCCCGTCTGGAAGCGTTATGGGGTAAGGCGAAGACCCATTGAGTTTATATCAGCGTTCGCCGCAAACATCTAAAGACAAGGCTCGGGCAAGACAGCTCCCTTAACTGAAAATTCATGATTTGAAGCGCGACGAGGGAGCCGCGCATGGGGCCTGTCTATCTCTTCGACCTCATCTCACAGCACAACAAGTGGCTATCCGTCCGGCAGACCACCGTGGCGGGCAACATCGCCAATGCCAATACGCCCGGCTTCAAGGCCGTCGATACGGAGCCGTTCGAGGCAGTTCTGCGCCGGGCGCCCCTCGAATTGGCAGTGACGCAGCCGGGGCACATGAGCCCGCCGAGCGCCGGCATTCCGGTGGCTGATGTGAGCGATGAGGACGCCTGGGAGGTCACCCATTCCGGCAACACGGTCGTCCTGGAGCAAGAGCTGATCAAGGCCGGCGAGGTGAACCGCTCGTTCGCGCTGAACGCCGGTATCATCAAGGCCTTCCACCGCATGATGCTTGCCAGCGCAAAAGGCTAGTCAAGGAATGACAATGATCGATCCGCTGCAGGTGTCCCTGAAAATCGCTGCTTCTGGACTGGAGGCGCAGTCGAAGCGCGTGCGTATCGTTTCGGAGAACCTCGCCAATGCGCAGTCGACCGGCAACACGCCCGGTGCTGATCCCTATACGCGCAAGACCATCAGCTTTGAAACGGAGGTCGATCGGATCACCGGGGCAAATCTCGTCCGGGTCGAGAGCATAGATTTCGACCGGTCGCCATACCGCATCGAGCATGACCCGGGGCACCCGGCAGCAGATGCCAGCGGTTACGTCAAGCTGCCGAACGTGAACATGCTCGTCGAAATGGCGGATATGCGAGAGGCGAACCGCTCTTATGAGGCAAATCTCCAAGTGATCAAGCAGGCGCGCGAAATGCTCTCGATGACGATCGATCTGCTGAGGAACTCGTGATGATTGACCAGATCGCACCATTCGTCTCCCAAGGCGCCGGGAGTCCATTGGCAGTTTCAACGGCCACCCGTGCGCCTCATTTGGCGTCGCCAGCGCATTCCCAGGCTGCGGATTTCGGCACGGTGCTGGGCAAGCTCATTACCGATAGCGCAGACGTCCTGCGCGCAGCCGAATCCAACGCGGTCAGAGGCATAATGGGCGAGGCTTCGGTGCAGGAGGTCGTCGAATCCGTGCTTGCGGCGGAACAGACGCTGCAGGCAGCCATTGCCATTCGTGACAAGGTGACCGCGGCTTATCTGGAGCTCAGCCATATGGCGATTTAGGCGTGCGAAACGAAATTCTCCGACCTGACCACACTTCGAGAAAAGGCCGAGCAAATATGAGAGCACTAGCGATTGCCGCCACTGGCATGACTGCCCAGCAGCTCAATCTCGAGGTGATCGCGAATAACATCGCCAACATAAACACGACCGGGTTCAAGCGGGCGCGGGCGGAATTCACGGATCTCCTCTATCAGGCCGAGCGTGCGGCGGGTGCACCGATCCGTGGCGGCGAAAACGCCGTGCCCGAAGGAGCGCAGCTGGGGCTTGGGGTGCGGGCTGCAGCAATCCGCAAGCTCCACATCCAGGGCTCGTTGACCAATACGACAAACAAGCTGGATCTCGCACTCAACGGGCGCGGGTGGTTTCAGGTGGCCAGTGCGGATGGGGAGCAACTCTATACCCGCGCGGGAGCCTTCAACAAGAATGCCGACGGGCAGATCGTGACGATCGACGGCTACGTCGTTCAGCCAGCCATCACTATCCCGGATGACGCCACCAACATCGTGGTCAACGAGAGCGGTGAAGTCTTCGTTCGCATCGAAAACGAACCGGAACTGCAATTGCTGGGCCAATTCACGCTCGCCAATTTCGCCAACGAAGCGGGGCTCGAGCCGCTGGGCGGCAATCTCTATCGCGAGACTGAGGCATCCGGCGCGCCCGTCATCGGCGTACCAGGCGACATCGGGTTCGCTAAGGTGCAGCAAGGCTATCTGGAAAACTCCAATGTCGACCCGGTGAAGGAAATCACGGAGCTGATTTCGGCGCAGCGGGCTTATGAAATGAATTCGAAGGTGATCCAGGCTGCCGACGACATGCTCGGCACCATCACGAAAGGCATCCGCTGAAGTGGGATATGAGCGTGGACCGCGGCCGGCCAGAGTTTTGGATGGCGCTTCTCAGGAGCGCGTTCAATGTGCTCATTTTCACGGGCGTTCTCCTGCGGGCCAGCCCGGTTGACGCCGCGGGCATATCCTTGCCGGTTCCGAAGATCACGCTCTATCCGGGCGATTTCATACGGACCGATCATCTCGTCGAGCGCACTTTCAATGTGAGATTGAAAAAGGACAGTCCGGTCCACCGAAAACGGGATGCACTTATCGGAAAGGTTGTCCGGCGGACGCTGCTGCCGGGCAAGCCCATTCCCATCAATGCCGTCCGTGAACCGCATTTGGTGGTCCAGGGCTATACCGTTCAGATCGTTTTTCAGGATGGCCCGCTCGTCATCACGGGATATGCAGTCGCGCTCCAGTCCGGGGGGAACGGGGATGTGGTGCGCGTGCGCAACGTGGACAGCGGTGTGATCGTGAGCGGCGCCGTTCAACCGGACGGCACTGTGAGGGTGGGGCCGTGAGGCGCGCCGGACTTGTCGTGCTGCTCATCCTGATCGGGCTTGCAGACGCCGCCGCAGCGAGCCGCATCAAGGACATCGTGTCGGTCCAAGGCGTGCGATCCAATCAGATCATCGGCTATGGCCTCGTGGTCGGCCTCAGCGGTACGGGCGACAGCCTGCGGAATTCACCGTTCACCGAGCAGTCGCTGCAGGCGATGCTCGACCGCATGGGCATTAATATCCGCAGCGCCAAGGCGCGGACCCGCAACGTAGCTGCCGTCATCGTCACCGCAGAGTTGCCGGCATTTGCCGGGAAAGGCGCGCGCATCGACGTGACCGTTTCTTCGCTCGGAGACGCAACCTCGCTGGCGGGCGGCTCCCTTGTGCTTACGCCTTTGAAAGGGCCGGATGGTGCGATCTATGCCGTTGCCCAGGGCCCCATTGCTGTCACCGGGTTTGCATCGACCGGGAACGCGGAAAAGCTCACCCAGGGCGTTCCCACGACGGGCCGCATTCCGAATGGCGCCATCGTCGAGCGCGAGGCACCGGGAACATTGGCCGGAATGGGAATTCTCGCGCTCGAGCTCCACAGTCCGGACTTCGGTACGGCGGTGCGCATCGCCGACACCATCAATGCCTACACCGGCCAAAAATACGGCGTCGTGACCGCACGGGCGGACGATTTGCGCTCGGTGAAGCTGCTGAAGCCGAGGAATGTCAGCGCTGCACGATTCATCGCCGAAATAGGCGATCTCCTGACCGAAACGGACGCGCCGGCGCGAGTCGTCATCGATGAGCGCACCGGAACCATTGTCATTGGGAGGGACGTGCAGATTTCCACGGTTGCGATCGCGCATGGCAATCTGACTGTTCGCGTGACCGAGAGCGAGAGGGTTTCGCAGCCGCTACCCTTTTCGGAGGGCAAGACGGTGACGACGCCGGAAACGCTGATTTCGGCCGAACAGGAGGGTGGCCACATGGCCATCGTCGGGGGAACGAATTTGCAGTCGCTTGTCAACGGCCTCAACAAGATCGGCCTGAAACCGGCTGGTATCATCGCCATTCTGCAGGCGATCAAAACGGCGGGCGCGCTGCAGGCCGAGCTGGTGGTGCAGTAAATGCCAAGGAAAAGGAGCGCGACCCATGGCGGCTTGGCCGCGCTGGCATTGCTTTGCCTCGGCATGGCGCCGGCCCTGGCACAAGAGGCGTGGAGGCCGAAAATTCCGACGGCCGAGGCCGCTCCGGTCGATAACGAGGCTGAGCTGGAGCAGGGTTGGTTTCCGGTCATCATCAACCCGCCGAAGCCGGTGGTGATCAACTCATCCAAATCCGCCGAGGTGTCTCGGCCATCATCGCCAACAAAGAGCCGGCCGGAGCAACAGGAAAGCACCCAGGAGCAACCCGCTCGGAAGCTCGTCCATCAGAGCGAGGCTCCATCTCAGGAAGCCGCGGAGAAAAGACCGGAAGGTCACCCGGCCCGCTCCGCGCTCGCGGAGGAATATTGCGCAAATATCGCCGACGCTGCGGCTGACGCGCGGTTTGCATGGCAGAAGCGTACGTTGAGCGAAATGGATGCTGAGCTTCAGCGCCGCATTACCGTCCTCGAGAAACGGACGGCGGAGCTCCGCGAGTGGCTGGCGCGCCGCGATGCTTTTGTGAAGAAGGCGCAGGAAACTCTCGTGAGCATTTACGAACGAATGCGGCCGGATGCGGCGGCCTCTCAGCTTTCAGCCATGGACGAGGAGACGGCAGCCGCCGTCCTCACAAAGATCAAGCCGCGGCTCGCGAGCGCAATTCTCAATGAAATGGCTCCGGGCGTCGCTGCGCGCCTCACCATGACCATCGCCGGTGCAGCGAAAGTGAATACCAGCAAGGATACGGAACGGACTGGGGACAAGTCATGAGGTCCCTGGCGGCAGTGGCTTTCATCGGTATGATCCTGTCTGCCTGCGCGGTCGATCCAGCAGACATCGGTCGCGAGCCGCATCTGACCCCGGTTGGTTCGGGCCTTAGGCCCGACATCGTTCCGGTTTTGCGCGAACCAGAACCTTTCCCGCGGTTTCGGCGCGATAATTCGCTTTGGGACGACAGCAGCGCTGATCTTTTCGGCGATCCTCGAGCGAGGACAATTGGCGACGTGGTTACCGTGAAGATCGCCATCAAGGACAAGGCCTCGCTCGACAACAGATCCAACCGGAAACGCGATTCGAACAAGAAGCTGGGGCTGCTCGGAAGCTACGGCGCGGGCAGCAATGGCAGCAGCTCCGAATGGGAGGGGGAGCTCGATGCGGAGCTCGATTCCGTATCGACGAGCAAGGGCGAAGGGGCGATCAGGCGGTCTGAAAGCATTCAGCTCCGCGTGGCAGCCGTCGTGTCGGACGTTTTGCCGAACGGCAATCTCGTCATCAGCGGAAGCCAGGAGGTGCGGGTCAATTATGAGGTGCGCGTTCTGAACGTTGCTGGTGTCATTCGCCCTCGGGACATCGAGACCGACAATACCATCGCCTACGACAAGATTGCGGAGGCACGCATTTCGTATGGCGGCCGCGGTCGGATCACGGAGGTTCAGCAGCCGGGAGTGGGCCAGCAAATCCTGGATCTCTTAATTCCGTTCTGAGATTGCGGGGGCGGCAAGCGATGGTCGAGATAGCAAGAGTTTTTCCGCAGCGAGGCAGAAAGCGAGAAAGACGGACCGGCCCGGCGGCCGTCATTGCTGCTTGGATCGGGACCACCCTGCTCGCGGTGCTCGCCGGGGGCATTTTTGGATTGCAGATTGAGACGATTGCCGAGCAGCCGAAGCGCGAACAGGACGAAGTGAATACCAGCCGGCCTGTCACTCCGGCTCCGGCCTATTCCGAATCGGGCAGGATCCGTGCACTTCCCCCCGTCGTCACGAAACTCGCGGGAGAGCGAGATGCCTGGGTACGCATCGAGGCCTCGATCGTACTGGCAGGCAGTCCCGCTGAAGAGGAGGAGATCATGGCGGCGAGAATGGCCGAGGACATGGCGGCATTCCTGCAGACTGTCTCTGTTTCGGACATCGAGGGACCAAGTGGCTTTCTGCAACTGCGGGAGGACCTCGCCGAAAGAGCGCGCATCCGCAGCGATGGGCGGGTCCGGGATTTCATCGTTCATACCTTTATTGTCGAATGAGTAGATTTGTCGGGCTCACCGCGCTCCTGCTGATCCTCGGTACCGCCCCAGCCGGGGCGCAAACCCTTGGCCTGGATGCCGTCGTGCCGCCAGGAGAGGGGACCGCGACGGGGCAGATTTTCCTTCTCGTCATCATCATCACGGTGCTGTCTGTCGCGCCGGGACTGCTCATCATGGTGACGTGCTTCACGCGATTCGTGATCGCGCTTTCGTTTCTGAGGACAGGGCTCGGCCTGCAGACCACGCCGGCCAATCTGATTCTCATCAGCCTCGCTCTGTTCATGACCTTCTACGTGATGGCGCCGACCTTCGACCAGGCCTGGCATAACGGGCTGAAGCCGCTGGTGGAGAACAAGATCGGCGAGGAGGAGGCGTACAGGCGGATAACGGAGCCGTTCCGTACCTTTATGAAAGCAAATGTGCGCGAGAAGGACTTGAGCCTGTTCGAGGAGCTAGCCGGCGTGGAAACCCGCTCGCCCGATGAGCCAATCGAGCTCCGCGTGCTCATACCGGCGTTCATGATCTCGGAGCTGAGGCGCGCCTTCGAGATTGGTTTTTTGATCGTGCTGCCGTTCCTCGTCATCGACATGATCGTTGCGACCCTGACGATGTCCATGGGTATGATGATGCTGCCGCCGACCGTCATATCCCTGCCGTTCAAGATCCTGTTCTTCATCCTGATCGACGGCTGGAACCTCCTGGTTGGCGGGCTGATACGCTCGTTTGCTTGATTGCCAGCTATTTCGTTAAGCCAGAAGCAAGATCTGTCGGTCATTCTGATGATCGATGGCAGCTTGGGCATCGATGAAAAAAGCCCAAAGGCATGAGGCCGCGCTGCCATACCGGCCGATCCGGTATGTCCCCGAAACACTATGAACCGCAGTAGAGGGACATCTCCAGATGACCAGCCTTCTCACCAATACTTCGGCAATGACTGCGCTGCAGACGCTGACGCAGACCAACAAGAACATGGCGGTGACGCAGAACCGGATCTCGACGGGTTATCGCGTTGCGACCGCTTCCGACAATGCGGCCTACTGGTCGATTGCGACGACCATGCGTTCCGACAACAAGGCGCTGTCGACGGTGCAGGACGCATTGGGGCTGGGCGCCGCTCAGGTCGACATCGCCTATACGGCCATGGAAAGCGCCAAGGACATCATCGACGAGATCAAGGTCAAGCTGGTCGCAGCGAAACAGCCGAGTGTCGATAAGACGAAAATTCAGAGCGAGATCGACCAGCTGCAGGACCAGCTCGTTGGCATTGCTTCCGCCGCCGTTTTTTCGGGCTCGAATTGGCTGTCGGTCGACTCTTCGGCCGCAGGCTGGAACGCTATCCAGAAGGTCGTTTCATCATTCTCCCGCACGGGGAGCGGAACTATTAAGATCGGCACGATCGATGTCGACCTGACCAAAACCGCTCTGTTCGACGCAAACGCGACCGGTGCCGGCCTCCTGGATGCTGGCCAGGCACTGACTGCCGACGGCGGTCTTCAGGACACGGTGACGCCCGTTGCTGGCGACGGTAGCGGCACTCCTGCGAGCGTCACCCTGTTCACGGACGTCGATACGGACGGAGTGACCCTCGACGAGAACGACGCAATAAAGTTCGATTTGGTCTTCAACGGTGAGGCGACAACGATCACCATCGACAAGAGGACGGTCGACGCAGCGCTCGGCAGCAGCGACGGGGTGGTGGCGGACTCGACGGACATGGCCAGCGTCGTCGCACTGGCGCTGCAGAATGCTGGATTTGACACAACCAGCGACGTCACGGTAGCGGCTGACGGCTCGGGAGGTGTGGCAATCACCCACGTAAGCGACGCGACGGATGCGACGCTCGCTGTCCTGAATTCCGCGACGAGCGATAACGGGAATTTCTTCGGCGTAAGCGATATCGATATCTCCAATGCGACGGACGCGCAGCTCGACGCCTACATCGCGGGCCTTGATGCGATGGCTGCGAATGTAACGACCGCGGCGTCCGACCTCGGTGCCGTCAAGAGCCGGATCGATTTGCAGAAGGATTTCGTCGATTCGCTCATGGACGCCATCGACCGCGGCATCGGCCAGCTCGTGGATGCTGACATGAACGAAGAATCGACCAGGCTGCAGGCGCTGCAGGTTCAGCAGCAGCTCGGTATCCAGGCTCTCAGCATTGCCAACGCCAACAGTCAAAACATTCTGGCGCTGTTCCGCTAACGCGGGATCAGCCGTTGCGTTTTAAGCAAGCGGCGATAAGTCGGCGCCTGGCAGTGCCTGCCTGAGTTTTGGCCGGCACTGCGGCTTGTCTCGACTCTGGCCACTCCCCCAGCGTGCCAGAGGCGAGCTTGGGCTGCGCCCCGAAGGGGGCGCAGTTCATCTCCTCCCTTTATCTTGACGCAAGGTTCGAGCCCAAGCATCGCGCTGCATGAATCGACGAAAAACGGATGATTCTCATGATCGGGCGAGAACAGATCGAGCAGCTGGTCCAGAACATCCTGGCGCTGGGCAAGCGTCGCTTGGCGGCTCTGGCCGTAATTGGGATTACGGCATTTGGCGCGATTGGATTGATCGGATATTTCCTGAGCAGGCCGGACCTTGAGACGCTCTACAGCGGTCTCAGCGCACAGGATGTGAGCCGTATCGGCGCGGTGCTGAACGAGGCCGGCATCTTTTTCGACGTGAATGCCGAAGGCAGCAAGATTCTAGTACGGCGCGAGCAGACCGCACATGCGAGGATGCTGCTTGCCGAGAAAGGATTACCGAGCAGCGCCAATGCCGGGTACGAGCTATTCGATAATCTGGGCTCTATTGGCCTCACCTCGTTCATGCAGGAGATTACGCGGGTCAGAGCCCTCGAGGGGGAAATCGCGCGGACAATTCAGGCCGTCAAAGGTGTGAAAGCCGCGCGTGTTCACATCGTATTGCCAGATGCAGGCTCGTTCCGGCGCAATCGTCAGGAGCCGTCGGCGTCCGTGGTCATCCGGACCGAAACGGCCGGGGACTTCGCGTCAGCTCCGGCTATCCGGCATCTCGTGGCTGCCGCGGTTCCGGGGCTGACCGTCGATCAGGTCACTGTTCTGAGCACCGATGGGACGATTCTGGCCGCCGCAGGCGAGGCGAGCACTGCACTACCGGCGCGGATTGTCGAGCTGGAAAAGACGATCAGCAAGGAGCTGCAGGAGCGCGCCCGAAAAACGCTTTCGCCTTACCTCGGAATCGAGAATTTCGAGGTCAGCGTGGCGGCGCGCCTCAACACGGACAAGCGACAGATCAACGAAACGGCTTTCGATCCGGATTCGCGTGTCGAGCGATCTGTCCGTACCGTTCGTGAGTCGGGCAGCTCGCAAAACCAGTCGAGCCGAAGCCCGGTCAGCGTGGAGCAGAATCTGCCGGAGGAAGATCTGACGACACGTTCGGGTGACGTGTCGACGCGCAGCAACGAGCGCCGCGAGGAGCTGACGAACTACGAACTGAACTCCAAAACGGTTTCGACCGTCAGCGACGGATACAGGATCGAGGCATTGACCGTCGCGGTCGTCGTCAATCGGAAGCGCCTTCTCTCCGCCATTGGCGAGGAGGCAGATACCGCAGCGATCGAAGCGCACCTGAGTGAAATAGAGAAGCTCGTCAGCTCGGCAGTCGGCCTCGTCCCCGACCGCGGTGACCGCATTACCGTCGCTGCGGTGGACTTCTTCAAGGATGGAGAGGCGCTAGAGCCAGTAGGCATGGGAATCGGCGAGCTGCTTTTGAGCCAGGCCGGCACGGTCGTCAATGCATTCGTTGCGCTCGGCGCGACGGCGCTGCTCGTCTGGTTTGGCCTTCGCCCGGCCATGCGCATGATTCTCGAGGCTGGATCTGCTGCCGGAGCGCCTTCCGCCGCCGGACGCCTCGAAGCGGGAGCCGGGGGTGAGCCTGCAACAGGTGAGCCGACGTTGCCGGCGGCAGAACCGAACCTCATCGCCGATCTCAAGAGCAGGCTCAGTCGCTCACCGCAGAAACGGCTCGAGCAGCTTGTGGACTTCGATGAGGATCAGGCGGCGGCAATTCTCAAACAGTGGATGCGTGAGGCGAGACAAACATGAATTCGGATTTTGTACCGCGTAACCCGAATGAACTTTCTCAAGAACTGCTTATCATTCGCCGGCGATCAGGAGGCAAACATGAGCATCCGCATGGAGGCATCTGGAAAATTGCCTATGCCGACTTCATGACGGCCATGATGGCTTTCTTTCTGGTGATGTGGCTGCTCAATGCGACGGACAAGCAGACGATCTCCGCTGTCGCCAGCTACTTCAACCCGGTGAAACTAACCGATCATGTGCGAAAGCCGAAGGGGCTGAACGACATAGAGGCCGATGCCCATCAGGCCCAAGACCCGGCAGTGGAAGCGACTCGCATCAAGGGCAATCCCACGGGTGAGGTGGCTCCGGAAGGCAGTTTTCGCCCGACTTTCCGGGAGGAGACGCTGTTCAGTGATCCCTATAAGGTGCTGGCCCAATTGGCCGAACGGGCGAAGCGGGACGAACCCGACGTAAAGAGGAATAAAAAGGAAGCTGCGGATGTGGCTTTCCGCGACCCCTTCGATCCCGATTTCCGCTTCCTCGTAGCACGAGCCAATGCCGGCGAGTTGAAGCCGGCTCCGCAACCTCTCGAAGAAAGTGGCACGGACCAGTCATTCGCCGAGCCACTGGAGCATTCGCTGGAACCGCCGTCCGATCCTTCGATCGCACCGAAGAGTCGGCTGGGGTCGGGCGAAGCGATAGAGAGGACATCTGCTGAACCACCGAAGGAGCCTGGTGCAGCTCCTTCGGCCGGCCCTAAAGAGCCAAATCCGCCTCCGCCGGTCGAAAAGGACATCGCAGAAGCGATCCGCTCGAGTGTCAACAACGCGATCCCGGGGAGAAAGCCCAATATCGAGGTGGTAAGCACCTCGGATGGCGTTCTGATCAGCCTGACCGACGAGTTCGACTTCGGCATGTTCGCGATTGCATCAGCCGAGCCCAGTCCGGAGCTCGTCGTCATCATGGAGCAGCTTGCGAAAGTTCTGAAAGATTATCCTGGACCTCTTATCGTTCGCGGTCACACGGATGGGCGGCCCTTCAGAACGAAAACCTATGACAACTGGCGGCTTTCATCGGCCCGGGCGCATATGGCCTATTTCATGCTCGTCCGTGGTGGCCTCGACGAAAGCCGTTTCGAGCGGATCGAAGGATATGCAGACCGTAACCTGAAGGTACCCAGCGACCCCGAAGCGGCTCAGAACAGGCGAATCGAAATCCTTTTGCGAACGGCGGGGACGTCTTGATCTGGATTCGGTCAGCAGCACTGGGATTGGCAGCGCTGTTGGCGGTGACAACGCTCTCGCGCGGAGAGGAGCTTGCGGAGGAGCCATATCGGCTTGTCCGCGAGCTTACTCGCTTGCAGGACCAGGTCGCAGCGGGAAGGCGCAAAGCCTATCCCGCCCAGCATGATCTGACAGCGGCTTTGTCCGCCAAGTTGGCGGCCGCGGCGCCCAAAAGTTGGGGCGATGCACGCAACAGACGAGCGGCCGTTCTTTTCGTACTGAGCGGCGGTGCGCCAGCGATCTTGCGGACGCTGCTCAGTCAAGGGCGGTTTCCGGATGCTGAGACCGAATTGGCAGCGGGCGTCCTCGCCTACGCCGAAGGGCGGAGCTTAGAGGCGCGTGCGCATCTGGCCGGGATCGATGCGCGGAGTCTTGATCCCAGCCTCGCCGGCGCCGTTGCGCTCGTTCAGTCTTCACTGGCGGCGGAGAGCGATCATCCTGCAAGAGTCCTGGGCCTTCTCGATCAGGCTCGCCTGCTGTCTCCAGGTACGCTGGTGGAGGAATCAGCTCTGCGGCGCCAGATCTTTTTGCTGCTGGAAGCCAAGGAGCCAGAGCGCGCAAATTTTTTGTTGCGGCGCTATATACGCCGCTTTGCGAGATCGGATTACGCGATTGCGTTCTGGGATCAGTTCGCAGCTAAGCTCGCCGAGCAACCCACTTCCGAGAATTCCAAACATCTAGCGGAACTCGAAAGCTTCTTGAAAAAGGCTGATGCCGAAGTCCAGGGATGGATTTATCTGTCGCTCGCACGGCAGGGGATCGCGCGTGGGAATCGCTTTCTCGTCCAATTCGCAGTCCCACGCGCAGCACTCTGGCAGCCTAATGCAGTGCGAGCCAGTCTCTACGAGGCCGCTGCTCTGGTCCTGACAGACGACTACGATCGCGCCGTCTCCATGTTGATGAATATGAACGCTCGTCAATTCACAAACGAGGATGCCGGGTTGAGGGAAGCGGCTCTCTCCGTGGCGAGGCAAATTCGTCGCTTGCCCTCCGATGACGGACAAGCCTCGACCCCCATTGGCGAGGCGGAATCGCCCGCGCGCGAGCTGTCTCAAATTGGCCGGGGCACGATAGAGCGTGCTGCCGCCATGATCGCGGATGTGGATGCTCTGTTGAACGAGGGCCCGCAATGAGCAGCACCGGAAACGTCCCCAAGAGCGGCAGTGCCGACGCGCAAGGCTTGGCGTCGGTTCACTTGAAGAGAAGCGGGCGGACAGACGGCCGAAAGCAGTCGGGGGCTGAATTCTGCGAGCATATGATCGCATTGATAGAACTTCCAGAGGCTGGCGCATCCGCAGTGGCGAGCAACCATGAAAGTGAATGCGTCACTTCCACCAGTCAGTCGCCACGTCGCGACTTCGGAAAAAAACCAATCTCTACGGGACCCGTCCCGTTGCTCGCGCGGCCACTCGGCGATGCCATTCTTCGGCTCGCCGGAAAGCCCGAAGAAAACCCGGAAATGTCAGCAGTGGAAATCGGCTCGATCGCCTTGGCCGAACGCGATGCATCCCATGCCGACGCGTTGGCGATGGCGGCGCCGCGTACGCATTCGGGCAGCAGCAATCACGAGCTGGCGCGACCAATTCGGAGACGCCACGACACGCAAATCCCTCCATTGAACGAGCTTTCAGTGGCGCATCAGCCTCGACCGGCCGATATTTCCGATGCACGTTCAGCACACCCTGGCCAATCCCAACTCGTGACGAAGCCCGGAAGTTCGGGTGAACGCCCCCAGACTGGAGCCATATCCATCGGGAGCTATCGTCCTGATTCTGACCGCAGCATTCCCGTTCGGATCACCCGGCAGGAGGTGCATGTTCCACTGGTCCAGCGCCTTCCTGCCGCGGAGCAAATCGCGCACGTGCTCATCGCATCATCCGATGGAGCGATTGAGCGGCAAACTGCCAGCACGCGCGCAGTACCCCAGTTGCCGAAGCCAGGCGATACGATCATTCGTGTGCTCCAGATCCGCCTCGAGCCCCCTGAGCTCGGGACGGTCACCATTCGCATGAGATTGGAATCAGGCGCGCTGGAGCTGCGTGTCGAGGCGCAGCGGGCAGCCACCGCAGAGCTGATTCGCAGGGATCAGGGGACGCTGTCGCGCCTCTTGCAGGCGGCCGGATATGATGTCGATGGCCTCACGATCCACATCGCCGAGCCGGACCGGGCCGCCCTGGCGAATATTATCCATGCACAGCCGACCGGCTCACAAAGCACTCCGAATTTGTCGCCTCACGGGCAATTGGCCGGCTCTCAAGGGGATGGCAGGCCGGGCGGTGAATCGCGCAATCCGCAGAACGGACGTGCCGGCGAATGGACAGGAACGGCCGAAGAATCGCCCGAATTGCCGCATGCTCATTCCTCGAGGCCGAATGGAGTTTATGTTTAACCTGATCGATACGGCTTGACATTCGTATCGCAGGGACCAGATTAGAGCTTATGTTGAGCAATCTCGTACATCGCGCGTCCCTGGCGCGCCGGGTGCATCCGATCGCAGGATAGCTGCCCCAGCTCGGCAACCGTGCGCTCCCGAGCCTGGGGCGCTCCTTACACGCACGGCTCATCGCACAGCATGGCACCGGCCATGCGGTTGCGATTGCGCACATCCGCCTCCCGACACTGACAACAACAACGCTGATAGAGAAGAACGTCGCATTTTTCGAAGCGCAAATGGGTGAGCCCATGAAAGACAGACATTATCCTGAAATGCCCGAGATCGTTGTGAGCCAGGCCGACCAACAGCGGCTCACCGTGCTCGCCATGGATGCGCTGAACCGTTCTCCGGATGTGGCCGAGGAGCTGATCGCGGAGATGGAGCGAGCACGCGTGGTGCCGGATGTTCCTTCATCGGTGGTGCGAATGGGCTCCGTGGTCACCTACACGGCTGACGACGGGCGCGAGAGGCGTGTGCAACTCGTCTTTCCTGGCCAAGCTGACATCGGTGCCGGCAAGATCTCGATCCTGACACCCATCGGCACCGCCCTTATCGGTCTGTCCGAAGGCCAATCGATCGCGTGGGCGGCGCGCGACGGCAAGGAGCGTCGCTTGACTGTCGTAAAGGTGGAGAACCCGCCCGACGGGGACGGCTCTGACGGCGTGCAAGGCGCATAACAGTCGCGGCCGCCTCCCAAGACGGTAGCCGAGCCCCGCATGGAATGAGCCATCTGCGGGGCTCGCCGAGTCTAGCGATCAAGCTCCAGCGGCACCTTGCAACCCTGCCCAAACCTCGCTACAGGATGCCAGCCAGTGGGGCGTAGCCAAGCGGTAAGGCAGCGGTTTTTGGTACCGCCATGCGGAGGTTCGAATCCTCCCGCCCCAGCCACTCCCGCCGGAATATGGCCGCCTAATCCGCGACATACTCCCCGAAACCCCCAGTGGCGCACCGTCCTCCCTGTTGCGTCACGGCGACACTTCCGGATTGCCCTTGAGGCTGGAAGCCCCATCATCAAACATTCGGCGAACTTCAAACATTCAGTAGTCATTTTGAGAGTTGGCTGCTGGCTTGGGTGCCGGGAACCGACAAGCTCTCGGGTGCGTTCATTCAGTCTGTAAAAGTGAGTTCCCCTATGACCGAGGTCCTATCCCTCCATGTGAGCCGGACCACGCGATATCTGCGCGATCGGTTCGGTCCCGTGGATCTGTTGGATAACCTGCCGGTCGGTATCTGCTGCTGCGATGCCGAGGGGGTTCTAGTCCAGTTCAATAAACATGCTGCCGAGCTTTGGGGCCGAAGCCCGCAGGTTGGCGCGCAGCGCTTCACCGGCGCGGAGCGCATCTTCGACCCGGACGGCAGACAGCTTCCGCTCGAGGCTATCCCGATCGCCAGGGTTCTGCAGACCGGTAAGCCGGTTCGCAATGCAACGGTGATGGTGGACCGCCCCGATGGCACGCGCGTCAGCCTGATCGTAAATGCCGAGCCGCTGCGCGATGACGACAAAATCGTCGGTGCCGTCAGTTGCTTTCAGGATGTGACGAACCTCAGCCGCAAGGATGAACCGCCAAACAGCGGGAACGAGGTTCTGGAAGACTTCTTCGAGCATGCGCCAATTGGTCTTCACGTCGTCGCCGGGGATGGCACGATCCTCCGTGCGAACAAGGCCGAGCTGGAGCTCCTGGGCTACAGCGCCGAGGAATACGTCGGCCGGCCCGTCGCCGATTTCCATGCCGACGAGCACGTGGTCGAGGAGATCTTGGCTCGGCTGTCGCGTGACGAGGTCCTGGACCGTTATCCCGCTCGCATGCGGGCCAAGGATGGTTCGATCCGGCACGTGCTGCTTACGTCCAATGCCGAGGTCCTTGACGGCAAATTGGTCAAGACCCGCTGCTTCGTCCTGGATGACACCGGCAGGAAACTGGCTGAAGCGCGCGAGCGCATTACGGAGACACGTGCGCGAGCCGCGCTGGCTTCAGTCCCTGTTGCAGTCTACATGACGGATGCAGAAGGCAGGATCATCTTCTTCAACGAGGCCTACGAAAGGCTTATTGGGCGGAAGCCGGAGCCTGACGTGGACCGGTTCTGCTCCGCGTGGCGGATTTACACGCCCGAGGGCGAGCCGATCCCACGAGAGGACTGCCTGATGGCCGTCGCATTGAAGGAGCAGCGCCCCATTTCCGGCATGGAAGTGATCATCGAGCGGCCGGATGGAACGCGTGTGAGCGTCCTGCCACATCCAACCCCCATATCAGGCGGAGATGGCTCCCTGATTGGCGCGGTCAACGTGATGGTCGATATTACCGACCGCCATGAGACAGATGCGCAACTCGCACGCCTTGCCGCCATCGTCGCCTCATCCGATGATGCCATCATCAGCAAGTCGCTCGATGGCCGGATCACGTCCTGGAACGCAGGCGCCACCCGCATTTTCGGCTACGAAGAGCAGGAGGTGGTCGGCAAGCCGATCACGCTAATCGTTCCGCCTGAGCTGCACGACCAAGAGCTCGCGATGCTCGAAAAGCTGAGGCGTGGCGAGCGTGTGGATCATTTCGAAACGGTGCGGGTCGCCAAAGATGGGCGCCGGGTCGACATCTCGCTCACTGTCTCGCCCATTCGGGACAGACTGGGACGGGTCATCGGTGCCTCGAAGGTCAGCCGCGACATCACGGAGCGCAAACGTCACGAAGAGCTGCAGAAGCTGCTCATTGGCGAGCTCAATCATCGTGTGAAGAACACGCTCGCAACCGTCCAGGCCATTGCGACCCAGACGGTCCGCTCGGCCAACAGCCCAGCAGAATTCATGTCGGGCTTTTCGGGACGCCTGCAATCACTCGCGCGCGCTCACTCCGCGCTCACTCGGGGAAACTGGCAGGGGGTCGACGTCGAGGATCTCCTTCGCGACCAGCTCCTGCTCGGAGGCGCCGAAGACGAGCAGATCGCCTATTCGGGCCCGCAGGTCGTCCTGGAGCCCCAGGTTGCGCTGCATCTCGCACTGGTGCTGCACGAGCTCGGCACAAACGCACGCAAGTACGGGGCGCTCTCTGTTCCAACGGGACGCTTGATGCTGCGGTGGGCGGTGAGAGGCGGTTGCGATGAGAAGCTGCTGTTATCTTGGCAGGAGCGAGGCGGGCCGCCGGTGAAACCGCCCCGTCAGCGCGGATTCGGCAGCATGCTCATAGAGCAGAGCCTCGAGGCGCAAGGCGGCCGGGTTTCTGTCGCATACCCGGTGGAGGGGGTTACCTGTGAGATCAGCCTTCCATTGCCGGACAGCCGGCGTCCGGCCATATCCGCAGGGCGCGTGACCTCCGATTCAGCACGACCGACTGCTTCGCTGGGGGACTCGCTCGCCCGATCCGCACCAGGAAAGAACCCCCGGGTTCTCATCGTCGAAGACGAGCCATTGGTATCGATGGACGTCGCGATGGCGCTGTCCGATGCCGGCTGCGGCATCGTCGGACCAGCGGCGAATCTGGACAAGGCCAGGGAGCTTATCGCCGGCGACCAATTCGAAGTGGCAATCCTGGACGCCAATCTCTCGGGCGAGCCGGTTGATGAATTGGCAGCCGAGCTCACCCGGCGCGGAATCCCATTTGCGTTTTTGACCGGCTACGGCCTCGAAGGCATACCGCGGGAATTCCGGACAGCGCCGCTCATCGACAAGCCATTCAATCCGGGGCAGCTGGTGGCGGTCGTTGAAGCGTTGATCGCCGGAAAGGCCTGAGGCCGCGCTAGAGGCAGGGTGCGGCTCCAGAGCTGGAGCACTCCAGCGCCATCCGAAGGGGATCCCGTGTCAATTGACCCGCGTTGGTCTGCGAGCGCGCCGAAGCGCTCCGCACAGTGGGTGACGATTGAAAGCTGTCCTCGTTTCATCTTTTGCCGAACTCTACGATGCGGTGACGCCGCTCAGTCAACCCGCGGTGTTTCGCGGCGACGTGGATGCCGCGCAGGCCCTCGTGCCCCACCTTGGACGCACGGATTGCGACCGGGAGACGGAAATTCAGCTCTTTCGCGAGTGGCAGCGCCAAGCCGTCCAGTTTCTCGATCTTCCGGCAGATGACTGGGATTGCCTGACGATCGCGCGGCATTATGGGCTGGCGACACGACTTCTGGACTGGACCATCAACCCGCTTGTCGCGGCGTTTTTCGCAGCTGCGAGCAGCCGGCCCGGGTCCGCAGCTTTGTGGGTGTTCATCCCGGGAAGGATAGTGACAGAAGCGGATGCCGATCCCTTCAGCTTCACGGGCGTGGCGCTTTACCGGCCCCGGACCCTGGCGGCGCGAATATCGCGGCAGGAGGCTGTTTTTACGGTGCATGGACCGCCCTCGGAGCCGGTTTCCGAAAGCCACGGCGAGCTCTATCGAGTGGATATCGATTCATCCTTCCGGCCGGTGCTGCTCAAGGATCTTGCCCGTTTCGGCATCAGCCACGCGTCGATGTTTCCGGGGCTCGAAGGTCTGTCTCGGGCGATCAATTGGCAATACGGATTGGACCGTGTGCGCACTTCTGAACCGCACGTCGAAGCGGTTAATGCGCTCAGCAATCCCCGCTTCGCCAGATGAACCTCACCGAATGTTGATCAATAAATCGCGCTGGAATTCGGCCACCTGCAGTGAGCCGGCGGCCCAGCCGGAATTTAGTGTGCGGCCTGGGACAGGCGCTCGGCGATGTTTCGGGCCGTCCGTTCCCCGACGGCTGCAACGCTTTTTGCGGCCCGCCCGCCTGCGGAGCCGACCGATTCCGCGGCCGATCGCGAGGATCCGATGACGCTGGAAAGGGCTCCGGCGAGCCGCTCGAGAAGCGCCGTATCCCCGACTTCGGATGCCGCGGCCTGAGCACGTGCACTTCCGGCCTCGATCGCTCCGCGGACCTTGGAGGCCAGCCGATCGAAATCGCGCCGTGACAGGCGCGGTGCAGCGCTGGCTCCGCCTCGCATCATGAGACCCAGCAGGAATCCGATGCCGAGCGCGACGCCGACTGCGGGAAACGGATTCTCGCGAATGAGTTTCTGAACCTCTGCCGACGTTTCGGTTGCGTCTTCTTTCAGGTCTCCTGCGCGGTTCTGAAGATAAACCTGGACCTGCTCGGAAAGCCGCATCATTTCCGCTCGCAGCTCCTCGATCTTCGCACCAATGTCGCCGGTTTCCTTTCCAGCTGCCTCGTTCACGCTTTCCGAGCCGTAAACCATCACAATCTCCCTCAATGCACCGGCGCCGCAGCTAACCAAACGGCGGCGAAAGCTCCATTGGCGGTCAAGCAAGGGAACGCGGGCGCGCTGTGCCAGTTCCGATTTTAGATGGATGCAGCCGGTGCTCGGCTACGGAAGTTCAGCGTAGGTCGGTCGTGCAAAATGCAGGTTCGAATTCGAGGCGGCTGATATCGGATCTTACGGCGAGGCCTTATGAGGTAAAGAAGGGTCGAGAAGGTCACGTGGCCCGATTTAAAACGCGTCCAGTAGATGGGCGGGCCTGGTCCCTGTCGACGCATCTGCTCGTGCTTTGCCTCTCGATATTGGTTCCCGGAATCATCCTTGGTGGACTGGCGCTCTGGAACCTTTTCTTGGCCGAAAGCGCCAGCACGAAAATGCGGCTTCTGGGAGATGCCAGCTACATAGCTGCCGGGATCGACCGTGAAATTCTGGGCTTCACCCGTGTTGGCGAATCTTTGGCCTCCTCGCCATTGCTCCAGGAGCAAAAATTCGAGGCTTTCGACCTGCAGGCTCGCCAGCTATTCGGGCTCCATGGCTGGTACGTGATCTTGACTGATCGCACTGGCAAGCAGCTCGTCAACACGACTTTCCCGTCAGGGAGCACGCTCCCGACCACCGATTTGTCCCGCATCGAAGATGTAATGGAAACCGGAAAGCCGCAAATTTCTGACCTGTTCTTTTCTGCCAGCAATATACCGCTCGTCGGCGTCCGTATTCCGGTCATATCGGGGGGCGAGACCGCCTATGTGCTGACGGTTGCAGTGCCCACGCAGATTTTCACGCCAATTCTCGATCGGAATATCGGCGGGCTCAACTGGACGGTGACATTGGCGGATCGCAAGGGCCGAATCATCGCTCGATCCCAAGGCCATGCAAGTAGCGTCGGCAAAAGCCTGTCGGGCTCTACCCTGGACCAGCTTAGACTGGGCATGCCGATCCATCGTGTCGTCTCGAATGGAACCGAAGTTGTTCGCGTCGTCGACCGCTCGGCACTGGCCGGCTGGATCGTGTCCGCGACCGTGCCAACGGCAGATCTGGCCGCAATCGCACGCCGGGGATGGGTGACTTTTGCGGCACTTGCTGCTGCCTTGACAATCTTGTCGGTCGTGCTTGCCTATCTCTTCGCCCGGCGGATTGCGATCCCGATTCAAACCCTCGCCGGTGTGCCCCTTGACAGCAGCACGAGCCGATTCCCGGAGACGGGCTTGGCAGAGGCGAACCGGGTCGGTTCCGCGCTCTTCGAGTCGGTGCGGCAACTCGAGGCCAGCAGGCAGCAGTATCGAACCCTCGTCGAGGCTGCCAACGACATCATTTTCACGACGGATCTCGATGGGCGCTTCTTAACCTGCAATGCCGCAGGTTACTCGGCCCTGGGCTACAGCGGAAACGAGCTGATCGGCAGAAGCTTCAACAGCTTGCTGTCAGACAAAAGCGCGCATGCCGCCTGCGAGGGCCTGCCGGTCTCGACAGGTGAGTTGCCGGCTTCCGAGGACCAGTTGCAGAGGCGCTTCGAGGTGGAAGTGGTCGCCCGCTCCGGTCGCACGCTGGTCTGGGAGGTGAGCAGTCAGCTTCTCCGCGATGCCAGTGGGAAGCCCGAGTCGGTGCTGAGCATCGCCCGAGATATCACGGAGCGCAGGAAAGCCGAAGAACAGATCCGAGCAAACGAGGAACGGCTGCGGCTGGCGCTTGCTGGTATTGGCGCTGGCGTGTGGGAGTACGAGTTCGCGAGCCGCGCGAGCAATTGGTCGCCGGAGATGCTGGAGCTTTACGGCCTCGACCAGAAGGACTTTCCGCTGAGCCGCGAGGCTTTGCTGAATTTGGTCCACCCCGACGACCGCGAACGCGTTCGGGAGATCACCCGCCTGCATGCGAAAAAAGGTGGTCCCTTTGCCTGCGAGTTTCGCGTGTGTCGGCCTGATGGCCGTCTTGTCTGGATCAGCTCGCGCGGCGTCATCGAGTGTGCCGCGGATGGCCAGCCTGTGCGCATACGCGGCATCGATCAGGACGTTACCGCCGCTCGCATCGCGGAGCAGCACCGCTCCGAGCTTCTTCGGACGACGGCGCAGCAACTGAACGAGCTGCAATCCCTCTACAACTCGGCGACGGTCGGCTTGGCGTTGCTTGATCGCGAGTTCCGCTTCCAGCGCATCAACCAGGTCCTGGCCGCAATGAACGGGTATTCGGTCGAGGAGCATCTGGGCCGTGTGGCCTGGGACCTCATCCCGGATTTACGCCCCAAAGTCGAGCCGATCCTGAAACGCATTCTGGAGACAGGGGAGCCGGTGACCGGCGTCGAGGTTACGGGGGAGACACCTGCCCGACCAGGCGACCAGCGCAGCTGGCTGCTGCAGTTCTATCCTTTGAAATCGCGCGATGGATCGGTTGTCGGCATCGGCACCATATGCGAGGACGTGACGGAACGGCGGCGGGCGCAGCTCGGCCAAGCCCACTTGGCCGCCATCGTCGAGTCGTCCTCAGACGCGATCATCAGCTGGTCGGCAGACGGGCGCCTCCGGAGCTGGAATCCCGGCGCGGAACGGATGTTCGGGTACACGGCCGATGAGGCCATCGGCCAGGGGACGAACCTGCTCTTCACTCCGGGCCCCGGCCAGTCAACTCCCCGGGCGTTCGAACTGGCCAAGTCGGGTAAGCGCGTGCAGTTCGAGGGGTTGAGGCGCCGGAAGGATGGAACGGAAATCCCGGTCTCGATCAGCGCCTCGCCGATGCGCGATGACAATGGTCGGATTGCCGCCGTCTCGGTCATCTACCGTGACATATCCGAGCAGAAGCGTCGCGAGGAGCACACGCGCTTCATCATGCGCGAGCTTTCGCATCGCTCGAAGAACCTGCTGGCCGTGATCCAGGCCATGGCGCGGCAGACCGCCCGGACCAGCCGCGATCTGATGGACTTCCAGGACCGGTTCACCGCCCGCGTGCGCGGCCTCGCTCAGTCGCATGATCTGCTCGTCAAACGAGACTGGAGGGGCGTACCGGTCGCGGAGCTGGTGCGCGCCCATTTGGGCCCGTTCGTCGACCGCAGCGAGCAGGGCCTCATCCTCTCCGGGCCGAGCCTCTCGCTGAAACCGGAGGCTGCTCAAAACGTCGGTCTCGCCCTGCACGAGCTTGCCACCAACGCATCCAAGCATGGTGCGCTCAGCAGTCCGACCGGGTGCATCGAGATTCGCTGGCACACCGAACAGCGCGACGACGGCGAGCACCGTTTCCACATGCTGTGGCGCGAGACGGGCGGGCCAGAGGTCGTCCAACCTCGGGTGCGGGGGTTCGGTCACACCGTTATCGACGCCATGGTCGGCCGGGCCCTGGAAGGTGAGGCCCATCTCGAGTGGCGGCGTGAGGGGCTTGTGTGGCGGCTCGATGCCGCCGCATCCTGCATCGCGCCGGAGATGAGCGTGGCGGACGCGGCGGACCTGCTGCCGGATGGGGTGGCCGGAAAGCTCAATGACCTGGATCACAAATGGCATGAGCTTCGAGAAAAGAGCGGTGGCCTGCCGCCGCCGTCAGCGATCGACATCGCTGCGCACCCCGAGTCGGACGCCATGTTTCTGGCTGCGCTTGGCCCCAATCCCGATCTGAAGCCCGTGAAATACCTCCATATTGGCGAGACGCTCAGGCGCAGACTTGGCTGGCGTGGCGAGGCAGAAATCACCAAGCGGGGAGGGGACGAGATCTTGGATTCTCTAGAGGACTGCCGCAGGTCGACGATCGCCTCTCGCCGCCCGTGCTATGAGTGGGCGCGCATCAATGTCGGCGGCGAGCCTCTGGAGTTCGAATGCCTGCTGCTTCCCTTTTCAGAGGACCGCAAGACGGCCAGCCACATGCTCGGGATCGTGGCCTTCAAGACGGCTGACTGAAACAAGCAGACGCCAACCTCGGAGGACACAGCGGCAAGCCTCGCGACAGGCTGCGAGGCCAAAGTTCTCGGCTGAAAGCCCGTGAGAAGTCTCGCAAACGCGTAAGCCTGGAAACCTTCTGTTGATATTATTTGGCACTGCGACTTTCTGCTTACTGCGAAGCAGCGGAACTTACAGGCGTTTTTCAAGTTCTGCGAAGGTCATGGAAGACTGTCTCTCAAACCTGCGTGTTCTGCTCGTCGAAGACGAGCCGCTCCTCGCGTGGGAGTTGGAGCTAGCGCTCGCAGAGGCTGGAGCGACAGTGGTAGGTCCTGCCAGCACGCTCAAAATGGGTCTCGCCCTCGCGCAGCAGAACGCCATCGCGGCGGCCATCATCGATTTCCGCCTCGGTTCCGAGGAAGCCAGCCCCTTGGCTGCGCTGCTCTATGAGCGCGGCATTCCCTTCATCATCCACACAGGGCACAGCACATCTGGCCATTCGGCCTGGGGCTCCCCGCCGGTCGTGCGCAAGCCGGCGAGCCCCGATCGTGTCGTGCGGACCCTCGCCCAATTCCTCGGCGAGGGGGAAGGCTATGGCGCCACACCAGCGCTCAGTTCAGGTCGACTCGGCTGAGCCTCAGTGAGTTGGCGATCACGCTCACCGATGACAACGACATGGCAGCCGCCGCAATGATCGGCGACAGCAGGATGCCGAACGCAGGGTAGAGAATGCCTGCTGCGACCGGCACTCCGAGCGCGTTGTAGACGAACGCAAAGAAGAGGTTCTGGCGGATGTTGCGCATCGTTGCCGCTGAGAGGTGACGGGCTCGCACGATCCCGGTGAGATCGCCCTTGACCAGCGTCACTCCGGCGCTCTCCATGGCCACATCCGTTCCGGTGCCCATGGCGATGCCGACATTGGAGGCCGCGAGCGCCGGCGCGTCATTGATGCCATCACCCGCCATGGCGACGATCCGGCCCTCGGCGCGCAGTCGCTCCACCACCTTGCTCTTGTCCTCCGGCAGCACCTCCGCGGCGACATCGTCAATGCCGAGCTTGCGCGCAACAGCATGGGCAGTGGTGGCATTGTCTCCGGTCAGCATGACGACTCGGAGCCCGAGCCGCTTCAACTCCGCGATCGCGGCCGGCGTGGTCGGCTTGATGGGGTCGGCAACGGCGATGACGCCCGCCGGCTTGCCGTC
>DASVDU010000146.1:0-3149 GCA_036380915.1 Hyphomicrobiaceae bacterium | reverse complement strand
CGGTGCCTGCCGGGCTTTCCGCCAATGCTGATGACCACCGTCTCGCCATGCTCCAGTCCGCGAACGCGCTCCATGAGCCCCTTGGACCAGAGCAGGCAGGCAGCATGCCATAACAATTGAGACCTCTCACGACCGGAACGGCGACGGCCTCTCAGCCAACCGTCAAGGTGAGAACGGCGGTGAGAAACTAGTCCACGGAAGCGGCGGCATGGAGCTGCTGCGGGCGGCGTAAAAGTCGTCCACCCTTTCCCTTTCTGCGACAGCAGGGAGGGCGCGAGGATTTTCAGCGTGGAACTATATCTCAGGGTTCGCCAGGCCTGCGCGGGGGGCATGAGCCAGCGTCAGGCGGCGAAGGCCTTCAACATCTCCCGTGATACGGTTGCGAAGATGATGACGTTCTCGGTGCCGCCGGGCTACCGGCGGACGGCCGAAGTCAGGCGGCCGAAGCTTGATCCCTTTATCCCGATCATCGAGGGCTGGCTTGAGGCGGAACGCTCCATGCCGCGGAAGCAGCGGCACACGGCGAAGCGGGTGTTCGACCGGCTTCGTGACGAGTGCGGGTTCACCGGCGGCTACACGATCATCAAGGATTACATCCGGGAGCGAGAACGGCGGGGCCAGGAAGTGTTCGTGCCGCTGGCGCATCCCCCGGGCCATGCGCAGGCCGACTTCGGCGAGGCGATGGTCAAGATTGGCGGTGTCGAGCAGAAGGCCCACTTCTTTGTTTTGGATCTGCCGCACAGCGACGCCTGTTACGTCCGCGCCTATCCGGCGGCTGTGGCCGAGGCTTGGGTGGACGGCCACATCCACGCCTTTGCCTTCTTTGGGGCAGTGCCGCAGTCGATCGTCTATGACAATGACCGGTGCCTGGTGGCGAAGATCCTGCCCGATGGCACCCGCAAGCGGGCCGTCCTGTTCAGCGGCTTCCTGTCGCATTACCTGATCCGGGACCACTACGGCCGTCCTGGCAAAGGCAATGACAAGGGGAATGTCGAGGGCTTGGTGGGCTATTGCCGCCGCAACTTCATGGTGCCGCTTCCCGAGTTCACGAGCTGGGAGGCATTCAACCTTTGGCTGGAGGAGCAATGCCGCAAGCGCCAGCACGATGTCCTGCGCGGTGAGAGCGAGACGATCGGCGAGCGGTTGCAACGTGATCTGGTTGCCATGCGCCCCCTCCCGGTCGCGCCTTTCGACGCCTGTGACCAGGACAGTGGCCGCGTCTCGTCCCAGTGTCTGGTGCGCTACAAGACCAACGACTACTCGGTGCCGGTTGCCTTCGGCCATCAGGATGTCTGGATCCGGGCCTATGTCCACGAGGTGGTGATCGGCTGCCGGGGCGAGGTCATTGCCCGCCATCCCCGCTGCTGGGATCGCGAGGAGATCGTCTTCAACCCGATCCACTACCTGCCGCTGCTGGAGCAGAAGATCAACGCACTCGATCAGGCCGCACCATTGCAAGGCTGGGAGCTTCCCGAGGAGTTCGCAACGTTGCGCCGGCTAATGGAAGCTCGCATGAACCGACATGGCCGACGCGAATACGTCCAGGTCCTGCGGTTGCTCGAGACCTTTGATCTGGCTGATCTGCATGCCGCGGTGAAGCAGGCGCTTCAGATGGGCGCAATCGGCTTCGACGCCGTGAAGCACCTGCTGCTTTGCCGTGTTGAACACCGTCCGCCCCGGCTGGACCTGGACTGTTATCCCTATCTACCCAAGGCAACAGTCGAGAAAACCAGGCCCGGCTCCTATATGCGGTTGTTGTCGGGCGATGCGGAGGACGCGGCATGAGCGATGGTCCGGAAATCCTGCTCGCCCATCACCTCAAGGCGCTGAAGCTGCCCACGTTCCTGCGGGAACATCAGAAGCTGGCCCGGCAATGTGCGGCCGAAGGCATGGATCATGTCCGATACCTCGCCCGGCTTGTTGAACTGGAGTTGATCGACCGGGAGCGGAGGATGGTCGAGCGCCGCATCAAGGCCGCCAAATTCCCCACGGTCAAAAGCCTCGACAGCTTCGACTTCAGCGCCATCCCGAAGCTCAACAAGATGCAGGTGCTGGAACTGGCCCGCTGCGAATGGATCGAGCGGCGCGAGAACGTCATTGCCCTTGGCCCAAGCGGCACGGGCAAGACGCACATTGCCCTTGGCCTCGGGCTGGCGGCTTGTCAGAAGGGCATGTCGGTCAGCTTCACCACCGCCGCAGCCCTGGTCAACGAACTGATGGAGGCCCGCGACGAACGTCGCCTGCTTCGCTTTCAGAAGCAGATGGCTGCCGTCAAGTTGCTGATCGTCGACGAACTGGGCTTTGTGCCGCTGTCCAAGACCGGCGCCGAGTTGCTGTTCGAGCTGATCTCGCACCGCTACGAGCGCGGCTCGACCCTGATCACCAGCAATCTGCCCTTCGATGAATGGACCGAGACCTTCGGCTCCGAGCGCCTCACCGGCGCACTGCTCGACCGGCTGACCCACCACGTCAGCATCCTCGAGATGAACGGCGAGAGCTATCGCCTCGCCAACAGCACTGCCCGAAAGCGGCAACAAAAGTCCTGAGATCAGATCGCTCGTTTTGGCCCAAAGAGGCCAATGCGCCATGGCACGCGCCAGCTATTGGTAAGCGCGCGCGCCATGGCGCAGGCCACTGCCACCTGGCCTGGTTTTGCGCCGCCGCGTGGCCGGATTTTGCACCGCCGTTGACAGGCTCGGTTGGCTGGCTGGGTGATGCTATCTCCGGATAGAAGATGCGTGCCCCCGCGAACGGGTCACGGTAGTCGTACTCCATCATCTGCGAGCGCATCATGGCCTTGATGTTGGCGACATAGCCTTCGCGCAGCGTCTTGATGCTCAGCGGCTTCCGCGACAGGTCTTGGTTCGTCTCGATGATCTCGCGGGCTGTCAGGCCCTCGGGGCGATCTTTCACCTTCGCGGGCCAATACTTTAGGAGCAACACATAGGCCTGAAGATCGGCGGCGGTATACGTATCGATTGGGTGGTCTCCGATCAGCTCGATGAAAAGGTCGCGTCTGAACTGCGCTGTCTCAATGTCGGCATTGTCATCACCAGACTGGATCCGCCTTGCCGCCAGATACTCGTCGGAAATCATGCTGAAGAGCGGCTTCGAAGAGGCTGGGCGTTCTACATACCGGCGGTCCTTCA
>DASVDU010000145.1:0-4694 GCA_036380915.1 Hyphomicrobiaceae bacterium | reverse complement strand
AGGCGACTCCGGCGCACTCGGCCTCTCTATGGCTTGCTCGCTTGAATGTCCCTAAGCCCGCATATCAGGAAGCGCCGCAGATTCACGAATTTACCGGGCCGGCAGGCGAGGCGCTGCGGGGGATCGTCGCGGCGATCCGCCTTCCCGCGGCGGATCGGGATCTCGTGTTCGCCGTTGCAGGGCCGGTTTCGGAGATCCGCCGCGACGTGGTTACTTTCGCCCACCAGCTGGCATTGACCTTGACCATTCTGACCCTCGGTCTCGCCGGGGCGGTGTTGGCTCAGGTCCGCTTCGGGCTGCGGCCATTGCGTACCATACAGACGGCCCTGGCTAAGATCCGCTCGGGCGAGGCCGGGCGTCTGCCGGACGCGCTTCCGGCGGAGGTGAGGCCGTTGGCCGAGGAGTTGAACAACCTGCTCGCACGCAATGCGACCCTGCTGCAGCGGGCGCGCCGTCAGGCAGGCGACCTCGCGCACGCGCTGAAGAACCCTCTGACGGTGATTCGCAACGAGGCAAGGGAAATCGAGAGCGATCGCGGGCAGCGACTGCGAGAGCAGGTTGCGCTCATGAGCGCGGCGATCGAGCGTAACCTAGCGCGCGCCCGTGCGGCCGGCGCCGGCGGGGTTCCCAATGCGCGGGCATCGGTGGAGCGCGTGGTCGACGATCTTTGCTTCACCCTGAGGCATTTGCATGACGATCGTTGCCTCGCCTTCCAGACGGCGGGGCTGGCGGAGCTGTGGTTTGCGGGAGACGTCCAGGATCTTGAGGAGATGCTCGGGAACCTGATGGACAATGCCTGCAAATGGGCACACCAGCGGGTTCTCGTTCGAGGAGAACGGGCAGGAAGGCGGGTGCGGATCTTTGTCGAGGACGATGGTGCGGGTATTCCCGAGGTGCGGCGCGCGGAGGTGCTCCAGCGCGGGCGACGGCTGGATGAAACCACGCCGGGTACCGGTCTCGGCCTCGGCATCGTTCAAGACATGACCGAGCTCTATGGCGGTTCCGTCACCTTGGGCCGGTCGGCCCTGGGCGGCTTGCAGGCGGAACTCGATTTGCCGGCAGCCGGTCTACCGCTCGCGAGGCGCAGCCATTGAGTTGCCGCCGTTTCGGCCTGTGCTTCCTGCGGTGCGGCGAGAACATTAGCGGCGTTGATCACCCGCAGGAGTGGGGTGACCACTACCGTGGGACATGCATTGGGGAGTGTCGCCGCGCGTGGATGCCACCGGTGCTCTCGTACGGCGGCCGGTTTCTGTCATCGAGGAAAGCCTATTCGATTACTGCTGAGGCCGCGCTGAAGGCCGATTTAAGCTTGGGTTCAGGTGCCGTCCCGCTGCTGGCGCACATGATCGCATCCGGATCGAAGCAGTCTTCCGACTCGGCGGGGAGACGTGGCAGCCATCCCGCACATAAGAAGGGGCATTGAGACGACTCGTATTCCGCCCCGAAAGGATAGGCATGCTGTGATCGAAACGGGAGGGAGGCCGGCGAGTGAAATCACGGGATGAATCTCAGTCGGACGACATGTCGCGATGGTATGCGATGAGCAGGCCGGAATGTCTGAAGCGGTACGGCAGCCGGCCCACCGGACTTGATTCGGCAGAAGTCACCGGTCTCCGGAAGCGGTTCGGAGAGAACCGCCTCCCGGAAAGAGAGGGTCCGGGCTGGTTCGCTCTGCTTCTGCGCCAATTCGCCAGTCCTCTCATTCTCCTGCTCGTCGCGGCTGCCGCTGTGTCGATGCTGCTGGGAGAGATCACGGACGCGTTCTTTATTATCGCCGTGCTTCTAATCAACGCCATCGTCGGCGCGGTGCTCGAAGGCAGGGCGGAGCGCAGCATTGCCGCGCTGAACCGAATAGTGCGCGCCGATGCTGTCATCTGGCGTGACGGTATGCGTCGCCGTATCGATTCGACCGAACTCGTTCCCGGAGATGTGGTCGAACTCGAATCCGGCACCATTGTGCCCGCCGATCTCCGGCTCCTCGACAGCGGCGAACTCGCGGCCGACGAGTCGCTGCTGACCGGCGAGTCGCTACCCGTGGATAAGGATGCCCGCGCAACTGTTCCGATCGAAGCCGTTTTGGCCGATCGGATCACGATGGCATACGCCGGGACGGCGATCCTGCGAGGGCGGGGGCTCGGTCTTGTGACGGCGATCGGCCGGGGCACCGAGGTCGGCCGAATCGCCGAAGGTCTCTCGACGCATGCGCAAGCACCGGCACCACTTATCGTTCGACTGGAGCGCTTCTCCAGGTCGTTCGGGCTTATGGTGTTGGTTGCCGTCGGGGTATTTGCGTCGGCGCAGTTCCTCCGCGGCATGCCGCTCGCGGACGTTTTCTTTTTGTCGGTTGCCCTGGCGGTTTCGGCGATACCGGAAGGCCTGCCGATCGCGATCACGGTGGCTCTCGCAGTATCGGCTCATCGCATGGCAAAGCGTAATGTCATCGTGCGCGCGCTCCCGGCCGTTGAGGGGTTGGGTGCATGCACGGTCATTGCGACGGACAAGACAGGTACGTTGACCCTGAACCGACTGACCGTCGGCGCGGTATGGTTGCCGATCCACGGCCGGCTGCCCATCCACAATCAGGCCGACAGCGGAAGCCTGCGGTCGCTGCACCAGAAGCCGGCAAACAAGGCGTCCGACGTTCGAAAGTTGGCCATGGCAGGGGTGCTATGCAACGAGGCCAGCCTCGATAGCGGCGACGGCAAGCCGGTCGGAGATACCGTCGATGTCGCTTTTCTCCTCTTCGGTGCAATGCTCGGAGTGCGTCGATCGGACCTGACTACCGAGCATCCGATAGTTGCAACGATCCCCTACGAATCCCAGCGACGGTATGCCGCAATCTTCCTTCGGGCAGGAAGCACCGTTGATGTCGTCGTGAAGGGAGCACCGGAAACCGTCCTGCCGATGTGCGCTGGTCCGCGGGATGACGCGTGGGCGGCGGCCGAACAACTGGCCCGGGACGGCTATCGGGTGTTGGCGGTTGCACGCGGCTCGGTCGCGGCGAATCGTAGTTTCGACGAAACTGCCTTGACAGGGCTCGATCTCGTTGGGCTCGCGGGACTCATCGATCCGCTCCGCCCCGAAGCAGAGGCATCCGTCCGAGACGCAGGACGCGCCGGTGTCCGTGTCTGCATGGTAACCGGCGACCATCCCGCGACCGCATTCGCCATTGCACGCGAAATCGGGATTGCGAACGATCCGTCGGAGGTCGTGACCGGGCAAGATCTCGCGAGGACCGCGCATTCGGGGCAGCAGGCCTTGGTGGCCCATGGCCGCGTGTTCGCCCGCGTCGAGCCGCTTCAGAAGCTGAGCATCGTCGAGGCGCTGCGGGATGCCGGGCATTTCGTGGCAGTGACCGGCGACGGCGTGAACGATGCGCCGGCCCTTGCGGCAGCGCATATTGGTATCGCAATGGGCCGAACCGGTACCGATGTGGCGCGCCGCGCCGCTGACCTTGTTCTGGCCGATGACAACTTTGCGTCGATCGTCGGCGGGGTCGAGGAGGGGCGCATCGCCTACGCCAACATTCGGAAGGTGATCTATTTTCTTGTCACGACCAGCGCTGCAGAGATCGGGCTGTTCGTTTTTTGCCTCCTCTGGGGGCTGCCATTGCCCCTGTTCGCATTGCAGTTGCTTTGGCTCAATCTGGTGACGGATTCTATTCAGACCATCGCTCTGTCACTGGAGCGGGGTGAGCCGGGGCTGCTATCGAGAGGGCCGCGGCTGCCGCGGGAGAGGGTCTTTGACCGCAGAATGATCGAACAGACGGCGCTCGCCGGCGGGATCATGACGGTGATCGCCGTGTCCTCGTTTGCTTGGCTGCTGGAGCATGGAAGGAGCGTCGAGGAGGCACGCAACCTGCTCTTGCTCCTGATGGTGAGTTTCCAGAATGCTCATGTCTTCAACTGTCGCTCCGAGTGGCGGTCGACCTTCATCTTGCCGCTTGGTTCAAATCCCTGGATCGTTATTGTTGTCCTGGCGGCGCAATTCCTTCATATCGGTGCGCTCTACACGCCAGGTCTGAGCGATGTGCTTCATCTGCAGCCAGTCAGCCTTGGCGAATGGGCCGGGGTGGCGGCCCTTTCGCTTGCGCTCATCGCATCGACGGAAATGTACAAGGCGCTGCGGCGCTCTTGAGCCGGCGGCGCCGTGAGCGCGGTCGCTTCGTAAGTTTTGGGCGGTGCCTCGGAAGAGGTCCTCGATCAGACCGACAGGATCCCGATTTCCTGCCGGCATGCCTCTGTAAGCTGTCACTGCGCCATCGGCACCGGCTGGTCCGCCCGCACCGGAATGTCCTGCGCCGCACCGCCGAGACTCATCGCGCCAAGACGGCTATGGCTTTGGGCGTCATGGCCGGGCGCTTTCGCAGTAGGTCCAATCCCGTGACCTTTTCCTCTACCGGAAAGTTGGCGGCATTGACATGAATTACCCAGTTCATCCGCCGCAGTGGCATGTCCTTAGGCACGTTGATCCGAATCAAGGCTCGATCGTCTGCGATTGGATAGGGTTGATTAGCGTTGCCAGCCAATTCCGCGATCCAGGCAGGAGTATTCTGCGTGACGATACGAAACCTCGATGCATTGCTTCGGCCAGCCAGCGTCGCGCTCATTGGCGCCAGCCGCCGAAAAGGCTCGGTCGGGGCGGCGGTTGCGCGGAACCTGCTCCGGTCCGGGTTCGGAGGTCCGGTCTGGCCG
>DASVDU010000144.1:0-51957 GCA_036380915.1 Hyphomicrobiaceae bacterium | reverse complement strand
AAAGCCGTCGAGACGCGTTTCGCCCTCGATCGCAAGTCCGAGCGCCAGGAAGTGCAGCGGCAGGAAACAGGCGAGCGCGATTCCCGACAGGCGATGCACCAGGGCGGCAATCCAAAGCCCTTGACGCCGGTGAGCCGTCGTTCGCCGTGTTTCGACCTGGACCGTCATGGCAGCGCCACGGCCGCGACGGCACGCGCTCCCAAAATCGCGAGGAGCAGACCGAACGCCCACATGATGGCATCGAGCGCGCCCGGCGTGAGCCTCGTCCATTCGCGGAGCACGCCGCGGACGCCGATCGCGCCATGGACGGAAGCGAGGATGACGAAGAGGCCGTAGTACAGCGCCCACCCAATGCTCCCGCGCGTACGGCCGAGAATTTCGGCCGCCGAGAGCCCGTTCGATGTGGCGTAGAAAATGACGATGAGGTGGCCGATGATCAGCGGGACCATCAATGCCGCGGTCAGGCGCTGGAGAACGTACAGGCGGAGGGTCATGACGCGAGCCTCCAGGCAGCCGAGTTTGAGAGGTTCGCCCCGCCACCCACCGTCATCCCAACGCTTGTCGCCGGGATCCACGGTTCCGCACCATCGACGGTGGCGACGTGGCGAAGTCCAGTTCCACAGAGGGCCACAGAGCTAGACGAGACTTGGATCCCGGGCACAAGGCCCGGGATGACATTGGAGGGTGCTGCTGCGTCGGGAATAGCTTCAAGGACCATCACAGCTCCCCCTTGAGATACGCCCACATGGCACGCCGCTTCAGGCTGGCGATCGAGGCGGTCGGGTTGAGCGACTTGGGGCAGAGCTCCGCGCAGGATTGATGTGAGTGGCAGCTCTGGCAACCGCCGACATCCGAGACAGCCTTCAGGCGCTCCTTCTGGCCTGCATCACGCACGTCATTGACCAGCGTCCAGGCGCGATTGAGTGCAGCCGGACCAAGGTAATCGTCGTTCCAGCGCACGGTATCGCAAGCCGCGTAACAAACGGCGCAGTTGATGCACTCGATGGCGTCATCCGCCGCCATGCGCTCGGCGGTGTTTGGCGAGATCGTCTCGACGGGTTCGTGCCGCGTGCGCGATGGCTCGAAACGCGCGCGGGCCTGCTGCCACTTCTCGAAGAAGCGGCTCATGTCCGTCGCCAGGTCCTTGATGATGGGCAGGTTCGCCAAAGGCGCGATCTCCAGCCTGCCGTACTCGACGACATTGGCGACGTGGGTCCGGCAGGTCCACCGCGGGCGGCCGTTGACCGTCATGGCACACGACCCGCACATGCCGACCCGGCAGGCGAAGCGGTAGGCGAGCGTCGGATCGGAATTGCGCTGCACCCAGGTGACCACGTCAAGCACGGTCTGGCTTTCGCGCAAGGGCACCGTGAACCGCTGATAGTGACCGTTCTCCCGTCCGCGCCAGATCAGCACCTCGATGGCCGAGCTGGCAGGCTGCGCCGATTGCGCACTCGATGGCATGCCTTCCCCTTCCGATTACGTCTGACGTGGCCGGCAGCTCATCAGCGTACCGTAACCGTCACGCGGTGCACGACATTATTGCCGAATCCGCCGCTGTCCCAGGGGGCATCGAGCGGCTGAACGTTGCCCGCCTCGTCCGTCGCCCGACACATGAGCTCGTGCTCTCCCGGCTGGGCGTCCCACGTGAAACGCCAGCCACGCCACGCGTACTGGCCCGCCGGAGGATCAAGCGTCGCCTCCTGCCACGCGCCGTCCACGCCCACCTCGACCATGGCAATCGGCACTCCTCCGCCCGACCAGGCGCGCCCGTACAGCTCGACAGGCCCGCGCTCGACGAGCCTAGCCCGCGTGTACCAGTCCGGAATGCCGGGCGGCACCATCAGGGATTTCACGCGCATATGCGTGACCGGAACGCCTTCGTCGCCCGAGTGTTGACGGTAGACATACGTCCTGACCTGCTGGAAGCCATCGAATGGCCGGTCGAGAACCTCGATCCGGTTCAGCCACTTCACGCTTGCCATGCCATACCAGCCGGGCACGATGAGCCGCAGCGGAAAGCCATGCTGCGGCAGCAGCGGCTGGCCGTTCATCGTATGCACGAGAAGCACGTCGTCGGACATGGCAAGATCCGGCGTCAGGCTGCGGCCGTAGTCGTGCTCGACGCCGGCATCGAATCCGCGATCCGCCCCGAAAAAGGCGACATCGACGGCGTCAGCAGCCATACCGGCGCGCTCGAGGAGGTATCTCACCGGGGTGCCGGTCCACTCGGCCGTGCCGACAGCGCCATTCCCCCACGGCTGACTTTGGGAGCGCGGCGTCAGCTTCGCCCGGCCGTTCCCAGCGCATTCGAGCGTGACCCTCAGGCTTCGCTGCGGAAGCCGCTTGATTTCGGAAAGCGGCACCTCGATCGCGTTGCTCACCCGCCCTCCGACCTTCACGTTCCAGCGCTCGGGTGCCTCGACATACGGGATGTCGAAGTGGATGAGCAGATAGTGCAATCCAATCGGCGTCAGGTCGTGGCGCAGCGCCTCGAGCGGAAGGCCCGAATTACGGTTCGCAAGCGCCACCTCCTCGCGCCGGAAGTCGCCTTCCACATGCGGACGTTTCTCAGGCTGGAAGAAGGGATGGGCGCCGAGTGTCATCTCAAGCCTGCCGTTTCAGGGTCCCTGGGCGGGAACTGTAGCAAGCCGGCAGCGGCAGCGAAAGCACACTGACAGCTCAATGTCTGGTCGATGCCAGCTCACGTTCCGGTTGATAGGCCGGATTCGACCCGCCTGGCTTCGTTGGCGCCGACGCAGGTGTCTGTTAGACACAAAAGCACCCGTTTTTGAGTCCACGTCATCGGTGAGAATCAGGGGGGTCCAATGACGGCTCAACCGGCAGCGCACCGCAATGGGCTGCACACGACAGATGTCAGCAAGCCGACGGGCGTCGATAGCCGGCTGAAGAGCGGGCGCGCGGAGGCGGTGCGCTGCGCCATCCGCACCGTCGAGATCGAGGCAGAGGGGCTTTCTGCGCTGGCAGGAGCCCTCAAGCATGAGATGGCGAGCGACTTCGCCGAAGCAATCCGTGTGATCTCGGCGTCACGCGGACGGGTGATCGTGACGGGCATCGGCAAGAGCGGCCATGTCGGCCAGAAGCTCGCGGCCACCTTCGCGTCCACGGGCACACCGGCGTTCTTCGTTCATCCGAGCGAGGCGGCTCACGGCGACCTCGGGATGGTGACGGCGGAGGATGTCATCCTGGCGATCTCCTGGTCCGGAGAGACGGTGGAGCTCAAGAACGTCATCACCTATTCGCGCCGCTTCAAGGTGCCGCTGATCGCCATCACCTCACGCCGGGAGTCGGCGCTCGGCCGTTCGTCCGACGTCGTGCTCGAGCTGCCGCGGGCGAAGGAGGCCTGCCCGCACGGCCTTGCCCCGACCACGTCCACGACCATGCAGCTCGCCCTCGGAGACAGCCTCGCTATCGCTCTGCTGGAGGCGAAGGGCTTCACGGCACACGACTTCAAACTGTTCCACCCCGGCGGCTCGCTTGGCGCGCAGCTCAAGTACGTCGCCGACATCATGCATAAGGGCGAAGAGCTGCCTCTTGCCTTGGAAGGCGAGTCGATGAGCGCCGCGCTGGTCACGATGACGCAGAAGAGCTTCGGCTGCCTCGGAGTAATCGACACCAACGGCAAGCTCGTGGGGATCGTGACCGACGGCGACTTGCGGCGCAACATGGGCGAGCGCCTCCTGTCCGCGCGGGCGGCCGATATCATGACCCGCAAGCCGAAGACCGTCACCCCCGACACGCTCGCCTCAGCAGCCCTGGAGCTGATCAACGCCGCCCGAATCACCGCTTTGTTCGTGGTGGAGAAAGGCAAGCCCGTCGGGATCGTGCACGTCCACGATCTGCTACGCGTCGGCGTGGCTTGATGGGCAGATGTCTTGATAGCAGATGTCAGGTCGAGCCCTGACGCGGACGGTTCGGCGCAGGTTTCGGGCCTGCCGCTGGAGCGAGCCGCTGAGCACCGCGGTCAACGCGCAGCTTCAATGAAAACGGCCCGGCACCGCACGGCACCGGACCGCTGTCAACGATTGATAACGAAAGCTGGACGGCGTCAGGCGGCTCGCACGGCCGGATCGGCCTCGCCGTCGTCGTCGCCTTCAGCCTCCGCTTCCTCGGCCGCACGGCGGCCGCGGGCGCTCTTCGCCAGCACTTCCGTAATGCGCTGCACAGCCGCCTGCTCATCGAGCTTTTCGACGGCAGCGATCTCCCGCGCCATGCGGTCGAGGGCAGCCTCGTAGAGCTGGCGTTCCGAGTAGGACTGCTCAGGCTGCGACTCGGACCGATAAAGGTCGCGGACGACCTCGGCAATCGCAACCAGATCGCCGGAGTTGATTTTCGCCTCATACTCCTGCGCGCGGCGGCTCCACATCGTCCGCTTGATTCTGGCGCGGCCCTTGAGGGTGTCCATCGCCTTTTTGACGACGTCCTCGGACGCCAGCTTGCGCATGCCGACGCTCTGCAGCTTGCCGGTGGGCACGCGCAACGTCATTTTGTCCTTCTCGAACGTGATCACGAACAGCTCGAGAGACATGCCGGCGATTTCCTGCTCCTCGATGCCGACGATGCGGCCGACACCGTGGGTCGGATAGACGATGTACTCGTTCGTCTTGAAGCCGTGACGGGCGCTGACGGACTTCTTGGCGGCCTGCGCCTCCTGCCGCGCCTCTTTCGTTCTCGCAGCAACATCCTTTGGCGTGACCGGAGCCGAGATCTTGGGCTGAGCCGCCTTCGCCATCGCGGCCGTCATCGCACGCCGCTGCTGGGTCGGAGCGGGCTGACCAACGCGCATCGCTGCCGGAGGCAGCGCTGACTTCTCGACGGGCTTCTCAGCCGGCCTTGTCTTCTCGACAGTGGCGGACGTCTTTGCGCTCACTTTGGCAGCCTGACCCGCGGGCTGTTTAGACGCCGGGGCAATTTTCTTGCTTGCTGCCGGTTGGTTGTTTGCTACCTGTTTTTTTATCAATTGTTTTCCACTCGTACTCTTGGTTTTGGCCTGTTTTTCCTGCTTTCCAGCGCGAGCTTTCACGGAAGAAGACTTGGCAGCCGCGGCCTTCTTTTCAGGCTCCCGGCCAGTGGCACGCTTGGCTTCTGTCGGCTTGGCACTTCCCCTGGTGCTCTTCGCCGTGACAGGCACCTTCGTCTTCTGAGCCATTTCGTTATCTCACTCTCTGGAACTCGCAGCCCGCCGTTCGTCTGCCGGCCGGGCATCCCGCCCAAAGTCAGGGCTTCGTGACAAGGTCAATTTGCCGACAAAGTTGCCGTCGGCGGGAGCGTGCCTTGACCAACTATGGCCCCCGTGCCGGGCATAGCCTGCCTTTCAGCATCAATGACTTGGCTTTCATGCCGCGCATTGAGTCTCTCAGGTCAAGACCGAACAGCGCGGCGTGGGTCATCCAGGCAATTATGACGCGAGGCCGTTAGCCGGGCTCCGCGTTCCTCATCCGTTTTCGCTACGCTACGACGGAAGTAATCTAACACAATCTTCACAAAAAAAGAAGCGTCCAAAGGTTAACGGCCTGACTCTCGCCCAATCTGTCAGCGACGCCTCGATCGAAAGTAAGCAATTGTGGCGGTGCTAAAAACAATCCTGCGATATTTCGCCGCTCTGTTTTAAGCCGTTCGCCGCTCGCCGAAAACATACCCCGCACCTCGCACGGTGCGGATCGGGTCGCGTTCTTTTCCGCGGACAAGCGCTTTCCGCAACCTCCCGATGTGGACATCGACAGTTCTCTCGTCGATGTAGGCATCACGCCCCCAGACACCATTTAGGAGCTGCTCACGCGAGAACACGCGGCCGGGGCTCTGCATCATGAACTCCAGCAGATTGAACTCCGTTGGCCCGAGCCGCACCTCACGGTTGCCGCGCGTCACCCGATGCGCGGTACGGTCGAGCTCAATATCCGCTGCCCTGAGCACGTCGGCCATGCGCTCGGGCGCTGTCCGGCGCAGAATGGCTTTCACGCGTGCCATCAACTCGGGCAGCGAGAATGGCTTCACGACGTAGTCGTCCGCACCGGTCGAGAGCCCGCGGATGCGGTCACTTTCCTCTCCGCGCGCGGTCAGCATCAGAATTGGAAGCGCACGTGTGTCCTGCCGCGCCCTGACGCGTCTGCAAAGCTCGACGCCAGAAACCGACGGCAGCATCCAATCCAGAATGATGAGGTCGGGCTTCTCCTCGGCGATCAGGAGCTCCGCTTCTTCGCCCGTTGCAGCGTGGGCGACCTCGAAACCCTCTGCCTCGAAGTTGTACCGAAGCAGCTCTGCCAACGGGGCTTCATCTTCGACGATCAGCACTTTGACGGACATCCAAGCTCCTGTTGGTCACGTGTCAATCGCTCGAGATCATAGTCGAGCTCGTCTGATCATCCTTGGGGCGATCCTCCGTGATCGAGATGCCATGGACGAGGTAGTAGACGCTCTCGGCGATGTTGGTCGTGTGATCGCCGATACGCTCGATGTTCTTGGCGCCGAACAGAAGATGGGTGCAGAGGCCGATGTTGCGCGGATCCTCCATCATGTAGGTCAGGAGCTCGCGAAACACCGAATTATACATGGCATCGATCTGCTCATCCTCGCGCCAGACCGTGAGCGCGAGGTCACTATTGCGTTCCGCGTAGGCGTCGAGCACGTCCTTGAGCTGGCGCATCGCACGCTCCACCATGCTGCGAAGGCCGGACATGATGGGCTTCGGGTAGGGCTCGTGCGAGACGGCAAGGGCGCGCTTGGCCGTATTCTTGGAAAGATCGCCGATGCGCTCCAGATCAGAGGTGATGCGCAGCGCCGCCACGACGTGACGAAGGTCATCGGCCATGGGCTGCCGACGTGCGATCATCGTGATCACCTGGCCTTCGATATCGCGCTGGAGCTGGTCGATCGCTTTATCCGACTTGATCACCGACTCGGCGAGTTGTGGATCGCGCTTCTCGAGCGCATCGAAGGCGTGTCCCAGCGCATGCTCGGCGAGCCCGCCCATCTGCGCGATCCTGCGATCGAGCAGCGCCAGCTCTTCTTCGTATGAGCGGACGATGTGCTCCTTCATGGTTTCCTCCAATGCTCCAAACGCGACCGGATCTCAACCGTAGCGGCCGGTTATGTAGTCCCGCGTTTGCCGTTTTCTGGGGTTGGTGAAAATTTCGCTCGTCAGCCCGAACTCGACGAGCTCGCCGAGGTACATGAAGGCGGTATGCTCCGAGACGCGTGCTGCCTGCTGCATATTGTGCGTAACGATTACGATCGTGTAATCCCGCTTGAGCTCGTCGATCAGCTCCTCGATTTTCGCCGTCGAAATGGGATCGAGTGCCGAACAGGGCTCGTCCAGAAGAATGACGTCCGGCTTGATCGCCACCGTGCGCGCAATGCAAAGCCGCTGCTGCTGGCCGCCGGACAGGCTCAATCCACTGGCGTTGAGCTTATCCTTTACTTCGTCCCAAAGCGCCGCGCGGCGGAGTGAGCTTTCGACACGCTCGTCCATTTCCCGTTTCGACAGCTTCTCATAAAGCCGGACACCGAAGGCGATGTTCTCATATATGGTCATCGGGAACGGCGTCGGCTTCTGGAAGACCATGCCGATGCGCGAGCGCAGCAGATTGAGATCCTGCTTCGGCGAAAGAATATTCTCGCCATCGAGCAGAACCTCGCCCTCGGCCCGCTGGTTCGGATAGAGATCGTACATGCGGTTCAGGACCCGCAGGAGAGTCGATTTCCCGCAACCCGAGGGGCCGATGAACGCCGTCACCTCCTTTTCGTAGAGCGGCAAATTGATGGATTTGAGGACCCTCGACTCTCCATAATAGAAATCGAGATTTCGCACCGAAATCTTCTCGGTCAAAGCCTGATCGGTGACGGTTGGCATGATATTCATTTCGCGACCCTCGAAGTGCCCAGCCACCGCGCCACCACGCTCAGCGCGAGCACGGCAAAGGTAATGATCAACGCTCCGACCCAGGCCAGACGCTGCCAGTCTTCATAAGGACTGAGCGAGAATTGGAATATCACCACCGGCAGGCTGGCCATTGGAGCGAAAATGTTAGTGCTCCAGAACTGATCGTTGAGCGCTGTGAAAAGCAATGGAGCCGTTTCACCACTGATACGCGCCACGGCCAGAAGCACGCCCGTTATGATGCCAGCGCGCGCCGCCTTGTAGGCAACCCGCCGGATGACGAGCGACCGCGGCATCCCCAAAGCGGTGGCCGCTTCACGCAGCGCATTGGGCACGAGCAGGAGCATGTCCTCGGTAGTCCGGATGACGATCGGAATGACGAGAAGCGATAAGGCGACGGAGCCGGCAAGGCCGGAGAAATGCCCCATCGGCGCAACCATGACCGCATAGACGAAGAGGCCCATGACGATGGACGGCGCGCTCAAGAGGACGTCGTTGACGAAACGAATGACGGACGTCAGCTTGCTGTAGCGCCCGTACTCGGCCATGTACGTACCGGCCAGAATGCCGATCGGCGTGCCTATGAGGACGCCAAGGGACGTAATGATCAAGCTGCCCACGATCGGGTTGAGCAATCCGCCATCGCTTCCCGGCGGTGGCGTCATCTGCGTGAACACTTCGGGCCGAATTCCACCAAGCCCCTTGGACAGCAGCGTGCCCAAAATGACGAGCAGCGCGCCGAGACCTGCCGCGGCAGCTCCCCAGCACAGAGCCATCACGATGAAGCTCCGGCGTTTGCGCTGAGCAAATCGCGCCTGATCCAAGATCATCCGCTATCTCCCAGCCTTTACTTCGAGGCGCAGCAACATCAGGCGAGCCAGCGCCAGCACAGTGAAGGTGATGAGGAACAGGATCAATCCGAGTGCAATCAGCGAAGCCGTGTGAAGGTCGCTGACCGCTTCCGTGAATTCATTGGCGATCGTGGCCGAGATGGTCGTCCCGGGTGCCAGGATCGAAGCGGAGATCCGATGCGCATTTCCGACCACGAAGGTGACCGCCATCGTTTCGCCGAGCGCGCGCCCCAGTCCGAGCATGAAGCCGCCGATCAGGCCGACCTTCGTGTACGGCATCACGACGGAACGCACGACCTCCCATCGCGTGCAGCCGAGGCCATAGGCCGATTCTTTCAGGACAGCGGGCACCGTCTCGAAAACGTCCCGGCTGATGGCGCTGATAATGGGTAGCACCATGATCGCCAAAATGATTCCTGCGGTCAGAATCCCGATGCCGTAAGGGGGACCTGCAAACAGCTCGGACAGCACCGGTACATTTCTGAATGCCGAAATCAACGCGGGCTGTACTGTCTGCTGGAAGAATGGAGCGAAGAAGAACAGACCCCAGATGCCGTAAATGATGCTCGGGATTCCAGCCAGCAGCTCGATGGCAATGCCGATAGGCCGCCGCAGGGCGTAAGGGCAAAGCTCGGTCAGGAAGATGGCGATGCCCAATCCGATCGGCACCGCGATCAGCATCGCAATGAAAGACGTGACCAGCGTGCCGTAGATCGGCGCAACGGCCCCGAATTTTTCCGTGACCGGGTTCCAGGCTTCCGTCACGAAGAATTTGAGGCCGAACGTACGGAATGCGGGCCATGCTCCCTCGATCAGTGAAACGAAAACCGCGCCGAGAACGATGAGAACGAGCAGCGCAGCGGCGAACGTAAGGCGCGCAAACAGCGCATCCCACAGCTTCAGCCGGTTCAGGACACGCTGCCGTTCCATCTGCTGCTTTGCGGCGTCATGACGTCCAAGCCCAGTGGCTGTTTGTGTCACACCGCTATCCCCTCTTAGCTTTCAAGACTGGGCTACCGGACCGCATGGAACGAGCCCGGTAGCCTCGTGCTCGGAGCTCCCCGGACGCAATACCTGACCGGAACCAGCTTCAATCACTGCGTGAAAATGGCTTTGCCGCTGCCGTCCTTGATCTCGGCGGCCCACATGGCTTGCACCTCGCTCACGACGTTGTCGGGCATCGGCACGTAATCGAGCTCCAGGGCCGCTGTATCGCCATTCGCGTAGGCCCAGGCGAAGAACTTGAGTGCCTTTTCCACAGCAGCCGGATCGGCCGGGCTTTTGTGGATCAGGATCCAGGTCGCCGCTGTCATCGGCCAGGACCGATCGCCGGGCTGATCGGCAAGAATCACGCCGTAGCCGGGCACCGACTTCCAGTCGGCATTGGCAGCGGCGGCCTGGAAGCTCTCGGCATCCGGGGAGACCACCTTGCCGGCCTTGTTGACCATCCTAACGTGCGAGAGCTTGTTCTGCTTCGCATAGGCATACTCGACGTAGCCGATCGCGTTCTTGGTCTGGCCGACGTTGTTGGCGACGCCCTCGTTGCCTTTCGCGCCGATGCCGACAGGCCACTGCAGAGCCGTGCTGACACCGACCTCCGACTTCCACTCAGGGCTGACCTCGGCCAGGTAGTAGGCGAAGTTGTAGGTGGTGCCTGAGCCGTCCGAGCGATGGACGACGGCGATGGCCCGATCTGGCAGCTTCAGGTCGGCATTGAGCTTCGTGATGGCGGGATCATTCCACCTCTTGATCTCGCCCAGGAAAATCTTGGCCAGCGTGGGACCGTCGAGGACGAGCTGCCCAGGTGCCACGCCATCGATGTTCACCACCGGCACGATGCCCCCCATGACCATCGGGAACTGGGCGAGGCCGGACGCCTCCAGGTCCTTGCCGCTCAGCGGCGCATCACTGGCGCCGAATGTCACCGTCTTGGCCTTGATCTGCTTGACGCCGCCGCCGGAGCCGATCGACTGATAGTTGACTCCGATGCCCGTCTCCTTGTGGAAAGCGTCGGCCCATTTCGTATAGACCGGGTAGGGAAAGCTGGCGCCCGCACCGGTAATGTTGTCAGCCGCCCATGCTGCTCCGGCCAACATGCCCCATGTCGCGACGCCCGCCGCCGCAAGCTTCAATGCTGCAGAAATCTTCACGACCAATCCTCCTGCCCTGTCGATCAGGTCCGATCCAGTGCTTCCGCATGTGCGCCACAGCGGCACGGCGCCTCTGATAAGGCAGAGTCGCAATGCTTTCATGACAGTTTAAGTGTCTGATATTGCGGAACAATCAGCGCATCGGGGATAGCTCGGCCGGAGCGGGAAGCTCATCCAGCAGGACGGTGAACGTCGCCCCTTCACCGGGCTTCGAAGCAATCCGGAGCTCTCCGCGGTGACGGGTGACGATGTGCTTGACGATCGCCAGGCCCAAGCCGGTTCCGCCTTTCTCCCGGCTTGCGGAGGCGCTCACCCGGTAGAAGCGCTCGGTCAGCCGGGGAAGATGCTCCGGCGGAATGCCGATGCCGTCATCCTGGACCGCCAACGAAATACGCTGCCCACGACCCCCGGCCAGCGGCTCCCGGGCGATCCGCACGCGCACGTGCCCGCCTTCCTTGCCATAGCGGATTCCGTTGTGAATGAGATTCTGGAAGAGCTGAACCAACTCCTCCCGGTCGCCGCGCACGCGGGCAGGAGTGGCAAGCGGCTCCACTGCGATGGAGATCCCCGCGGCTTCCGCGACCGGCTCGAGCGACTGGGCGACAAACGCGACGACCTCGTTCAGCTCCACGATCCCCCGCGGTGGCACGTGAACGTGCATCTCGATCCGGCTGAGGGAGAGCAGGTCGTCGATGAGCCGCGTCATGCGCGTTGCCTGGGCTGCCATGATTTCGAGGAACCGGTCGCGCGCCTTCGGGTCGTCACGCGCCGGCCCTTGCAGCGTCTCGACGAAGCCGCGCAGCGAGGCGAGCGGGGTTCGCAGCTCGTGGCTGGCGTGGGCGATGAAGTCCGCCCGCATCTGGGCAAGCTTTTCCTGATCCGTGATGTCGCGAAAGGTTACGAGCAGGGCGCGATTGCGCCCTGCATCGGCACTCAACGGAAGAGCCGTGACAATTGCCGAGACCCGACGTTCGACGGGAACCCGGTTCTGCAGCTCGACGACTGTCACGTCCTCCGGCTCGCGGTCCTTCTCGATGGCGGCAAGCAGCTCAGGGCTGCGGATCACGCCGGAAATGGGCTGACCCACCCTGACGCGCGGGAAAAGATCGGCCACGCCGGCATTATGGTGGACGATGATGCCGTCCTGATCGAGCGCCAGCGCCGGGTCGGGCATGGCACTGATCACGGCACGCCAGCTGACATCGGGCACACCGACGGCCGTTTCAGATGACGCTGCGGTGCCTTCTGGCAAGGGCTCGGCTTCCCTGCGCCGCGGGGCAGGACCAAGCCCGCGAGACCCGGCCACCTCAACCGCAGCAATGAGGCCGATGGTGACGAGCGCCACCCATGTCGCCATGCCGCCGGCGAGCCAGAGGACCAGCACGACCGCTACGGCAACGCCAGCCACCGCCCGCGGCGGCGTCACCTCTCGCCAAAGCCGCTCGACGAGCGACCGCAGACGTGCGCGCGAACCGATATGCTGCTGGAAGCTGATGGCCGTCACCCTATGCTGGGGCTGTACCTGGACTGGAGGTAGGCACTTCCCTCCAGGGCGGCAAGCACGCGCCCGCGCGCGCTTCCATCGAGCGGCGGCAGCGGCGTTATCGCACCAGCAGGATCGGACACTCCAGCGATGCAGCCAACGCCCGCAGATCGCGATCTGCGGGCACGACCAGCCCGCCGAACTGGCTGATGACGAAGCCACCCTTCAGGCGCCGCAGCGCCTCCGCCGCGACCTCGGCCGCGCCCCGGGCTGAGCTGGCGCGGACAATCTGAGCATCGGTGCGCTCGCCGAGAAGAAGGCGGGCCTGACCCTCCATCCAGTGCAGCCGTTCCTCGTCGTCAGCAATCAGCAGAATGACGAGAGAGCCCCCTGTTGCGGAGACGAGCCGCTCACCCGCTCTCACCATGCTGGGCAGGCGGTCGATGTCCTCCACCGCGACGATCACAGGCCCAGACGTGCGGCGTGCGTGCGGGCCGACGATCACCAGCCCCGTGGCATCGGACACGGCCTCGAAGAGCTGGCGCAAGGACTCGCCGCTCATCGTGCCGATCGGCTCGGCCAAGGCAACGACGTTCCAAGGTCCGCACTCCGCACAGGTCGACGCCAATGCGGCAATGGGATCGTCCCGAACGATGCGCTGGCGGATCGGCACCTCGGCGGCGCGCGCCAGCTCCGCGATCCGGCGCTGAATGGAGGCGAACGCAAGGCGAAACTCATGCTCGAGCTCGTCGGACGAAATCGCCCGCGATCTGCGCCCCGTGAAGGAGATCTCCCGCGCAAAGGGAAAGCTCGCCAGGTCGAAGATCTGCGCGTCCTCGACGAACAGGGACTCGATACCTGACTGGAACGCCTGCGCCACCCGTACGGCCGCCTCGATGGCCACCGCATGGGGATTGACTGTATGCAAGTGGAGTACGACGCGTCCGCGCGCCTCTGCTGCCTCCGCGACGTGCGCGGTCATGCCGAATTCTTCCCGTTATCCTGCGAATCGCCCCTGGACCGGCCGAACGCCTTCGCACGTTCGGCAAACGCCTTGAGCTTGTCCTCGACCAGCCTGTTGACCGAGCCCGGGGGAAACTGTCCATCCTCGCCGCGCTCGCCCGCCTTGATGCCCGTCAGAATTTCAATGCCCTCGTCGACATGGCTCACCGCGTGGATTGCGAACTTGCCCTCGCGCACAGCCTCCACCACGTCCTCGCGCAACATCAGGTGCTGCACGTTTGCTTTCGGGATCAGAACGCCCTGGTTGCCGGTGAGTCCACGTGCCTTGCAGATGTCGAAGAAGCCTTCGATCTTTTCATTGACCCCTCCAATCGCCTGCACCTCGCCTTTCTGGTTCACGGATCCAGTGACCGCAAAACCTTGCTTGACGGGCACCTCGGAGAGTGCCGACAGCAGCGCATAGAGCTCCGTCGAGGAGGCGCTGTCTCCGTCGACCCCGCCATAGGACTGCTCGAAAACCAGGGTAGCCGCCAGGGCCAATGGTACATCCTCGGCATACCGCCCGGCAAGGTAGCCCCAGAGGATCATGACGCCCTTCGAGTGCAGCGGCCCGCCGAGCTTCACCTCGCGCTCGATGTCGACGACGCGGCCCTGCCCCATTCGCACCCGGGCGGTGATGCGGCTCGGCCGGCCGAAGGAGAACGTCCCGATTTGAATGACGGAAAGGCCGTTGATCTGGCCAACCTTGGCACCGTCGGTGTCGATGAAGACGATGTCGCGCTCGATGATCTCCTGCGCCCTGTCGCGGACTCGACTGGCGCGCTCGATGCCTTCCTTGATGGCCCGCTCGACGTCCTCGCGGGTGGTCACCTCGCGGGCGGCCATGCTCGACCAGTAGTCGGCCTCACGGATCAGATCGGAGATGCGGCCGATCTCGATCGACAGCTTTTCACGATCGTCGGCGAGCCGCGCGCCTTCCTCGATCACTCGGGCCACGCCCGAGGCGTCGACTGGCTTCAGCTTGTACTTCTCCACGATCGAGGCGATGACGCGCGCGTAGGCGAGGTTGTTCTCATCCGACCACGAAATCGTGTCGTCGAAATCGGCCTGAACTTTGAAGAGGCCACGGAAGTCGGGATCGAAAGCGGCGAGCAAGTAATAGAGCTCGCGATCCCCGAACAGCACGACCTTGACGTCGAGCGGAATGGGTTCCGGATCGAGCGTCTGGGTCGTGATGAGACCCAGGCTTTCCAGCGGCTGCTCGATGCGGATCTCGCGCGCCTTGATGGTTCGCTTCAAGGCTTCCCAGGCATACGGGGACAGCAACAGCTTGCGCGCGTCGATGAGCAGGTAGCCGCCGTTGGCCTTGTGCAACGTGCCGGGCTTGATCAGCAGGAAGTCGGTGACCAGAGCGCCCATCTGCGCGATGTGCTCGATCCGGCCAATCAGGTTGCCGTAGGTCGGGTTGATCTCCTCGATCGCAGGGGCCCCCGGAAAGGATTCGCCGTTACCGACGATTACGTTGACCATGTAACGGCGGAAGCGGGGGTCGCGGGACGTATCGATGGCCTGCTTGATCAGCTCGTTCTCGTCACCGGGCTGGGCGACGAACAGCCCGACGTGCCGGATGAGGTCCTTGCCGGCAGCGTCGAGGTATTCCAAAACCTTTGGCAAGTCGGAGAAATTGGCGCGAACATCGTCAAGTGCCTCGCGCACGGCGCCTTGGGCCATCTCCTCGATGAGCTCGCTCAGCTTGTTGCGGCGCTCCTTGTCGGACTTTGGTACGCGCTCGAGAATGGCCTCGAGCTCTTTCTGAAGTGCCTCGATCTTGGCCTGAACATTCTTGCGCATGTCCTCCGGCAAGGCGTTGAAGACCTCGGGCTTCACCACCTTGCCCTCGTGGACAGGGGCCATGGCGAACCCCATCGGCGTGCGCAGGATCGCGATGTTCTGGGCCTGGGCCTTGCGGTTGAGCTCCTCGAAGGCCTCTTCCTGGCTGGAGCGGAACTGCTCTTCGATGGCGCGGCGCCGCGCCTGATATTCCTCGCTTTCGAAGACGGCGGGGATGGTGTTCCGCAGCTCGTCGATGGCGGCCACCATCTGCTCAGCGAGCTTGCGGCCGCGGCCAGCCGGCAGCTGCAGAGCGCGAGGACGGTTCTGATTCTCGAAATTGTTGACGTAGACCCAGTCGGGCGGCGGCGGCATCTCGGCCGCCTTCTTTGTGAGATAGTCGCGGACGGCAGTACTCTTGCCGGAGGCGGGTGGCCCCAGCACGAACAGGTTGAAGTCGTAACTCCTCATGTTCGCGCCGAACTCGATGGCGCGCAGAGCCCTGTCTTGCCCGATCAATCCGGTGATGGGCTCGAGCTCGGCGGTCGTCCCGAATCCAAGGCTAGCCGGGTCGACGTTGCGCCGCAGCTCGCTGACTGGCAGCGGTGGGTGGGGAGCGGCCTCCATCGACGGCACCTGCCCTGCCGAACCCTGAGCTTCGGCCGCAGCTGACTTGTTGCCTTGTGGCGCCCGCTTGAAGAACATTATGACACGCTCCCCGTGATGTTCCCTTTGGCCTGCACGGTATGTCAGGGTGGGCCCGGCGAAAAGAAGATGAAAAGTAGTGTTACGCTCCGGCCGCTCGCGAGAGAGTTGCGGAAATGTCACCAGCAGATGGCGAACCGATGGCGATTCCGATCGGTCTCGACAAGGGGCCGCTCAACGACGGGCGACAATCCGCGACAGCCCTTCAGATCGCGCGCGGCGTCGGTCGCCTCCTTGCCAGCCTTGGACTGGCCAGCATCTCTGAGCTGGTTCTGCCGAACGGCCGGCGCGCCGATATCGTCGGTCTGTCGGAGAAGGGCGAGTTCTGGATCGTGGAGATCAAGTCCAGCGTCGAGGACTTCCGATCGGACCAAAAGTGGCCGGAGTACTGGGAGTACTGCGACAAGCTCTACTTCGCCGTTTCGCCCTCCTTTCCGCAAGAGTTGATACCAGAAACGGCCGGGCTGATCGTGGCAGATCGCTACGGAGGCGAGATCGTTCGGTCCGTCGATGAAGTCAGGCTGCCAGCCCACCGCCGCCGGGTCATGTCCCTGCGATTCGGTCGTGTTGCGGCCGCGCGTCTCCAGTCAATTGCGGATCCAGGCTCGGCACTCGGAAACCTACTCCGCGGGGCCTGACGCGTTTCGGAACCCAATTCGAACAATGATTGCGCTTACTTCGGCGCGCGCTTCGCCAGGATCCGCTGCAGCGTCCGGCGATGCATGTTCAAACGACGCGCGGTTTCGGAAACGTTGCGGTTACACAATTCATAGACACGCTGGATGTGCTCCCACCGCACCCGGTCTGCCGACATGGGGTTCTCTGGCGGAGCAGCCTTCGCGTTGGGCGGTGCCAGCAGAGCATCGGTCACGTCGTCCGCATCGGCGGGCTTGGCGAGGTAATCCACGGCGCCGAGCTTCACAGCAGACACCGCCGTCGCGATGTTGCCGTACCCGGTGAGCACGATGGCGCGAGCATTCGGCCGGATGCGCGCCAATTCGGCGATGACGTCCAGGCCGTTGCCATCTTCGAGGCGCATATCCACGACTGCGAACGCCGGTGCCTTCTGGCGGATCAGCTCCAAGCCCTCGGCGACCGACTGTGCCGTGCGGACCTCGAACCCGCGGTTTTCCATCGCTCGGCCAAGGCGTTGCAGGAAGGCCCGGTCGTCGTCAACGATAACGAGGGAAGTATCCTCGGGAAGCTCTTCTTTACTGAATGCAAATTCTTCGGCCACGGTACTGTTCTCCTGACCTCACATATATAGCTGTCGAAATGCCGCATCCAAGGGCTATGTTCCCTGACCCTTATCAAAGATCGTCTAGTTGCAGCAGCGCCTAAGAGACCGCGGCCCCCGGCGGTCCCGGACTGAACGCCTCGAATACTTCGCGCGCCCAGCTGATCCGAACAATAGCGCCGTGCTCGGGCGGCGCCCGATTGTCCAGCGTCAGGGTGGCGCCGGATCGCTCCAGGAGTGTCTTGGCGATGAAGAACCCGAGCCCAAGGCCGGCTGCCCGCTTGCCGGGCCCCCCAGATCCGGCCGGTCGTGTTGTAATATAGGGTTCGCCCAAAGTTTCCAAAAGCTCAGGCGGGAAGCCTGGCCCGTCATCCTTGACCTCGATTTCAAGCGTGTCCTCGTTCCATCGGGCCGAGATCTCGACCTTGCTGCGGGCGAAATCGGCTGCGTTCTCGATCAGGTTGCCGACGCCATAGATCAGCCCCGGCCGGCGCTCGCCGACCGGCTCCCGGGCGGGCGGGCCGCTCACCCCCTCCGCCGGGGCGCATGAAATCTCGATAGCCTTCCCCGAATTGCGGTACGGCTCGGCCGCTTCGTCGAGGAGCTGATGCACCGAAAGAGTTGCGTGAAGCGGGTCCTGCTCGCTGGGCTGCCGGGTGAGCTTTTGCAGGATCTCGCGGCAGCGATCGGCCTGGCTGCGCAGCAGGGCCAAGTCCTCCGCGAGCGGCGTGCCTGGCTCGATGTCGCGCTGCAGCTCGCTCGTAACCAGAACAATCGTCGCGAGCGGCGTGCCGAGCTCGTGCGCGGCGGCGGCGGCCAGACCATCCAAAGCGTGCAGCTTCTGCTCGCGGGCGAGGACGAGCTCTGTCGCGGTCAGCGCCGCCGACATCTGCCGAGCTTCGCGGGACAGCCGCCAGACGTACAGCGCCAGGAAAATCATGGTGGCGGCCACGGCCGCGAGCTGGCCGACCTTATAGACCATCGGCAGGGTTAAGAGCTCAGTGGCATACCAGGGTACCGGCCAGTGGTCGATGATCAGGAAGGCCGTGGATGCGAGCGCCAGCCCGCCGAGGAAGACCGTGTTGATCGGCGGCAGCGTTGCGGCCGAGACGGTCACCGGACCCACGATGAGCACTGCGAACGGGTTCTCGATGCCGCCGGTCAGGTAAAGCAATGCCACGAGCTGCAGGATGTCGTAGGTCAGCAGCACAGTTGCGAAACCAGAACCCAGCCGGTGCCGCGCCGGGTAGCGCACGCTCAAAAAGACGTTGAGCCACGCAGAGGCGGCGATGAGCAGCAGGCAGATGCCAAACGGGAACTCGAAGCCCAAGCCAAAATGGACGACGCTGACGGCGAGGAGCTGCCCGACCACGGCGAACCACCTCAGCCGGACGATGGTAAGAAGTCTGAGCCGGCTTTCGACCTGCTCGGCCTCGAGCCTTTCCTCCAGTCCCATCCAACGGGTTACCGCCACGGTAGCCTCACAGTTCAGCTTTACCTCTCCCCGGCTGCCGAACGGGTTGCGTCCCGGCAGCGATCTGCCCACATAGGTCGAAACTCGTCACCCGATCATCAATGGCGTCGCTCAATCGGCGCCGGAAATACCACCATGTTGCAATCTGGGGCTAGAACCGATGGCGCCGGCACGGTGCTTCCGGTGCAGGTGCGCGACCTGCGCAAGGTTTATGGGGAAGTCGTCGCGGTCGACAACGTCAGCTTCAGCCTGAGCGCCGGCTCTATCACGGCCCTGCTCGGCGGCAACGGCGCAGGCAAGACCACCACGATTTCGATGTTGATGGGGCTCGTCGTCCCGACCTCGGGAGACGTGCGCGTGTTCGGCGTGGACATGGTGCGCAATCGGCACGCGGCTTTGCACCGGCTGAACTTCGAGAGCCCCTACGTCGAGATCCCCATGCGGCTCACCGTCCGCCAAAACCTCGAGATCTTCGGCCAGCTCTACGGTGTGGCCGATGTTGCGGGCCGGGTCCGCGAGATCGCCGATGAGCTGCGCATCGGCGAGTTGCTCGACCGGCTCTACGGTAAGCTGTCGGCTGGGCAGAAGACACGCGTCAGCCTCGCGAAATCGCTGCTGAACGAGCCCGAGCTGCTGCTGCTCGATGAGCCGACAGCATCTCTCGATCCCGATACGGCCGACTGGGTGCGGTCGGTCATTGCCGACTATTGCCGCAAGCGCTCGGCAACGATCGTGCTGGCATCCCACAACATGGCCGAGGTGGAGCGCCTCGCCGATCGCGTCATCATGCTCGAGCGCGGGCGCATTCTGGCCGACGAGACCCCGGCGGAGCTGATCCGCCGCTTCGGCCGCGAAACGCTGGAGGAGGTCTTCCTCGATATCGCACGGCGGCGCGCGCCCGACACGTTCGAGCTGCTCAACGGACGCGAATGAAGGAATCCTGCGTGACGACGAAACTTCTTCCTCAAACCGGCTTGTCGGCCTCTGCCCGCCGCATACGCGGGATGGTGCGCCGCCACTGGTACCTGATCCGCTCGTCCGGCCCGCGCACCGCCGAGCTGATCTTCTGGCCGCTCGTATCGATGCTGATGTGGGGCTTCCTGCAAACCCACCTAGCGAAGACGACCAGCCTCGCCGCGCAAGCCGCGGGCCTGTTCGTCGGCGGAGTCCTGCTCTGGGATATTCTGGTGCGCAGCCAGCTCGGGTTTTCTGTGGCGTTCCTGGAGGAGATCTGGTCGCGCAATCTCGGGCATTTGATGATGAGCCCGCTGAGGCCCATCGAGCTGATCGCGTCCCTGATGCTGGTGAGCCTGATGAAGCTCACCGTGGCGATGGTGCCCGTCGCGATCCTCGCCTACATCTTCTTCGGCTTCAACCTGCTGGGCCTCGGCATCGCGTTCGCGGCCTTCTTCGCCAATCTGATCATCATGAGCTGGGCGCTGGGACTCGTCTCGACCGGTGCCGTGCTGCGCTGGGGCTTGGGTGCGGAAAGCATTGCCTGGCTGATCGTGTTCATCCTGCTGCCGATCTCGTGCGTCTACTACCCGGTTTCGACGCTGCCCGAGTGGCTGCAGCCGCTGGCGCTCGCGCTGCCACCGACATACGTGTTCGAAGGACTGCGCGGGCTGGTTCTGCAGCAGACGTTCCATGGCGACTATATGTTGCGCGCCCTTCTTCTCAACATCGTCTATGTTTCAGGTGCGCTGATCCTCTTCCGTGCATTGCTCGAGAGCGCACGACGGAATGGCGCCCTCGTGCAACTCGGCGAATGATGCAGTCGGGATCGGCCCGCAACTGATTGGAAACAGGAGCACTGGTCGATATGCGGCTTCGTCTGCTGGCTCTTATCGCTGCAGGGTTCGTCGGAGGTGCCGCAGTGGGCCTTGCTGTCGTCCCCGGCGCACTCGACAGCCTTCAAGCGCCGTCTCAGGTGACGTCGATCGGGAAGGCTGCCGTCGGCGGGCCGTTCACTCTGACCGATCACACCGGCCGCCGGGTCACCGACAAGGATTTCCGCGGCAAGTACATGCTGGTCTACTTCGGCTTCACGTTCTGCCCGGACGTGTGCCCGTCCGGCCTGCAGGTCATATCGGCAGCGCTCGACGAGCTCGGGCCCAAAGCCGACAAGATCACGCCGATTTTCATCACCGTGGATCCGGAGCGAGACACGCCCGAGCAGCTTGCACAGTACGTGTCGAGCTTCCATCCGCGCCTGATCGGATTGACGGGCACGCCCGAGGAGATCCAGGCCGTCGCGAAGGAGTACCGCGTCTATTACCGCAAGGTGAAGGACGAGAAGTCGACGGCCGAGTATACGGTCGATCACACCTCGATCATTTATCTGATGAACCCTCAAGGCGAGTTCGTTACGCATTTCACGCATGCGACCCCCGTCGCAACCATGGTAGAAAAACTCAAAAAAGTGTTGTAACTGCTCCCGATCTTCCTTCCGCGCCCGAATCGGTGCACACTGGTCAAGAGTGCGGAGGGACCGTGCGACTTTCCGCCTGAGCGCGTCGATAGAAGCGGGCCGGGCCAAAGATAACGAGGGACAGATAAATCGGGGGTGCCGGGGCATGCTTTACCATTGGTACGAGCTGACGCACGTCGCTGTGCGGCCAGCTCGGGTTGCAGCGGATGCGGGCCGGCTGTTCTTCAACAATCCACTCAACCCACTAACACACACCGGCTGGGGCCGCCACGCTGCCGCGGCCTGCGAGGTGTTCGAGCGCACGACGCGCCGCTATCACAAACCCGATTTCCGGATCAGCTCCACGACCGTCGACGGACAGCCTGTTGCCGTGACCGAGAACGTCGTCTGGCAACGTCCTTTTTGTCGGCTGGTGCACTTCGCGCGCGACCTGCCCCTGGAGCGTCGCGTCCAAGACCCGCGGGTCCTGCTGGTCGCCCCCATGTCCGGCCACTTCGCGACGCTGCTGCGCGGCACCGTCCAGACCCTTCTGCCAAACCACGAGGTCTACATCACGGACTGGCAGGATGCGCGCGACGTGCCGCTCGTCGCCGGCCGGTTCGATCTCGACGATTACATCGACTACATGCGCGACATGTTCCACTTCTTCGGTGGCGACGTGCATGTGTTCGCAGTCTGCCAGCCATCGGTACCGGTGCTCGCGGCAGTGGCGCTTATGGAGGAGGACGACGACCCCTCCGTTCCGCTCAGCATGATCCTCGCCGGGGGGCCGATCGACACGCGTGTGAGCCCGACCGTCGTGAACAAACTGGCCGTGGAGCGCGGCACGGACTGGTTCCGAAGGAACGTCATCACCACCGTCCCCTGGCCACGGCTGGGCTTCGGACGTGAGGTCTATCCCGGGTTCCTGCAGCTGACGGGATTCATGACCATGAATCTCGACCGGCACCTGAAGGCGCACAAGGATCTGTTCAACCACCTCGTGCGGGGAGATGGCGAGTCTGCGGAGAAAAACCGCGAGTTCTATGACGAATACCTTGCCGTGATGGATTTGACGGCGGAGTTCTATCTGCAGACCGTCGATTCGGTGTTCGTGCGGCACATGTTGCCCAAGGGCGAGATGGTCCATCGCGGACGCAGGATCGACCCAGCGGCCATCCGGCGCGTCGCGCTGATGACCATCGAGGGCGAGAAGGACGACATCACCGGGGTCGGACAATGCGCTGCCGCACACGACCTGTGCGTCAACATCCCGGGCGACAGCAAGGAGCATTTCGTCTGTCCGAAGGTCGGGCACTACGGCATCTTCAACGGTTCGCGGTTCCGCAGCGAGATCGCGCCGCGAATCGCAAAATTTATCCGCACCCATGATCAGCGCAGCCGCACCCTCGACGAGCTGGCCTACGCCAATGCGAGCGCTGCTGCGGAACGCGGCGGCTATCAGAATGAGCTGGCCTCGATCGCCTTCACGTTCTCACCCGCAAACGATTGCACGCCCGATCCGATGGTGAGCAAGCTCAAAGCTCAAGGTCTGGGCAGCATCGCGCCACGCTACGACACCACGAATTCTGCGAGCGGAATGTTTGCAGCGCCATATCGGATCATGGCGCTCGCAGGTGGTCTTTTCCTAGAGAACCTGCTCCGCTGGAACTTCCCCTTGAGTTCAGGCGAGCCAAAAGAGCGCTCTTAGCGGCTTGCAGCTTCCGTACTTCTTAAGTGGCGCGTGATCGCCACACTGCGGCCTTTGGTTGCTGTGGGCTACGCGTTTCTCGTTGGTACTGTGTCTCTCCGACTTGTTAGATCGCTTACAGGAGCAACACCGAGGTCGGACTAAATGAGAAAAGCGGCCCGCTCGACTGGCAAGCGAGCAGCGAAGGAGCTTCACCTTCAGGGCATTCCGGCGACTGTCGAAGTCAGACATCATCCCGCCGCGCGCCGGATGACCTTGCGCGTGAGCCGGACCCGCCGCACCGTCATCGTGACGCTGCCGATGCAGTGCGACCTCGAACAGGCCGGCCAATTCGTCTCACGACATATCGATTGGGTGAAGGCGCGGCTCGGGAGCTTGCCGACCCCTGTCCCGTTCGCCCATGGCGCCGAAATTCCACTGCGGGGCATACCGCACACGATCCATTTTATCGGTCGCCTGCAGCGCGGCCCGGTCGTGTCCATCGCAGAAAACGAGGAAAACAGGCGTGAGCTCGTGGTTTCCGGCGATCCAGCGTTTGCCCCGCGGCGCCTGCAAGACTGGCTGATCGCTCAAGCCAGATCGGACCTCGATGACAGAGTCGCCTGGCACTCCCGAAATCTCAACCTCAGACCACGCGGCATCGCCGTACGTGACCAGGTGAGCCGCTGGGGATCCTGCTCGACGACCGGCATGCTGTCGTTCTCATGGCGACTGGTGCTGGCGCCACCACTGATCCTCGACTACGTCGCTGCACACGAAGTGGCGCACCTCGCGGAGATGAACCACGGCCCGCGCTTTTGGGCTTTGGTCCGCAAGACCATGCCAAGAATGGACGAGGCCAAGCAGTGGCTGCGCGTCTATGGCCTGGATCTGCACCGTTTCGGATCGGAGGACTGAGGCGACCCGACGTCAGACGGCCTCCGTGAACGGCGCAATGAAGATTGCGGCCAGAATCGCCATTGCTACTCGGGTCGCGATCACGAAGCCCATGAACACGAGTTGCCGCTCCTCGATCAGAAACCAGAGGAAGTTGTTGTACTTCGGCTCGATGCCGAGGTTGGTCAGCCATGACTTGAGGCCGCTGGCCGACTGAAAGAAGCTCTGCATCAGGTCCGGAGAGAAGTACCAGACAGCGCCCATGGCGAGCGCGCCGAGTACGAGCGACGTGAAGATGTTCGTGGTCGCCAGGAAGACTCTGAGCATCGTCAACCCTTTCTGTGCCAGATATCTCAGGTCGCTCAGCAATCCTCATCACCGTCATCCCGGACTGGCCGCATCAAGATCGTGAGGCACTGTCCGTGATCGGCGCGCAGAGCACTTGCAAGCCCGAGAATTAGCCTCTCCTTCGTCGCCTGAGCTTGGCAACAAACCATGTTCGAAGTTTAGCATGCGAGCAAGAAGGGCGGGCCGACGTCTGTTACGCGGGGAACAGCGGCGCCGTTCAGGATTTGGCAAGCAATCTCCAGCATTCGAGCAGCCGGGCCGCTGACCGGCGACCCGACCCGTCATTGAGTTTCCCTGGAGTGGCTATGACCCCGGTTCCCTGCCAGATCACCCCCGACATGATCGTCGACTACGCCGCCGGCCGGCTGGATGATCGGGATGCAGACGTGATCGAGACGGCAATGTCGCAAAATGGAGCCGTCGCAGCCGCCGTGACGCGGGCTCGCCAGCTCAACTCAAGGATCGGGCGCTACTTTTCTCGGCGGGATCATCAAAACCGCAGATGAAGCCAGAAACGGGCAGTCCATCAGCCCATTCGGAGTGAGTCGTCATGCAGATCGTCGCCATAGTCGTGGCGAGCCAATTTGTCGTGGGCGCTGCGATCGCAATCTCGGCCGCCATCATTCTTCCGCTGATCGGCGGCTGAAGGCTTATACGCTCGAGGTATCCAAGCCGGATGGTCAAAAAATTGCTGCATGCGCGGTCAGAATGACCACATGAGCAGTGCTCCCGGCTACGTTATCTCTATCCTCTTCGTCGTCGCAGTGCTCGGGGTCGCCTGGTACGCAAGCCGGAACTAGCCTCGGCCCATCAGGTGACGTCGGTCTCGCCGCGGCCGATCGGCAGCGATTCGGGATGGTTGCGCACGAAGTGGTGCAGGACGTGAAGAAGCGTTTTCACGTGCTCCCGGTCGCCCCGCTCCTGCGCGGCGCGAATGTCCTCGACGATCATTTCCCTGATGCGCTCGCAGCCATGTTTATGCTGCATGAGATACTCGGCCAGGGCGCACGCCGCGGCTTCCGGCAGGTGCTCGTGCTCGGCGATTGCGAGAATCTCATCACGGCTCAGCCCGGAGAACGCGACCATGTCCTCGATGGTGAGCATCTACTCACTCCGGTCGGTTACGCGGTGCATCTGACGCAGATGTGAGAGGCCCGGCAGTCGAATCAAGACACGCGTGATAGCTGGCCGTGGTTGAGACATGCGCTCAGGGGATGAGCACCGCCGCCCCGGTCAGCCGGCCCTCGCGCAGGCGCGCCAGAGCGTCGTTCGCCGCCTCCAGCGGAAAGGTCTCGATCGTGGTTTCGACCGGCACCTTGGGGGCAAGGGCCAGAAACTCCCTCGCGTCTTCCCGCTCGAGGTTGGCGACCGAACGCACCACCCGCTCGTGCCACAGCAGCTCGTAAGGGAACGAAGGAATGTCACTCATGTGGATGCCGCCGCAGACCACCGTGCCACCGCGCGCCATGCCTTTGAGCGCGGCCGGCACGAGTGCACCGACCGGCGCGAAGATGATTGCAACGTCCAGCGGGCACGGCGGGGTCTCGTCCGAGCCTCCAGCCCACTCCGCCCCGAGCGAGCGGGCGAACTCCTGGGCTGCCGCATCACCGGGGCGCGTGAAGGCGTAGACGCGGCGGCCCTCATAGCGTGCGACCTGGGCGACGATGTGGGCAGCGGCACCGAAGCCGAAGATCCCGAGCTCCCGCCCTGGTCCGCCTAGCTTCAGGGACCGATAGCCGATCAGGCCCGCGCAGAGCAACGGCGCCGCGGATGCATCCTCGAATTCCGATGGCAATGGAAAGCAATAATCCGCCCGGGCCGCAGCGTACTCGGCATAACCACCGTCGATCGTATAGCCGGTGAAGCCGGGCCGCTCGCACAAGTTCTCGCGTCCAGCCAGGCAATAGCGGCACGTCCCGCACGTCCGCCCGAGCCAGGGAATGCCGACCCGGTCGCCGGTCTCGAATGCGGTGACCCCCGGCCCGAGCTTGGTTACGTATCCCACGATTTCGTGGCCGGGGATGATCGGCAGCTTCGGGTCGGGCAGCTCGCCGTCGACAACGTGAAGGTCGGTGCGGCAAACGCCGCAGGCAGCGACCCGCACGACGATTTCACCCGGCCCGGGTTCCGGAACGGGCAGATCGAGCAGCTTCAGCTCCGTCCGCGGCTGCTCGAGCACCATCGCGCGCATGGCACGGACCCTCTCGCAATCAAAGCTGCAGCACGTAGCTCCCCGGAGCGTCGACGAGTGGCCTGAAGCCGCTCTCAGGCGCGCCCATCCGCGGTGGCGAGGTCCAGTCGCCGGAGCGCTCCGCTAGCCAAGCGGCCCATTCAGGCCACCAGGAACCCCGCTTAACGGGCGTTTCATTGAACCACGTATCGGGGTCGACATAGAGGTCATCCTCCTTCCTCGTGTGGACCCGATAGGCCCGGCGAGGGTGACCTGGCTCCGAAACAACTCCGGCATTGTGCCCGCCGTTCGTCAACAGAAACGTCAACTCGGTGTCCAGCAGCAGGTGCATTTTGTAGACGGACCGCCAGGGTGCCACATGGTCGGTTTCGGTGCCAACGGCGAATACGGGCTTACGGATGTCGGTGAGCGCCACGGGCCTGTCGTCTACGACAAAGGCACCGGTGGCGAGCTCATTGTTCAGATAGAGCCGGCGCAGGTACTCGGAATGCATGAAATACGGCATGCGGGTCGTATCGGCATTCCAGGCCATCAGGTCGAACATCGGCTCACGTTCGCCCATCAAATACTCGTTGATGATGCGGGACCAGATGAGATCGTTGGAGCGGAGCAGCTGGAATGCGCCGGCCATCTGGTAATTGCCGAGGAAGCCCTGCATTTCCATCATGTCGTCGAGGAAGACGAGCTGGCTCTCGTTGATGAACAGCATGAGCTCGCCGGCCTCCTCGAAATCGACCTGTGCGGCGAAGAAGGTCAGGGTTTTGAACGGATCCCTTCTGGTTCGGGCGAGTGCCGCGGCCGCAATGGCGAGCAATGTGCCTCCGAGGCAATAGCCGACGCCGTGGATGTCTTGGCCGGGCACGATCTTCTGGACGGCTTCGATGGATGCCAGAACGCCCAGCCGGCGGTAATCCTCCAGGCGCAAGTCGCGATCCTCGCGGGTCGGGTTCTTCCACGAAATCATGAAGACCGTGAAGCCTTGCTTCGTCAAAAACTCGACCAGCGACTTACCCGGCCGCAGATCGAGGATGTAGTACTTCATGATCCAGGCCGGGACGATGAGGATCGGCTCGGGCCGCACTTGATCCGTCGCGGGCTCGTACTGGATCAGCTCGATCAAGCGGTTCCGATAGACGACCTTGCCGGGGGTGACAGCGAGCGTCTCGCCGACTTTGAACTCCTCCATGCCGGGAGGCCGGCGGTGGTTCAGCGTGCGCTGCCAGTCGTCGATGAAGTTGAGATAACCTCGAACGAGGTTGAGTCCGCCCTCTGATGCAGTTTCTTGCAGCACCGTCGGATTCGTCCAGAGGAAATTCGACGGGGAGAAGATGTCCAGCAACTGACGCGATGCGAACTCCAGCTCGCGCTCGTGCTGCTTCGTCACCCCCCGCACGCCCGTTGTCGCATCGTGCCACCATTGCTGGTTGAGCAGAAATGCCTGGTGGATGACATTGAAGGGCCATAACTGCCATTCTTCTCTTCGAAAGCGATTGTCGTTCGGCATCGGTTCGATGCAGGGCTGCACGGCTTGGTGGCTCATAGCGCACGTCGCGGTGTAGCGGGCAAGACGGGCCATGTAGCGAATTGCCCGCTCACCAAGCTCCATACGCTTGCCAGGTGCAGCACCGAGATGAATAAGCCAGTCGAGATAGGCTTCCGTCAGGGCCACCGGCGAAAGGCCCATGGTGAAGCGCGAAACAAGATAGTTGAGCGACTTGTCCATCGCCTCGCCGAAGATGGTGGCCGTATCCGTCTCGTAGACGCTCGGCGGAGGCGGTGGACTGGGCTTGCGAGGTATGCTTTCGCGCTGAATGTCCGCCTTGTGGACCGGCGTCAAGGCGCCGACTGGTTCCAAGGTGTCTGACGCCGGCGTGCGCGCCGTCGCAGCCGATCCCTTTCGTTGTGCCATCGTTCCAAGCCTCGTTTTCGCGGACTGCCCTCAATAGCGCGACGTGGCCGGAGTATGTTTGACGAGTGTCAACCTGATCCCCCGCGCCGGACTGGCGAAGAACGCCCGTTCGCCGATTTGGTTCGTGTAAGACGGTTGTTGTTGTCCGGTTTCCGCCAGCCGAACGAGACGCCATGTCCGCGGCGCCCACAGAGGGGGCGCCTCCGCGCGACTTGCGCGCGCATTGCCGGCCATATCGTTCGCCGGCTTGTTGCACATCGGCCCGCCAGCCCTTATGGGTATGCGACCGGTTAGAATGAGCCGCCAAAGGCTAGACGCCGATCGGCCCGGAAGGACGTCAACACCACTGGAATGTCATGAGTCGCTCTTGTGTCGCATGCTAGGCGCCCTGCAACTTCGTCGTAGTAAATAGCGGCCGACCAATGCCATAGTCCGGCCCGCCATCAGCCTCTCAGCGGAAATCGAAACGATATGGGTTCAGTCACACCCGAATTGCGACTTGCCGTGGACATCGGCGGCACCTTCACCGACATCGTCCTCGACAACGGCTCCGAGCGCCTGACCTCAAAAGTGCTGACGACACCTTCGGCTCCGGAGCGTGCCGTCGTCGAGGGCACGGCGGCCATTCTCGCCAGCGCCGGGAAGACGTTCGCGGACATTCGCCTCTTCGTGCACGGCACCACGCTGGCCACGAACGCCGTCATCGAGCGCAAGGGCGCGCGCACGGCGCTGATCGCCACCGAGGGCTTTCGCGACGTGCTGGAGATCGCCGATGAGAGCCGATTCGATCAGTATGACGTCTTCATCCAGAAGCCTCAGCCGTTGGTCCCGCGCCGTTTGCGCTTCACAGTGCCCGAACGCCTCGACGTCCATGGCACGGTGAAACTGCCGCTCGACGAAGCCGCCGTCGTCCGGGTTGCAAACCGCCTCAAGGCCGAGGAGATCGAGGCCGTCGCCGTCGCGCTGATCCATTCCTACGTCAACCCGATGCACGAGGAGCGAATCCGCGCAATTCTGCACGAGCATTGCCCGGGCCTCAGCATCACGCTCTCCTCGGAGGTCTGCCCCGAAGCTCGCGAGTACGAGCGGACATCGACAGCCGTAGCGAATGCCTACGTGCAGCCGCTGATGGCGGGCTATCTCGGCAGGCTGGAACAGGAGTTCAGATCGAGGGGCTGCACGGCTCCGATTCACCTGATGACCTCCGGGGGCAGCCTCGCGAGCCTGAAAACCGCGGTGAACTTCCCGGTTCGGCTCATCGAGTCGGGTCCGGCCGGCGGCGCCATCCTTGCAGCGCGCATAGCCGCAGAGCGCGGCGAGGACCGCATTCTTTCCTTCGACATGGGCGGAACGACCGCTAAGATCTGCCTTATCGACGAGGGTCGACCCTTCAAGGCGCGCGTTTTCGAGGTGGACCGCTCATCGCGCTTCATGAAGGGCAGCGGCTTCCCGTTGCGCATCCCGGTGATCGAAATGGTTGAGATCGGGGCCGGCGGAGGTTCGATCGCCCGGGTCGACGCCCTCAAGCGTATCAACGTCGGGCCGGACAGCGCGGGCTCGGAACCTGGACCTGCCTGCTATAATCGCGGCGGCACCGAGCCGACCGTCACCGATGCCGACGTCGCTCTCGGCAAGATCGATCCTGCTCGCTTTGCCGGCGGCAAAATCGAGATCGATGCCCGCAAGGCGGCCGCCGCGCTGGATACGCATATCGGCCAGCCTTTGGAGCTCGAAACCGATGCGGCCGCATACGGTGTCGCTGAAATCGTCGACGAGAACATGGCCAACGCGGCGCGCGTCCATGCCGTCGAGCGCGGCGCGGAGGTCCGGGCGCGCACGCTCGTCGCGTTCGGGGGTGCAGCACCGCTGCATGCCGCGCGGGTCGCCGAAAAGCTCAATATCCAGCGCGTGATCATTCCGGCCGGTGCGGGCGTCGGCTCGGCCATCGGCTTTCTCGACGCGCCGGCCGCATTCGAGCTCGTCCGCTCGCTCTACATGCGTCTCGACCGGTTCGACGTCGCCGCCGCCAACGCGCTCCTTGAATCCATGAGCGCCGAAGCGACGGCCCTCGCCAGGGAAGCCGCGGGGGATGCGCCGCTCTCAGAGCAACGTCGCGTCTTCATGCGCTACTCCGGCCAAGGGCACGAAATCCCGGTCGAGCTTCCAAGCCGGTCTTTAACCGAGACGGATCCCGCCTCCCTCCGTCAGGCTTTCGAGGCGGAATACGATCGGCTTTTTGCGCGGCACATTCCGGGCGCGGCCATCGAGATCATGAGCTGGGTCGTGCTCGTCTCCGGCGCAGAGAGCCGCCCGGCCAGGCTCGGCCCGCCCGTGCCACAGCCCCCGCCTCAACCGACCGGAACACGAGTTGTCTTTGACGCCCGGTTGGGCAAACGGATCGAGGTGCCCGTCTTCGAGCGCGGAAATCTTCAGCCAGGGACGCAAATCAGCGGCCCGGCCGTCATCGTCGAGGACGCCACATCGAGCTATCTGTCCACCACGTTCGACGCCATCGTCGATGCAGGCATGGCGCTCGTACTTACTGCAAAGACCTCGGAGGCCCGGTCATGACGGAAAAAATGGCGGGCGATATCGAGCTGCAAATCATGTGGAACCGCCTCATCTCCGTTGTGGAGGAGCAGGCGCAGACGCTGTTGAGAACGGCCTTCTCTGCCATCGTGCGGGAAGCGGGCGATCTTTCGGCCGGGATTTTCGACCGCCAGGGCAGAATGCTGGCCCAAGCGGTCACGGGCACCCCGGGCCACGTCAATTCCATGGCCGAGTCGGTGAAGCATTTCATCGCTCATTTCGGGCTCGAAAACATGAAGCCCGGCGATGCCTATATCACCAACGACCCCTGGATGGGCACAGGACATCTCAACGACTTCGTCGTCACCACGCCGTGCTTTCACAAGGGCAAGCTCGTCGGGCTCTTTTCCTGCACGAGCCACTTGATGGATATCGGCGGCATCGGTTTCGGCCCGGATGCGACGGACGTTTTCATGGAGGGGCTCTATATTCCGTTCCTGAAACTGCTCGATGAAGGAAAGGTGAATGAAACGTTAATGGCGATGATCCGGGCGAATACCCGGCTGCCCATCGATACTGTCGGTGACGTTTATTCATTGGCCGCCTGCAACGACGTTGGTTGCCAGCGGCTGATCGAGATGATGGAGGAATTCGAGCTCGACGATCTCGACCAGCTTGCCGAGCACATCATCGAGCGTTCCCGGGAAGCCGTACTCGCCGAGATCGCCAAGCTTCCGAAAGGCACCTGGTCCAATACGATGGTGACGGACGGCTACGACGAGCCCATCGTCCTTTCCGCCACGACCACGATCAGCGATACCGGGATTCACGTCGACTATACCGGCAGCAGCGCACCGACGCGGCGCGGCATCAACGTACCGCTCGCCTACACCACGGCTTATACGGCATTCGGATTGGGCTGCATCGTCGCTTCCAAGGTGCCGAACAACGCAGGCTCGCTGGCACCGCTCACCGTTTCCGCTCCGGCAGACACGATCCTCAACGCACCCAAACCATCACCTGTGCTCATCCGGCACGTGATAGGGCAGATGCTGCCCGACGTTGTTTTTGGATGCTTGCGGCAGGCCATTCCCGATCGCGTTCCGGCCGAAGGCGCGGCCTGCCTTTGGAACCTGAATGTCCGCGGGCACGTGAAAGGTGGCGAGGGCGGCAATTACGGTTTTATGATGACGGTGACGTCGAATGGCGGGACCGGCGCGCGGCCGCAATCGGATGGCCTTTCCGCGACGGCCTACCCCTCAGGAGTCAAAGGAACCCCGATCGAAATTGCCGAGCAGATTACGCCGCTTCTGTTCTGGAAAAAGGAGCTCCGCCCGGATTCCGGCGGGGCCGGTCGCACCCGCGGTGGGTTGGGCCAGATCATAGAAATCGAGAGCAATATCGGGGAGCCATTCGAGCTTCTCGCCGGCTTTGACCGCATCGATTATCCGGCGCGCGGCTGTGATGGTGGACACAACGGTGCAAATGGTGCCGTCGCGCTCGCGTCCGGCAAGGTCCTCAAGGGCAAAGGCTTCCAGCTCGTTCCCCCCGGTGAGCGCCTTGTGATCAAAACGCCGGGCGGGGGAGGCATGGGCCCACCTTCCGAGCGCGATCGCAAGGCCACGCTGCGCGATCTCGAGGACGGAAGGATCAGCGCGGAAGCGGCGAGATCCATTTATGGTGTCGACCCGGCTTGACGAATTAGTCCGGGCTCGAACGGGCTAGAAAGTTTAACTCCCTCTCCCCGGCGGGAAGAGGGTCGGGGTGAGGGGGTTCTGCCAGTGGCAATTGTCTACGCCCTCACCCGGCCCTTCGGGCCGACCTTTCCCCACGGGAGAGGTGAAGCGAGTTCCCGCTGCTGCCATTTTCCACCTCATTCGGGAACGCTATCAAAAAGCTCCTCCGTCCGCCTTTTCAGGAACCAGAAGTGGGCGGACGCGTTTGACGGCGGGGGGATGCTGAATGGAGATCCCCCATGCCGAATTGGAAATGCACCGCTGTCGGACTAGCTCTCACCGGTATCGCATTTGCCACCCCCGCTGCTGCGGGCGGCTATCCCGAGGATGCCGGCTATTATGCCTACGTCTCCGAGCCGGAGCTGATCGAAGCCCCGGGCGGCGAGAAGATCATCCAGACGTTCACGGAGGTCAGGATTCGCTATAACGGCGCCCCGCGTTATGGTTACGGTGCTGCCTTCGTGAACGGTCCGCCTGATCTCTGGCGCCAGCGGGAAGTGGCTTACGACGCGATTTTCACCAGGGACAAGCGCGTCATCTATGATTCCAACCGGGCAGCGCAGACGCGGGCCGCCGTAGGGTTCCATGGGCCCGTCGTTTACTCCGGGCCGAGGCCGTATCACCCGTATGGATCAGTCAAGGACTACGGACCACCGCCGGTCGGCTACTTTGCACCCCCGTTTAATCCTGCCGGTACGTGCGGGACTTTCCGGTACTGGAATGGCGAGACTTGCGTCGATGCACGCTTCTATTCCCGCTACAAGAACCCGTACAAGTGGTATCGATAGCTCAAAACGAATACGCCCCGGATTCCTTTCCGGGGCGTATTCAACCCGAGCGCGCTCGGATAACCTGTAGCTCGCCGTCAGATAAGCTCTTTCAGTTCCTTGGCGGGCCGGAAGGCGATCTTCTTGCTCGCCTTGATCTTGATCGGCTCGCCGGTGGCCGGGTTGCGGCCCATGCGGGCAGGGCGCTTGCGAACCTGCAATACGCCGAGCCCGCCGATGCGAACGCGGGCGCCCTTCTTGAGATGCTTCTGGATCATCGAAGTCAGGTCCGTCAGCAGGGCAGCCGCCTGCTTACGGGGCATCTCGTGCGATTCAGACAGCTCCTTGGCCATCTGATTCAATGTGATGGTTGCAGCTTTCGCAGGGGCCTTCGCTGCAGCTTTTGCAGGGGCTTTCTCCGCGGCCTTGGCGGGGGCTGCTGCCTTCTTCGCCTTTGTCTTGGCGGCTGGCGCTTTCATATGACTTTGGTCTCCTCAGATCGGATTTATGTTGGTCAGGACTCAAGCGACGCGGAAACGCTCGACGTCACCACCCTCGGCAACCAGCCACTTGGGCCTGCGACCGCGGCCCGTCCAGATCAGGGACCGGTTGGTGGGATGGCGATATTTGACGGTAATGGAAGAGCTGGCCGCACGTTCCCGACGCGGACCGCCGAAAAGATCGTCGATCTGAAAACCGGCCTGCTCCGCCAGCGACTGCAACTTCTGCTTCAGAGCGGCCCGCTCTGAACCCCTCTTCTTCGCGATCGCGTCTGCGACCTTCTTCTGGAGCTGCAACAGCTCCTTATAGCTCATCTTCTGAAGCTGACTTTCCTTCATGACATCCTCTCTTCGTATGCCTGATTGCCTCGCGAACTGAGGTGCGGGCTCGAAACTCTATGATTTTGGGCACTTAACTGAGTTCACCTCATTTGCGAACCTAATTGCATGCCCTAAACATAAACTAAATATTACGGTGTGCTACCTTTGCAACAAAAAAGGATCGTGTGCGACATTCTTTGGCCTCTAAAGAGGAGAAAATACAGATAAACCGCGATCCCCAAAGCCTGCAGACAAGAGAAACGAGCTCGGATCCACAATCACAGATTTGCCCGTTCGACCCTGCTGATCGACAGCCCGACGTAGAGCACCTGGCGGTGGAGCCAAGCCTGAATGCAGCGTCGGTGGGCCCGCAATCATCGCGACATCGCTCTGCCGATTGCTCTGTGTATCGCACTTCCGCGTGCACGGAGAGCGAGGCCGGAGCCTCGCTGCATAGCGGCTCAGTTGCGCGTGCCCGTGCCACGATCCGGTATTTCGATGCGAAATACGGCACCTTTCGGAACGTCGAGAACCTCGATCGTGCCGCCGTGCGCCCGCACCAGCTCCGCGGCGATCGCAAGCCCCAACCCTGAGCCGCCATTCCGCGCCGAGCTTCCGAAGGCCTGGAACAAGCGCGCCCGCGCTTCTGCCGACAAGCCCGGCCCCGTATCGCGAACCGTGATGATGGACCGCAAACCTTCCCGCCGGGCCTCGACCACGACTTCGCCTGCGGCCTGCGGGCCTTGGCTTTCGATGGCCTGCACCGCGTTTCGACAGATGTTGTTCAAGACGCGGAACATGTGCTCCGGATCGGCGTCCACTCGCAGCGTTTCATCAATAGCGACGTGCCAGTCGATGCCGTCGCGAGGCAGGCCGAGACTTTCGCCGACGTCCTCGACAAGGTTTCTCAGCAGGAGGAGCTCACGCCGAGGCGCGGCCTCCTCGGCGCGGCCGAACCGCAGCGTGTCGTTGCAGAAGCTGATGGCCCGATCGAGCGACGCGATGAGTTTCGGCGCGAAACGCTGAACCGTCGGGTCGGGAAGAGCCGTCAATCGGTCGGAAATGAGTTGCGCACTGGCCAGCATGTTGCGGAGATCGTGATTGATCTTGCTCACGGCCAGACCCAATTGGGCGAGCCTGCTCTTTTGATGCAGCGTTTGAGCGAGCTGCCGCTGCATGCGCGCCAGCTCCCGCTCGGCAATGCCGATCTCGTCGCGCCGATCCGTTGGCACGATAATCCGGCTGGGATCCTCCGGGTTTTCGCTGAAAGCGAGCATGTTGCGCGTGATGCGCATCATCGGGCGCACGAGCATCGCGCTCAGCGCCACGTAGACCAGCGCGGCGGCAATGATGGAAATGATGATAGACAGTCCCAGGACGTTCAAACCGTACCGCACCATCGCCGCTTTGAGGGTTGCTTCCGGCAGAACGATCTCGATGAAATCCGTCATGGGAAGCCTTGGGCGCGGCCCCGTGTCAGGGTGGCCCCGGACCAGGATCATGCGGCCCGCCGGCGCAAAGAACACGCCCACGGCGTCGGCGATCAGTGCAAAACGATTCGACAAGCGCTCGAGAACCGTCGACTCCGGCGGCTCGCGCAGATCGAATTGCGCATCCACGACGAAGTTGCCGTCGGGAGGGAGCACGAGCTTCCGCATGCCGCCGGCCTTGACGGCCACCGAACGAAGCTGCGCCGTGACCAGCAGCTCACTGCGCACGTTCTCCGGAATGATGCCGCCGGGTGCGGCGTCCGCTGCCAAAGCAGCCAAACGCGCGGCCGTCAGGCGGTCGGTGAGCCACGTAACACGAAAGTTGGCGACGGAGGGCACAAAGATGAGCACCTCCGCCAACATCACGAACAAGGCTGTCAGGTAAAGAAGCTTCGACGGCAGACCATGCAGCCGAATTTCCCACGCACTGTGCGTCGGAGCATCCGAGACCGCCTCGACGGCTTCATTCGCCCGGCCGCCGTTCTTCCCAGGGGGAGCCGAATCCTGCGGCACCTACGCCTCGACTTCCAATGCCTATCCCAGCTTGGCCAGCATCGATACTACCTTCCGCACGACCGGAGAGCTGGCTGCCGTCGCATAATAACGGAATGCGGCGCGCTTGTTGACCTCCGAAAGCGTCGGATAAGGCAGAACCAGATCCGCCAGGGCTTTAATCTTCATGTTCTGCGAAATGGCAAGTGACCATATCTCAATCAGCTCTCCCGCCTGCTGGCCGACAATGCCTGCGCCGAGAACACGCCCACGCTTATCCGTTATGACCTTGACGAACCCTCGGGTCGCGCGCTCGGCCTGGACTCTGTCATTCTCTGAGTAAGGCCAGCGGAGGACCCGAATTTCTCCGGCCAGACGGGCCTGCTCCTCAGAAAGCCCCACGTAGGCCAGCTCAGGCTCGGTGAAGGTCACGCGCGGCATGAGGCGCTCATCGACTTTGGCAGGCAGCCGGAACAAAGCCCTGCGGATGGTGATGCCCGCGTGATAATTGGCAACATGGGTGAACTGGGGGCCGCCCGCACAATCGCCAATGGCGAAAATCCGGCGGTTCGAGGCGACGAGCCCCTGGCTGACCTTGATCCCGGACCGGCTATCATACTTGACCTTTGCAGCCTCGAGGTTGAGGTCGGTGATGTTCGGGCGCCGGCCTGTGGCGACGAAAAGATGCGTACCAGCGATGCTCTCGCTGGCGTTTCCGGTCTTGATCGACACGCGAACCTCGCCTTCGCAGCCGTCGATCCGCTCGATGGCCACCTTTTCGCGAACGTCAATCCCCTCGCGAATGAGCTCGTTGACCAGGTAGCGCGCGAGTTCGGGGTCCTCCTTGCCCAGCGCCGTCCCGGACTCGAGGACCGTCACACGGCTGCCGAGCCGCACGTAGGCTTGTGCCAGCTCCAATCCGATCGGACCGGCGCCGATGACGATCAGGTGCGCGATCGGAGAAGCATTCTCGAAGATGGTTTCGTTCGTGAAATACGGTACATCGTCGATGCCTGGGATCTCGGGCAGCACCGGCGAGGATCCCGTGGCGATGACGAAGCGGCGAGCACGGATCAGATGCTCGCCTGCCTGCAGAGTGCGCTTGTTGACGAAACGTCCCGCAGCCTGGATGACCCTGACACCGAGCGCCGTAAAGCGTTCAACAGAATCATTCGGCGCGATTTCGGCAATCACGTCACGAATGTGATCCCGGACGGCCTGCCAATCGACTTCGGGCCTGACCGAGGCAATGCCGAATTTGTCACTGGTCCGCATTATGTGCGCCCGCTTTGCGGCGGCGAGCAGCGCTTTCGAGGGCACGCAGCCGTAATTGAGGCAGTCGCCGCCCATCTTGTGCTTCTCGACCAGCACGACGCTGCGCCCCAAGGCGGCTGCCGCTGCCGCAACGGAAAGCCCACCCGGTCCGGCACCGATCACACACAAGTCAGCGGTTATGACATCGCTCTTGCTGGCCGAAGGCAGGATCTTCCCCGCACCGCCATCACCGACATCACGCTTCAGCATTCCGCTTGCTCCATTTCTTGACCGCCACCGGGACGAGCGCCATGAGGCCGAGCAGAATGAACGCGGCAATGAGCTCCGGCGTCACGAGGGCACCGACGTCCACGGTATATGGACAATTCGCTTCCTGGCTGGCAGGAGCGCGCGCGAGACAATCCTGGTAAATCCGGTTCTGGGCCTCGATAACGCTCGCCAGTCCGGAGCCGGCCACCGAAAAGGCCAGAGTTCCAGGGATGATCCCGAGGAGCGTGGCGATGGCGAATGTCGTGAACGGCACCCCGAGCAGAGCCGGGGCCAGATTGACCACGAAAAACGGGAAAAGCGGCACGAGGCGTAGGAAGAGCAGGTAGCTCAGCGCGTTCTCCTGAAAGCCCGCTCTCAGCCTGCCGAGCCACGGCCCCGCCTTGGCCGCCAGCGGCTCACCCAGTGAGGTCTTCGCAACCAGGAAGATGATGCTCGCCCCGATCGTGGCCGACAGCACGGTGACGGGAGCCGCAAGCTCCCATCCGAACAGCAGGCCACCAGCGACCGTCATCACGAGCCCACCGGGTAAAGACAAGGCCACGACCGCTACATAGGCCCCCACGTAGAGAAGTAGAGCGACTACCAGGTGGGCGCCGATGAAATCCGACAGGGCTTCATAGTTGAGACCGACGGCTTTGAAGGTCAGAAGCCTGTGCCAGCCCATGCCGAAGGCAAGCCCGGTCGCAGTCAGCAGCAGGACGAGCGGGAGCCAACGCCTCGGGTTCAATCTCGGTTGTCCTGTGTTCGAATTCATCGATACGCGTTCGCGGACCGGAGAATTTGTAGATCCGCAGATTCGGAAGCCTCGGCCACCGCAGCTCGGAAGGTGAGCGTTTCCCTCCGAAAAGGGAACAGCCGTCGGGTCAGACGTGAACCACCTCGCAATCATTTGAAGGATAAAGCCAAGAGGGGGCGCACGCGATTCCCCTCTAATTGACTTGGCGCCTGCCGGCCCCTATAAGCACGCGGTCAAATTCCCGATCACGAGAGCAGGTGGAACCGTGACCGCTCGGGTGACGCGCACGAGTTGAGCCGTTCGGGCCCTCTCCGCTCGGCCAGCCCAGTGATCGACTGCGATACGGAGAGAGAACGTGAAACGCACCTACCAGCCGAGTCGCCTTGTTCGCAAGCGCCGCCATGGCTTCCGGAAGCGCATGATGACACCCGGCGGGGCAAAGGTTATTGCGCGCCGGCGAGCGAAGGGCCGCAAGCGCCTCTCGGCCTGATGGCAGAGGCCGCCGCCCGCGGCTGGCTGCGGCAGACCCTGCAATGGGCAGAAGCAAGCCGTGGGGCTGACGACACTCAAGCGCCGATCGGAGTTTCTCAGGGTCAGAGGCGGTCTCAGATGGGCGACCCCCTCCCTGGTGCTCGAGGCAAAACCGCGGGCCGCGATCAGCCCGGAAGGTGGCAGCTCGGAAGGAGAACGCCCCCGGTTCGGCTTCACCGTGAGCAAGAAGGTCGGCAAAGCCGTCGTCCGCAACAGGGTGCGGCGCCGGCTCAAGGCGGCGGTCAGGGAGCTCTTGAGCTCCGCGCGCGCCGGCTTCGACTATGTCATCGTCGCTCGGCCCGTAGCCGCCGAGCGAGCCTATGCGGACCTGAAGGCCGACTTGGCAGAGGCCCTGGCGCGTATACATCGCTCGGGAAGATCCAAGCGGGTCCGGTAATTGAAAACTCGGCAAGCGCGACCTGCTGCCACTTTCCGTCGGCTCGAAAAACCGGCACACACGCCCTACACAAGCAGCCATCGTTCTGAAGAACGGCCCCGATCGAGACGCCCATGGAACAAGAGAGCCAGAAGAACCTGTTGATCGCGATTATACTTTCGATCGCGGTCCTGCTCGGCTGGCAAATGATCTTCGGCACGCCACAGGCGCCGCGGAACGAGGCAGGCCGCCCGGCACCGACGGAGACGGCACCTGAGGCTGCGAAACCCGCGGCTCCAGGCACCGTTGCGCCGCCGTCTGCCCCCGCCGTCGCCCCCACGCGTCAGGCGGCACTGGCGGAATCGCCGCGCGTCGAGATCGACACGCCGTCTGTGCGCGGCTCCATCGCGCTCAAGGGCGGCCGCATCGACGATCTCGTACTGAAGCGCTACCGGGAGACCGTCGACCCGAACAGCCCGAACATCGTGCTGCTCTCGCCGCCTGGAGGTCCCGATAGCTACTTTGCCGAATATGGCTGGGTCGCGCCCAGCGGCACCAACCTGAGCCTGCCCGGGCCGGACACCGTTTGGCAGGTCGAGAAAGGCGGACCGCTCACGCCCAACAATCCGATCACGCTGGTCTGGGACAACCAGCAGGGGCTGATCTTCCGGCGCACCATCTCCATCGACGACAAGTACATGTTCAAGGTGACCGACGCGGTGGAGAACAACACCGGAGGTCCGGTTACACTCTATCCCTATGCGCGCCTGCGCCGCGAAGGCACGCCGCACGTTCAAGGCTTCTATATCCTGCACGAGGGCCTGATCGGCGTGCTCGGCGAAGCCGGGCTGCACGAGATCACCTATGCGAACGCGCTCAAGGCGAATGGCGGAGCGACCGTCACTGACGCGAAAGGCGGTTGGCTCGGCATAACGGACAAGTACTGGGCTGCAACGCTCATCCCAAACCAGAGCGTGTCCTACAACGCCAGTATGACGGGCCAGGCCGGCACCGCGGGGCAACCCGATTCCTACCAGGCGGATTACCTGCTGCCGGCTGTCACGTTGCCGGCCGGTGGGAAGTCCGAGACCGAGGGAATGTTCTTTGCCGGTGCGCGTGAAGTCGGCACCGTGCAGGATTATGCCACCACGTACGACATCAAGCAGTTCGACTTGCTGATCGATTGGGGCTGGTTCTACTTCATCACCAAGCCACTCTATCATCTCCTTAACTGGCTCTACGGACTGCTTGGAAACTTCGGCCTCGCGATCCTGGCGGTGACCGTGATCGTCAAGATTGCCTTCTTCCCGCTCGCCAACAAGTCCTACGAGTCCATGGCGAAGATGAAGAAGCTGCAGCCCGAGATGGAGCGCATCCGGGACCGCTTCAAAGATGACAAGATGCGCCAACAGCAGGAGCTGATGGCGCTTTATAAGAAGGAGAAGATTAATCCGCTGGCCGGCTGCCTGCCGATTGCCATCCAGATCCCCGTGTTCTTCGCGCTCTACAAGGTGCTGTTCGTCAGCATCGACATGCGCCATGCACCGTTCTTCGGCTGGATCAAGGATCTCTCGGCACCCGACCCGACCTCGATCTTCAACCTGTTCGGCCTGCTGCCGTTCGCGGTGCCGGATTTCCTGCACATCGGCGCCTGGCCCATCATCATGGGCATCACGATGTGGCTGCAGATGCAGCTCAATCCGCAGCAGCCCGATCCCATCCAGCAGAAGATCTTCAATCTGATGCCGGTGGTGTTCACGTTCCTGCTGGCGGCGTTCCCGGCGGGTCTCGTGATCTACTGGGCGTGGAACAACATCCTCTCACTGGGCCAGCAATGGCTGATTATGAAGCGCCAGGGCGTGGAGGTCCCGATCCTCGCCAACCTGAAGCGCAACTTCGCACCGGTCGTCGGTCTCGTTTCCGGAACGAAGGCTGTCGAAAAGAAGACGCCGGCTCAATCGGCGCCAAAGGCCAAGGAGAAAGCCAGCGAGACCGAGAAAACCGAAGCCGATGCCGCAGCGGATGGCTCTGAGTCGCCGACCGAGGGCGCAGCCGAGGCCCCGAAAGCGGAGCCGAAGAAGCGGAAGGCGAAGCGATAATCAGCTCCTCACCTTGCCGAAGCTCTATTCAAGCTGGTTATGGGAACGAACCCACCGCACGGATCAGAGGCCGAATTCCAGACCAGCGAAGCGGTGACCCAGGAATGGCTCGCCACTGGCGCAGCGCTCTTCGGCCGCCCTTGGGGCTTCGTGCGGGGCGTGCCCTCTCTGGAGTTCCTGCCTGACGCAGACCGCCCTGAGATCGCCTTTGCCGGCCGCTCGAACGTCGGGAAGTCGAGCCTCATCAACGCGCTCGTCGGGCAGCACGGACTGGCACGCACGTCGAATACACCCGGCCGCACGCAGGAGCTGAACTTCTTCGCAACAGCCGACGTCCCGCTCTATCTCGTCGATATGCCGGGATACGGCTTCGCTCGCGCACCAAAGGAGAAGGTCAAGGCCTGGATCGGTCTCGTTCGTGACTATCTGCGCGGCCGCCCGACGCTGAAGCGCGTATTCCTGCTGATCGACTCGCGGCACGGCCTCAAGCCACCAGACCGCGAGACCATGCGGCTCCTCGACGAAGCGGCCGTCTCATATCAAGTTGTGCTGACCAAAGCGGACAAGCCGAGCCGCAGCGAGCTGGAGAAAGTCGTTGCGGCGACCAAGCTCGCGCTCACCGCACATCCGGCCGCCTATCCGGAGGTGATCGTTACATCGGCAGCCAAGGGCGTCGGCATCGACGTCCTTCGCGCCAGGATCGCCGAGCTTTGCCTCACTCAGAGCAGCGGCTGACGATCAAGGCTGCGGTTCAAAGTATCCCGAGCAGGCTCAGCACTGTGCCGCCGAAACTCAAAAGCCCTTCGCCGAACTTGGCAAAAATGCCGCCCAGGACCGCCGCCGCGATCCAACCACCCCACTGAACAGCCGTGCGCCCGTAGTTCGCGCGGATCTTCACCTCGATGACCTGGTCGGGCAGCGCGGTCTCGGCAGCCAGGCCGTCTGCGCCGACCGTACGCGCCGAGACGATGAGCTGCAGCCGTGCACGGCCGCGCCGCTGCGGCGTCACCGTCCAGCGCCAGCTCGCGTAGTCGTCCGAAAGCAAGCCGAGCGAATTCTCGATCCACTGTGTTTCCGGGGACGCCGTCTCGATCCAAAAGCCGCCTTCCGGCGCACGCAGGCGCACTGACATCGCTTTGGTGACCACGATGTCGTGCCGGTAGGCTGCGCCGGACCCCTGCAGCTTCTCGGCAAGACCTGCCAACTCGGCCTTGGCGATGCTGACCTCGACCAGCTCCGGCACGCCGACGGTCATCGTGCGCGGGATGTTCTCGACGAGCTGCCCCGCGAAAACCTGTGTAGCCGGGGCCTCATCCGCGTTCGGAGCCCTGCCCCTCAGCTCAGGCTGAGCCCGCGCCGCAGCCGGTTGCGGCGATCCATATGTGCCCTGCTGTGGATACGCTGGAGCTGGTGGCTCGGGCCAAGGCGCACGCCCGGGCCGCGATGGCCCGGCTGCTGGATGGCCCGGAAAATGGGGTGGCGGCGGAGGTGGCGGATGAAATCGTTCCTGCTGTGGGTGCGCAGTAGGCTGCCGTCGCACCTGCTCCGTGTCGTCGGTGTCGGGGCGGTGCGGACGATAGTAGCTATCCTGAGGTGACGGTGCCGGTCGCGGCCAATCGAGCGTCGGCCCGTATTCCGGCGCAGGCGCCCCACGAGGAGGAGGCGTGGTGCGGGATGGAGCATCCGAGCGCCGTGGCTGCGGGGCCTGCGTGCCTAAATCCTCCGCCGGGGCGTTTTGGCCGAAACCGGGGGGTGGATACGATCGCGAGTAATCCGCCGGCTGCGGCGCAGCGTGTGGCCGCATTGGCCCCTGGGGTCGGCCCGGGGGCTGCGGCTGGGGCGGCACAAGATGCCGATCCTCGCCGGGCGGTGGACCCGCACTATGCTCTTGCGAGGCGATAGCATCGTCTCTCTCATCCTCGGGCTGCTCTTGATGAGCGACATCATCGGCCGGATGACGTTCAGGCTGCTGCCGAGGCGCATCCTGAGTTTCCGGCTTTGCGCCCGGTTGGCCGCCAGTCAGTCCTGAGCCGACCCGACGGCGCGCCGCAGCAAGGATTTCTTCGGTCGTCTGCCCCCCGGCCACTCCATTCACAGCAGATGCTGCGGCAGGCCGATCCCGGTCTGGATGCTGTTCCGGATGCGAAAGCCGAGGCCCCGGCTGCTGCGGTGACAGGTGCGGGTCGGCTGCAGCCTGCTCGTCCGGGTACGAGGGCGCTGCAGGAGCCGCCTGCGGAGGTGGGGCTGCAGGCCTCGGGCGCGGAGCGGAAACCGATGCCGGCCGGGTCCCCGGCTCGCGTGCCGCAGCATTCGCTTTCTGCAGCGCCTTGATGGCTTCCTCGAACGTCAGCCCTTGCTCTCGCAGCATGCTGGCCGCAGGGCTGCGCCCATCGCCGACGATTGCAGCCAGCACGATGGCGCCGTTGACCTCGCGCCGGCGGCTCTGACGAGCAGCGGCCGAGGCATACTCGACGATGCGCAGGAGCTCGGGAGAGGCGACCGGAGCCGAGGTGTCGCCCGGCGAGAGGCGTTCGTCGACCCCCGCCAGATAATTCGTCACATCGCTATCGAGCCGGTTGAGGTCGACCCGGCATGCCTGCAGCACCGCTGACGCATCGGCATCGGAGATCAGGGCCAGGAGCAGATGCTCCAGGAGCACGGATTTATGCGATTGGCTCGCGGCATAGTCGAACGCGCGCGCAAGCGTCGTCGCCAGGCCGCGCGATTTCGGCACCCAGCTCAGAGCTTCGGCGTACGACTGCGACATTCGTGCTCCCCTTCGGCTCGTCCTTCGGACTGGAGCCGCCCCACGTCAATGGCAGCTAAATCTGCTCGACTCGTGGCGAAGCTTAACCGATCGGGCTCCCGTCTGCACGTATCCGGCTGTCCCAACTTCTCATGCCGGCCTCGCCGGTGCAGCATCCGCGGCTCCGCATCCCAGGATTGTGGGGGAATTCCATTGAGGGGCAGCGCCGAGCCGCTATAACTGCACTCGCCCAGGGGCAAGGGAACGACGACATGGCTGGCAGGACCGACAAAGTGCAAGTCCCAGGCGCGCACGGCGCCGTTTCGGCTCATTCCAAGGCGCAGATTCTGGCGGAGGCGCTGCCTTACCTGCAGCGCTACGACAATCAAACCGTGGTCATCAAGTTCGGCGGCCATGCCATGGGCGATGCCGCTCTGGCCGACGCCTTTGCGCAGGACATCGTCTACCTCAAGCTCTCAGGCGTGAATCCCATCGTGGTGCACGGCGGAGGCCCGCAAATCGCGGCGATGCTGAAGAAGCTCGAGATCAAATCGGAGTTCATCAACGGGCTTCGCGTAACGGACAAGCCGACCGTCGAGGTGGTCGAGATGGTGCTCGCAGGCGCCATCAACAAGGAGATCGTATCGGCGATCAACCGGCAGGGCGGCAAGGCCGTCGGCATCTGCGGCAAGGATGCCAACCTGATGATCGCCCGCCGGATCACGGAGATGCCCGATCCGGAATCGAACATCATGAAGGCGGTCGACATCGGGTATGTGGGTGACCCGGAGGAGGTCAATCCCCATATCGTCGAGGTGATCTCGAATTCCGACCTTATTCCCGTGATCGCCCCGGTTGGCGTCAGCCGCGACGGCCAAACGCTCAACATCAACGCGGACACCTTCGCCAGCGCGCTGGCCGCGAAGATGAAGGCGAAGCGCCTCCTGCTGCTGACGGATGTCGAGGGCGTGCTCGACAAGGACAAGAAGCTCATTCCCGAGCTTTCGGTCGCCAAGGCACGCGAGCTGATCCGCAACGGCACCATCACCGGCGGCATGATCCCCAAGATCGAGGGCTGCATCGAGGTGGTCGAGGCCGGGGTCGAGGCGGTCGTCATCATCGATGGCCGGGTGCCGCACTGCGTGCTGCTGGAGCTGTTTACCGAGCACGGGGTCGGCACCCTGGTCGGGACCTCGGAGGAACCTGCGCTGTCATGAACGCCACGTCACCCGAAGCCGCCCGTAAGGCTGGAGCGGCAGTGATGCCTGCCGCGCGCCGGCGCGGATTCGAGACGACAAGCACGTGGATCTTCGATCTCGACAACACGCTCTATCCGGCCGAATGCAACCTGTTCGCCCAGGTGGACCGGCGCATGGGCGAGTACATTGCACAGTACCTCGGCGTTCCCTTCGAATACGCGCGGCACCTGCAGAAGAGCTATTACCGGCAGTATGGGACTACCCTCTGCGGCCTGATGGCCGTTCACAAGCTCGATCCAAAGCCGTTTCTCGACTACGTGCACGACATCGATCTGTCCGCAGTGCCTGAGCTTCCGGAGCTGGCTGCGGCGATCGAGAAGCTCCCAGGGCGGCGTCTGATCTTCACGAACGGCTCCCGCCGCCATGCGGAGCGCGTGGCCGGGAAACTCGGCGTGCTGCACCTCTTCGAGGACATCTGCGACATCGCCGCCTGCGAGTACGTGCCGAAGCCGAGCCCGGACGCCTTCGATCGCATGGCCCGTCGCCACGGGGTGGAGCCGCAGACAGCCGCCATGTTCGAGGACATGCCGCAGAACCTCGAGGCGCCGCACGCGCTCGGCATGACGACGGTGCTCGTGCACTCGAGCTATTACGATCATCCGATCCAGCTCAAGATCCGTGAGTGGCGCGAGCCGCCGGAGCATGTTCACCACATGACGGAAAACCTGGTAGGTTTTCTGGAAGAGATCGCTTCACTGCCCAAGGCCTGAGACGTGCAGGCCTGCACGCGTTCATCCGTCATCTCGCCAAAAGCTGACTCGTCGCGCTGTTGAGCGATGCGACGAAAGGCTGGCCCACGCCCGCATTTTCGGCAAAAACCCCTCCTACCACAAACAATGGCGGCGACTTCGAGGGGGAGGGTCGTGGCGGACGAAAGGCCTTCGACAGAGCGAAAGGACGGCATCGGCTGGTATCTCAGCTTTGCGCTGATCGCCGTGCTGGCCTTCATTGCCATCGGCACTATTACCGGGCAGGAGGCACTGGCGGCAGCTGCGCGGGTGTTCTGGAACGGGTTTGCTTTTATCATCAACGGCCTATTCCGCCTCTTCGGCGGCCTGCTCGGGTTAATCGCCAAGGGCGTCGGCTGGCGTCGGGCGACCCGCATTGCCAACGTCATAGGCGGCATCGGCCTCGGCTATGCTGCCAGCGTGGTGCTCAGCGAGGACGCCGTTCAAAAGGCGCGCGGCTGGCGCGGCAAGCTCAGGGCCACCATCAACTCCGTCAAGACCAGATGGCAAAATCTTCCGCTTCTCTGGAAGCTGGTGATCGTGGCGGCGCTCATCGCGAGCCAGGTCTACCTGCACACGGTGCTGGTCATTTTTCCGATCGCATTCCTCGTCCCCGTCGTCCGCAAGCTCTGGATCCGCACCGCGGATCTCATATTCGGCGTTTGGTATTGGAAAACATTCGGCACTTGGCATCGGAGGCTCGTTGCCTGGCTCAAAAAGCTGCCGGGCGTACGCGCCGTGATCGGCTGGGTGCGCCTGACGCGCATCCGCTACCTGACCGCATGGCGGCTGTGGAAGTATCACCCCTGCTACTTCGATTGTGAGACGGGCCGCCGGCAGGTAAGCTTCGTGGAGCCATTGCGGCTGTGGTGGGGCGGAGAGCTCGACGGCTACATCGGCCGCCCGCTCCTGGCCGGACCCATGCACCGTCCCAGTCCGCCTTCGCTGGAAGCAAGGAGCCTTGGCCTCGAAGTGGCGGACGAACGGCACCAGCTGCCTCGCACAGGATAATGATAATCAGCTAACTCAGAAAGCCTCTGGACAAGCCTTCACGCCTGGATCACGCTAATTGCGCCATGCTCGGACGGGGCCCAATAGCTCGTGTGAGCCAACCCGCCGCTCCGGGCATGGCTGCTGACCGGCAGAACAAGCCGGCAACAGATTCAGGAGGAAACGGATGTCCATCAAGCGAAAGCTGTCGCGCCGCAGCGTACTGAAAGGGGCGGCCGGTGCAGCGGCTGCCGGTGTTCTGGGGTTCCCGGCCATTTCGAAAGCGCAGTCCGATGTCATTAAGATCGGCCACCTGACCCCACGCACCGGCTTTCTCGGAACGCTCGGGGAGTTCGCCGTCCAGGCAGCAGATCTCGCCGTAGAGGAAATCAACGGCAAAGGCGGCGTGCTCGGCCGGAAAATTGAGCTCTTGAAGGAGGACTCGGTTAATCCGCAGACGGCTTCAACGAAAGCCGAACGCATGATCGAGCGCGATCAGGTCGCCTGCATCGTCGGCGAGATCTCCTCGGCCTCTGCCCTCACCATCGCCCAGGTCGCCCAGCGGACCAAGAACCTGTTCGTCAATACCGGCGCCAACTCCGACGCGCTGCGCGGCTCGAACTGCAACAAGTACATGTTCCACGTCGAGAGTCAGAACTCGATGTACGTGAAAACGGTCGGGCGCGCGCTCCTGGCCCAGAACATGGTGAAGGGCAAGAAGTGGTACTCGCTGACGGCGGACTACGCGTTCGGCCACGACCTGCTGCGAGTCGCAAAACGATTCATGGAAGCCAATGGGGGCGAATTCGCAGCCGATGAGCTGGTCCCGACCGATGCTGCGGACTTCTCGGCCTTCCTGGTCAAGATCCGCGATGCCAAGCCGGATCTCGTCGTATCGAACCTGGCGGGCGTCCAGATCACGAACTTCCTGAAGCAGTTTTCGGAATTCGGCCTTGATTTCCCGGTTGCGGGATTTGGCTTCGATACAGCCGTCGCCTGGGGCGCCGGACAGGGCAATTTCTTCGGCACGTGGCCACTGGTCTGGCATCACCTCGTCGACACGCCAGGGTCGAAGGCCTTCGTCGCCGCCTTCACGAAGAAGTACGGCCGCCCGCCCGACAACCAGGCGTGGGGCGACTACGTGGCCATGCACATCCTTGCCAAGTCGATGAACGAGATCAAATCGATCGAGGCGCCGAAGCTGATCGAGCATTGGGAAAAGGGAGCGAAATTCGATCTGCTGAAAACGCGCGAGGGTTATTTCCGGGCGTACGATCATCAGCTGATGCATGAAATGTATGCCGTCGAGGCGCTGAAGGCCTCCGAAATCAAGAATCAGTGGGACATCTACAAGCCCGGACCGCCGACGCCAGGGCCGGATGAGGACCTCGAGGTCATCGCGGCGACCAAGGAAGAGAACGTCTGCAACATGTCCGCATAGCCGGCAGCACTGCCCCCTCTCCCCGGCTCGGGGAGAGGGGGCAGTGCCTGGACTTTCAGGAGCCACTTCCAAGTGTCCGCGACACTCTTTGCCCAGCAGGTCCTCAACGGCCTGCTCGACGGCGTCTATTACCTTTTGATCGCGCTCGGGCTGTCCCTCATTTTCTCGCTCGGGGGCATCATCAATCTGGCGCACGGCGCGTTTTATGCGATCGGCGCCTATTTGACCGTGGTAATCGCCCCTCACCTCGGCTTCAGCGGGGCGCTGGTGGTCTCTCCGATCGCCGTCGCGCTGCTTGGCATTTTGATCGAGCGCTTTCTGTTCCGGCGCTTCTACCGAAGCGATCCTATTCTCTCGCTGCTCCTCACCTTCGGCCTCGCCATGGTGGCGGAGCAGAGCTTGCGCATGATCTTCGGCGCGCCGCCGATGTCCTTTGGCCTGCCGCAGGCGCTTCGGGGGCCGATCATCGTCGGTGACTTCATCTACTCTTATTACCGGACCCTCCTGCTCGGAGTCGCGGCCGTCTGCGTGATCGGGTTGTGGCTGCTGCTCAACAAGACAGCATTCGGCCGCGTGGTCCGGGCCGGTGTCCAGAACCCGGATATGGTGGGCGCGCTCGGTATTTCGCTGCAGCCCTATATGGCGGCGGTCGCGGCGCTCGGTATTGGTCTTGCCGCGCTTGCGGGCGTTCTGCTGGCGCCCATCTACTCCATCCATCCGGCTATGGGGCAGGAGATCATAACGCCAGCCTTCGTCGTCGTGGTGATCGGGGGGCTCGGCTCATTCTGGGGCGTGATCGTCGCGGCGTTGCTGGTCGGCCTGGTGAAGGGCATGACCATTGCCTTCGGCTACGCGCAGGCTTCGACCGCCGTCATCTATTTCATGATGCTGCTCGTCCTCCTGTTCAGACCGAGGGGTCTGTTCGGCGAGCGAATTCAGAAATTCGAGTGAGCGACGGCCATGAAGCTCGACCGGAAACCGCTCGTCATCACCGCTGCCGCCCTGATATTGCTGCCGTTCGTCCTCTCCGCCATCGGGCTCGGAATAACGTCGGCGTCGGAAGTCGTCATATTCGCGATCGCCTGCATGGCATTGAACATCCTCGTCGGGCATACCGGCCTCGTTTCCTTCGGCCACGGTGCCTGGTTCGGACTTGCCGCTTACGCCGCAGGCCTTGCGCAGCGGAATCTCTTTCCGGATGCCTTCATCCTGCCGATCCTGCTCGGACTGGCGGTGATCGTTGCCGTTTCGGCAGGCTTCGGGTTTCTCATCCTGCGCCGGCGCGGCGTCTATTTCGCGCTGCTGACGCTGGCACTCTCGGCCATGCTCTACGCCGTCGCCTTCCGCTGGACGTCCGTGACCGGCGGAGAGGATGGCCTCGGCGGCATCCGGCGCCCGCAGGCGTTCGGCATCGATTTCGAGAATGCGACGAACTACTACGTTCTCATGGCACTGATCGGATTCGGCGTGCTGTATGCCCTCTGGCGATTCCATCGCTCACCGGTCGGTCACGTGCTCGTCGCGATCCGTGAGAACGAGCAGCGCGCCCGCTTCATCGGTTATCCAACAGATCGCTACAAGCTCCTTGCGTTCGTCGCCTCCGCGACGCTGACCGGACTGGCCGGCATGCTGCTGCTGTTCAACAACAGGATGACCTCGGCTGAGCCCATTTCGATCGCGTTTTCGGGCGAGCTGCTCGCCATGGTCGTGATCGGCGGAATGCGGAGCTTTCTCGGGCCTGCACTCGGTGCCTTGTTCTACGTTATATTCCGCGACTTCCTCTCCAGCATCACGCCCAACTGGCTTCTCTATTTCGGCTTGATGTTCGTTGGGTTCGTCGTCTTCTCGCCCGAGGGTCTTGTGGGTGTCTACGAGCGGCTGACGGCGCCTTTCCGCCCGAAGCTGGTTGAGGACGCGGCGATGGCGGGCCGCCAGGCCGGCGAGATCGACCTGCCGAATTTTCTGAAGCCTGCGACCCACACGGCTGGCACAATCCTTGTCGTCAATGCCATCGCCAAGAGCTTCGGCGGCATCAAGGCCGTTCAAGGCGCCAGCTTTGCTCTCCGGGACCGGACATTGCACGCGCTGATCGGCCCGAACGGCGCCGGCAAGACAACGGCGTTCAATGTCATTTCCGGTCTCTTTCCACCCGATGCCGGCCAGATCAAGCTCGCCGACAGGGACGTTTCGCGGCTGAGCCCGGAGGCACTGACCCAGGCCGGCATCGGCCGCTCCTTCCAGATCACCAATCTCTTCCCGGCCTTGAGCGTCGAGGAGAACGTCCGGCTGGCGGTCCAAGCGCGCTCGCCCCATCGCTTCGACGTCTGGACGGCCGCGCTCGACCTTGCCGATGTCAACGCCGAGACGGCCGAAATTTTGCGGACGATGGGCCTCAAAGGCGTCGAGCGGGCCGAAGCGGGCTCGCTGTCTTACGGCGGTCAGCGCCTGCTCGACATGTCTCTCGCGCTGGCGACGAAACCACGCGTTCTCCTCCTCGACGAGCCGCTGGCAGGGCTCGCTGCGGCCGAACGGGAGCGGGTCGGCAATCTGATCAAACGCATCTCCGCCGATATCCCCGTGCTGCTGGTCGAGCATGATATCGATCGCGTTTTCCAGATCGCCGATGCTGTCACGGTGATGAACGAGGGACAGGTGCTGGTCGACGGCAGCGTCGATGATGCGCGCAACTCGCAGCGTGTGCAGGAGGTCTACATCGGCTCCGGCGCACACGCGCTCAGCGAGAAGCACCGGGCGACCTCCGCCAAGGACGAGCCTCTTCTGACGCTTGAAGGGGTCGACACGTTCTACGGCAAGAGCCACGTCCTGCGCTCCGTCTCGTTCAGCGTACGCGAGAACGAAATCGTGGCACTGCTCGGGCGGAACGGTGCCGGCAAGTCGACGCTGCTCAAGAGCATCGTTGGGATTACCCCGCCGAGGCGCGGCTCCATCCGGCTCGGCGGAGAGGAGCTCGCCGGCCAGCCATCGGCCGTGATCACACGGCGCGGAATCTCGTATGTCCCGCAGGGCCGCGGCCTGTTCGCCGGCATGACGGTGGCGGAAAACATGGAGCTGGGCCGGCTCAAGCGCCGCAACGGCGCGGGCACCTTCTGGGACGAGGAAAAGATCTTCACCTTCTTTCCCCGGATCAAGGACCGCTGGCGCACGCCGGCGGACTATCTCTCGGGCGGCGAGCAGCAGATGGTTGCGGTGGCCCGCGCGCTCATCGGCGACACACGTGTCCTGCTGCTGGACGAGCCGTTCGAAGGGCTGGCTCCTGCTGTCATCGAGGAGCTGTTCGAATCCTTCGACAGCCTGCGCCATCAGATCTCGATCGTCATCGTCGACCACCACCTCGATCTAGCATTGGCGCTGTCCGACCGGACCGTTGCGCTCGAGCGCGGAAGAGTGATCCATACCGGCCCCTCCCAGGCGCTCAGCGAGGACTTCGAGCTGCGGCGGAAGGTGCTGTGGCTCTGATCCGAAGACGCTCCGGACACGGTCGATCCGCGAACGAAGCGGCACGGCACCAGCGGTTAACCAGCTTCTTGAAGGCTTCCTCAACGCCGGGCTGATTGCCTTATAAGCGGGCGCGGTCAGTCCGACGCTATCGATCATCCGTCGTCGGACCGACAGCTT